>JBARRR010000041.1:0-97676 GCA_049644325.1 Candidatus Dormiibacterota bacterium
GGGATCCTCTCGGTGGTCTGGGTGCTCGCCCTCACCGGCATCGCCGTCACCGTCAGCGGCGTTCCCATGCGACGCGGCCTGATGACGGCGCTCTACATCATGGTGGGGTGGGTTGCGATCGCGGCGATTCCCAAGATCCTGGCCAGCGTGGGGCTGACCGGCGGCTCCTTCATCCTGGCCGCGGGCGTTCTCTACTCGATCGGCGCCGTCTGCTACGCGCTGAAGTGGCCGCCGCTATGGCGCAAGGTGTTCAGCTACCACGAGGTTTTCCACCTCTTCGTGATCGGCGCCAGCGTCCTGTTCTTCTTCTTCATGCTGGGGTACGTCATACCCCTGCCCAGGGTCTAGTCACTTTTGGGGCCGTGGCTTCGGCCCCGGCCACCGGCCTTCGCCGCATAGAGGGCATCGTCCGCCGCTGACAGCAGCTGGCGCGGCTGCTCCTCGCCCCCGCTGACCGCCCAGCCGACGCTCAGGCTGACGTCAATGCTCTGGTCGCCGGTGTCGACCGCTGTGGCGGTGGCGGCCTCGATCAGCTTGTGGGCCACTTGGTCGGCCACCTCGGCCGTGGTCTCAGGGCAGATGACCACGAACTCGTCGCCGCCCAGTCTGCCGAACATATCCCCCGAGCGAAGTACCGACTGAAGCCGGTTGGCCACCGCCTTGAGCAGGCGGTCCCCGGCGGGATGACCGTGCTCGTCGTTGACCTGCTTGAGGTGGTCGACGTCGGCAATGAACACGGCCAGGGGTCGCTGGTACCGCACCGCCCGCTCCCACTCCTCGAGCAGGCGCTCCTCGACGGCGCGACGGTTGGCGGCACCGGTGAGCGTGTCCCGCCGGGCCAGCTCCTCCAGGTCCCGGGCCGTGGACTTGAGGTCCGCTAGCTCGATACCCAGCTGCCGGGCCCGGCCCGAGCTCAGGCGGGCGGTGTCGAGCAGCGTCGTCAGGGCGTGGAGCTGCTCCCGGCCCAGAGCCGCCAGGCTGGCTGGGTGCAGGTCCAACCACTGCGCCAGCCGGTCCCGGTAGGCGCGCGCCTGGAGGTCGCGCCGTTCGAGTCGATCGCCGGCGCCCGCTGTAGCGCTCAACAGCTGTCCCTCAGGTTCCTAACCCACTTGAGGCGCTCATGGCACCCCGAACTCGGATTGTATCCTCTGCACCTACAACGCGAATTCGGCGACCACCTTGCGGCCGCGCTACGGTTGCTCTCCTATGCGCATCCTGGTGGTGGCCGCCGGCCTGGCGGCACAGGCCGACCTGACCGCGCTGCTGGAGGGCGTGGCCGGCGTCGAGCTGGTCGGCGCGACCGTCCCGGCGTCAGCCGCAGCTGATGCAGTCCGCCTTGAGCCCGACGTTGTCGTCGTTCACCTCGACCCCGCCGACGACACCGGCCTCACGGCCATCGAGGCGCTGACGGCCGACCACGACGCCGTGCCCGTTCTGGCCGTGCTCAACGGCTCGTCGCCGGAGGACGCGATCTTGGCGGGAGCAGGCGGCGTCCTGCCCTCGGGTGGAGACGGGGACATGATGGCGGCGGCGCTGCAGGTGCTTGGCCAGGGACTGGCGGTGCTGGGGCGAGAGGAGCTGCGCCGGCTGGTCGCCCCCGAGCCTGCCACCGCCGGCGGCGAGGTGCCGGTGGAGCGACTCACCAGCCGCGAGTCGGAGGTGCTGCAGCTGCTGGCGCTGGGAATGACCAACGCGGAGATCGCGACCCGGCTGCACATCAGCTCCCACACCGCCAAGTTCCACGTCGGCGCCGTGCTCGGCAAGCTCGGGGCGCGAAGCCGGGCCGACGCCGTCGCCCGCGCCGCACGCCTGGGCTGGATCGTCGTCTGACCTGCCCGATCGGGTGATGTCGGTGGCGCGGGACCGGGCCTACGGTGATAGCGGCAGTCAAATTCACAGGAGCAATCACTTGGCAGACACATTGAGTGCATTTTCAGAAGAGCTCGCCGGCGTTGTGGAGAGCGCTGGGCAGAGCACGGTGACCGTGACCGGGCGGCGCGGCCGCGGAGCGACCGGGGTCGTCTGGGGCGAGGGCCTGGTGCTGACGTCGAACCACGTACTGGAGTCGGACGAGAATGTCGGCGTCAACGACGGCGCCAAGGACTACACGGCCACCGTCGTCGGCCGTGATCCAGCCACCGACATAGCCGTCCTCAAGGTCGAGGGCCTGGCCGCGAAAGCAGCGCCCAGGGCTGCCGGCGCCAGGGTGGGCGAGCTGGTCCTGGCGATCGGCCGGGCCGACGACCTGCGCGCGTCGATTGGCGTGGTGGGTTCGGTGGCCTCTGGCCAGCGGGGCTGGCGTGGGGCTGGGCTGGACGGGCTGGTGCTCACCGACGCCCAGCTCTACCAGGGATTCTCAGGCGGGCCACTGGTCAACGCCAAGGGCGAGGTCGTGGCCATCAACAGCTGGTACTACGGCCAGGGCACGACCAAGTCACTGCCCGTGGCGGTGGCCGAGCGCGTCGCCCAGAGCCTGGTCGCCGACGGCCGCGTCAAGCAGCCGTATCTCGGCATCGGGAGCCAGCCGGTGTACCTCCCCGACGAGCTACGCGGCAAAGTTGGCCAGGACTCCGGGGTCATGGTCATCAGTGTCGAGCCCGGGAGTCCCGCGGCTGAGGCCGGCATCCTCCAGGGTGACACCCTGGTGGGCATCGACGGAGCCACGGTCACGGGGATGAGGTCCTTGTTCGGCGCACTGCGCAACCTGAGCGTGGGTTCCACGGCCACGTTGAAGCTGGTCCGGGCCGGCGATGTCACGGAGGTCAAGGTGACCGTCGGAGAGCGCAAGGATGGCTGACCACAGGCACGCGCGCGGACACTGCTGGGGAGCCCGAGACCATGCCGGGTCGGATTACGGGCGGGGCCACGGGCGCCATCGTCGCCGCCGCTGGGCCGCGCTGATGGCCTGGCAGATGATGGCGGGCCGGCGCCGGCGCTGGATGGCCGCCCAGCAGCGGGGTGGGCCCGTACCAGGCGAACGCCCCGCGACGGTTTCGCTGCCGCAGCGCGGCGACGTTACCTGGATCTAAGAAGCCAGCTTCAGCTCGGGTTCCCGCTGCGCCCTGGCTCGCTCGCGGACCAGGCGCAGCGCCTCGGCCGATGCGCGATGGCCGCAGCGGGGGCATGCCAGGCGCCGCGCGCCAACAGCCTGCCGGGGCGGCAGCCACTGGGGCAGGCCGCACCGTTGGCAATGAATCTTGAGTGGTAGTGCCATGGATAGAGTGTAGCGAACGCCTGTTCGCGTTTGCAAGCAGGACATAGCCAATCGCCGTCGGTGCTATAAAGGTTCGGTGTCAGCGGTCATTGAGCTCGACCCCGCCCGATCGGGGATCGTGATGAACTCCACTGCCGACCAGCGCCTGAAGACCTGGCTGACGGTATGGGCGCCGCTGTTCATGCTTGGTGGGACGGCCTTCTACCTGCTGCCGGGCCGGGTGACGGGGAGCATGAACCGAGGCGCCCGCCTGGTCAAGATGGAGGAGTCCCCGGTCGACGCCGACAACCTCTGGGTGGTCCTGGCGATGGCATACATGGCCCTGATCACCGCGATCACCGCCCAGGCGGCGACCTCGGACGACAGGGTCCGGCGGGAGGAGCTGGTTCGCTACCTGATGGTGGGGAAGGCGGCCTCCTCCTTCGGGGCCCTCGGCTATTTCCTGTTCAAGCGCCGCGCCTACAGCTTCCTCGCCAACTTCCTCCTCGACGGCGCCATCCTGGGCGTCACCTACAAGCTCCTGGCCGATACCCGTCGGGCCTGACGAGGCAGTCAGGTCGACCACGCCGCGGGCGTGGCCTGTAGTTAGAATTGCGCGGGATGGCGAGCGAATACGTTCCCCTCTTGATCTTCTTCCTGGCCGCGGTCGCCTTCGCGGGCATCGCGATCGTGCTCTCCGCCGTGCTCGGTCCCAAGAGCCCGTCGCCGACCAAGGCCGCTCCCTACGAATGCGGGATCGTCCCCGGTGAGACGGCAAGGCGCCGACTCCCGGTTGGCTTCTATCTCACCGCCATGCTCTTCATCGTCTTCGATGTCGAGGCCATCTTTGTCTACCCCTGGGCCGTGCTGGTGAGGCAGCTGTCGGTTCGGGGGCTCGTCGAGATGGCGATCTTCATCGGGGTGCTGGCGATCGCCCTGGTCTACGTCTGGCGCAAGGGCGCGCTGGACTGGGAGTAGGGGCGCGCTGGTGAGCATCGAGACCCCCAAGCCCCCGGCCAAGCCCGACTTCACGCCCTATCACACCGAGCGGCAGTCGCCCATCATGTTCCCCAACCAGCCACACACCCATCCGCTGCCGCCCTCGGCCGGCGATCACCTGACCGCCTCCTTGGGCCACAACTTCGTCACCACCACCGTCAACAAGGTGGTCGCCTGGGGACGCTACAACTCGATGTGGCCGGCGCTCTTCGGGCTCGCCTGCTGCGCCATCGAGATGATGGGCACCGGTGGTCCCAAGTTCGACCTCGCCCGTTTCGGGGCCGAGGTCTTCCGAGCCTCCCCCCGCCAGGCCGACCTGATGATCGTCGCCGGACGGGTGTCGCAGAAGATGGCGCCGGTGCTGCGCCAGATCTACGACCAGATGCCAGAGCCCAAGTGGGTGATCTCGATGGGCGCCTGCGCCTCCTGTGGCGGCGTCTTCAACAACTACGCCATCGTCCAGGGCGTGGACAAGGTGGTCCCCGTCGATGTCTATGTTCCCGGCTGCCCGCCCCGCCCCGAGGCGCTCCTCGACGCCGTCCTGAAGCTGCAGCGAAAGATCCGCGCCCAGGCCGTCGCCTGATCCAGGCGAGCGCCTGAAACAAGTGCCAGAAGAACAGGTCAACGGCGCCAATTCCAGCGGCGCCGCCGACGGCCCACCCGCTGACCGGGCTGCCCTGGAGAAGGCGTTGGAGATCGTCAGCCAGCACCTGCCGGGGGCGGGGGTTGAGATCGAAGAGACGCCGCCCGAAGGGGCCCTGAAGCTGGACGCGACCCACCTGGTGCTTGCCTGCCGCGTCCTCAAAGAGGATGCCGGTCTTCGGTTCACGATGCCTCTGTTCTGCACCGCGGTCGACTGGCTCGACCGAGAGCCTCGCTTTGACCTGGTCTACCAGCTGCGCAGCCTCCACCTGCAGGCCGCCATCCGGGTCAAGGTCGGCGTCGAGGACCGCCTCGAGGGCCTGCCCAAGGTGCCGTCACTGACCGGGATCTGGAAGGGAATGGGCTACCTGGAGCGGGAGGTCTACGACCTCTTCGGGATCGAGTTCGAGGGCCATCCCGACCTGCGCCGCATCCTGATGCCCGTCGACTGGGAGGGATACCCGCTGCGGAAGGACTACGTCTCTTTCGGCGAGCCGGTCAAGTTCACCGACCGCGGCAGCTTCCCGCCCGACGCGGCGGTGCCGCAGGGGTCAGAGCAGTGAGCGAGGCGCCCGCAACGGGGTTCGTCGAGGGCCTCAACCTCATCGGCGACACCCCTGAAGGGCCGCTGATGGAGCTCAACATGGGCCCTCAGCACCCCAGCACCCACGGCGTGCTGCGCATCGTGCTGCGCGTCGAAGGCGAGATCGTGCGCTACGCGGACCCCGATATCGGCTACCTCCACACCGGCTTCGAGAAGGACTTCGAGCGCCTCACCTATCACCAGGCGGTGCCGCTGACCGACCGGATGGACTACCTCAGCCCGTTGGGCAACAACCTCGGCTACGCCCTGACCGTAGAGAAGCTGCTGGGCGAGACCGTGCCCGAGCGTGCCCAGCGGATCCGGGTGATCATGGTCGAGCTGGCCCGCATCGGCAGCCACCTGGTCTGGCTGGGCACCCACGCGCTCGACCTGGGGGCGCAGTCGGCCTTCCTCTACGGCTGGCGCGAGCGCGAGAAGATACTCGAGATCAACGAGATGGTCTCGGGCGTTCGGATGATGACCAGCTTCATCCGCGTCGGCGGCCTGATGGCCGACGTGCCGCCCGAGTTCAACGACGCCGTCCAGGCCTTCGTTGACGACTTTCGCGGCAAGGTCGACGACTACGAGAGCATGCTCACCGACAACCCGCTGTGGACCGACCGCACCCGCGACCTCGCCGTCATCAGCGCCGAGGAGGCCATGGACTACGGCCTCGGCGGCCCCACTCTGCGGGCCTCTGGGGTGGCCCACGACCTGCGCAGGGACGCGCCCTACTCGGGCTATGACGACTACGACTTCAACGTGCCCACCGGCACCCATGGGGACGTCTACGACCGATACCTGGTCCGCATCCACGAGATGCGGGAGTCGATCAATATCGTGGAACAGGCCCTGGCCCGACTCAAGCCGGGCCCGGTGGTGATCGACAACCGCAAGGTGGTGATCCCGCCGCGTCATGAGCTGGACACCTCGATGGAGGCGGTCATCCACCACTTTAAGCTTGTCACCGAGGGCTTCCGGCCGCCGGCAGGGGAGGTCTACGTCGGCGTCGAGGGCCCCCGCGGTGAGTTGGGCTACTACCTGGTCAGCGACGCCGGCAACAAGCCCTATCGCCTCAAGGTGCGGGCACCCAGCTTCAGCCTGATCGGGGCCATCCCTCGCCTGGTGGTCGGCCACCTCCTGGCCGACGTTGTCGCCATCCTGGGCTCGCTGGACTTCATCCTGGGCGACTCCGACCGGTGAGCCCACTGGAGCTACCCGGCGCCGGCCGGCCCTACGAGATCCTGGAGGAGGCCGAGGTGGCGCGAATCCAGGAGCTGCGCCGCCGTTATCCCAACGGCCGTTCGGCGGTCCTGCCCGCCCTCTGGATCCTGCAGCGGCGCCAGGGCATCCTGACCGCGGAGGGCATGGGCGAAGTGGCGCGGGCCCTGGAGCTGCCACCCGGGCCGGTGGAGGCGGTGGCCAGCTTCTATTCGATGTTCTTCTTCAAGCCACACGGCCGGTATGTCGTCGAGATGTGCACCAGCATGTCGTGCCTCCTCAACGGCGCGGCGCCGGTCCTCCGGACCCTGGAGAAGGAGCTCGGGGTGCCCACCGGTGGCACCAGCAAGGACAACTTCGCCACCCTACTGGAGGTGGAGTGCCTGGGCGCCTGCGGCGGCGCCCCCGCGGCCCAGGTCAACCACCGCTTCTTCGAGAACCTGTCGCCCGAGAAGGCGTCGGCACTGGTCGCGCAGATGCGTGCCGGCACAGTCGAGGTGCTGACTCCGCCGGCCGTCGCGGGCCCCGACGGCAAGGCGAGCCTCCACGAGGTGCCCACCGGCGCCGATGCGGCCGAGGATGAGACGCTGGTCGACCTGGCCAACCCCGGGGCCAACCGGCTGGAGACCGTCGTCGCCGGGGCAGCGGGCAGCGTGGTCGACCTGGTCAAGGGCCAGGGCCTCCTGCTCCGAGACGCGCACCACCCGGCGGAGCGCGGCTACACCGAGCCCGCCGAGCCACCTCGGTCGTCTGAGGGCGACGGGTGACCCTCGCAACCCAACCCCTGACCCACGCCCGTCTAACCCGCGACATCGACACCCCCGGGCTGGCCACCCTCGACGGCTACCGTGCCTGGGGCGGCTACCGGGCGCTGGAGAAGGCCCTGGCCATGGCCCCGGCGGAGATCTGCCAGGCGGTCAGTGAGTCGGGCCTCACCGGCCGCGGAGGCGCCGGGTTCCCCACCGGCCGGAAGTGGAGCCTGATGCCGGCCGACAAGCACCCGCGCTACCTGGTGTGCAACGCCGACGAGTCCGAGCCCGGCACCTTCAAGGACCGCTACTTGATGGAACGCAACCCCCACCTGGTGCTGGAGGGGCTGGTCATCGCGGCCCGTGCCGTCGAGGCCGACCTGGCCTTCATCTACGTCCGCGGCGAGTACGCCGAGATCCAGTCGATCCTCGAAGGCTGCCTCGATGAGGCGCGCTCGGCCGGGTTGGTCGGCGACAACATCCTGGGCTCGGACTGGAACCTCGACGTCGTCATCCATGGCGGCGCCGGCGCCTACATCTGCGGCGAGGAGAATGCGCTCCTGGAGTCGCTGGCGGGAAACCGCGGCCGGCCGCGACCCAAACCACCGTTCTTCCCGGCGGCGATCGGCGTCTACGACGCGCCGACCGCCCTGAATAACGTCGAGACGCTGGCCAACGTGCCCTTCATCGTCGAGCACGGGCCTGACGAGTTCAAGAGCGTCGGCACCGAGAAATCCACCGGCACCCGCCTGGTCTGCCTCAGCGGCCAGGTCAAGCGGCCCGGTGTCTACGAGGTGCCGCAGGGGATCCCCATGACCGGCCTGATCGAAGAGCTTGGCGGCGGCATGCTCGATGGCAAGACCCTCAAGGCGGTGCAGCCAGGAGGTTCCTCGAGCCAGTTCCTGACCGCCGAGCAGGTCAGAGATTGCACCATGGACGCGGAGTCGATCCGGTCGCTGGGGTCGATGGCCGGCTCGGGCGCGGTCATCGTCATCGCCGACGACCAGTGCATCGTTGAGTACGCCAGCCGGCTGGGTGACTTCTACTACCGCGAGTCCTGCGGCAAGTGCACGCCCTGCCGCGAGGGCACCTTCTGGCTGTCACGGGTCCTTCGCCGGATCGAGGCCGGCACCGGCCGCGAAGAGGACATCGAGCTCATGGTCGACGTCTGCAACAACATCGACGGCAAGTCGCTCTGTGCCCTGGGCGAGGCTGCCGCGTGGCCAATTCGGTCGGTGGTGCAGCAGTTCACCGACGACTTCCGGGCCCACGTCGAGGCCCATGCCTGCCCCTACGGCAACGTGGTCGTCAACCCATCCATCCCGGTGATGCAGGAGATCCCGCCGGAGACGCCACATCCGGCCGAACCCCCGCCAGCACCGCCGGGAGACGAGGTGGGTGCGGACGTGCCGGCACCTCGCCGCCGCCCGGGCCCGATGGGGGAGAAGGCCGCCCACCTCCTGGGAGTCGACGCCGATGACTGACGAGCTGGTCACGGTCACCATCAACGGCCGCGACGTTCAGGCCAAAAAGGGCACCTCCCTGCTGCACGTGTGCAACGACAACGGCGCGCCGGTGCCGTACTTCTGCGACCATCGCAAGCTCGAGCCCATCGGCGCCTGTCGCATGTGCGTGGTGGCAATCGAGAACCAGCCCAAGCTGGCCACCGCCTGCACGCTCACCGTCAACGACGGCATGGTCGTGAACACCGAGAGCTCGGACGTGGTCAAGGCGCGCGAGGGGGTGCTCGAGTTCCTGCTCATCAATCACCCCCTCGATTGCCCGGTCTGTGACAAGGGTGGCGAGTGCGACCTCCAGGACTTCTCCTTCTACCACGGGCCGGGCAAGAGCCGGTTCATCGAGGAGAAGGTCAAGTACCCCAAGCCGGTGCCGCTGTCGGACCGGATCCTGCTCGACATGGAGCGCTGCGTGCTCTGCGAGCGCTGTGTCCGCTTCTTCGACGAGATCACCGAGGAGGGCCAGCTGGTGCTCCTCAACCGCGGCGTCCACACCATGATCGGCACCTTCAACGGCGAGGCGATGGACTCCAACTTCCAGGGCAACATCATGGAGCTGTGCCCGGTGGGGGCGCTGACCAGCGCCGACTGGCGCTTCAGCGCCCGCCCCTGGGACATGCGCGGCACGCCGACCATCTGCCACGGCTGCGCCGTCGGCTGCAGCGTCAACGCGCAGACCCGCGACGACCGCCTGGTGCGCTACATGTCGCGCGAGAACCCGCATGTCGACGACGGCTGGCTCTGCGACCGCGGCCGCTACGGGTTCCATTTCGTCAACCAGCCGGGCCGCATCCAGGCCGCGCGCCTGGGGCGTGGCGAGGAATCGCGCCCGGTGGCGCTCGAGGAGGCGGTCGCCAGCGTCGCGCAGCGGTTGCAGGCCGTGGTCCAGGAGCACGGCGCCCATCGGGTGGGGGCGATTGCCAGCCCCGAGGCCACCAACGAGGAGCTCTTCCTCTTCCAGCGATGGGTCCGCGACGTGCTGGGCAGCCCCAACCTCGACCACCGCACCGTGCTCGACGCTCCCGAGCCCGGGCCCGCCGACTGGCGCCTGGCGATCGACGACTTCGCGGACTGCGACGCCGTCTACATCGTCGGTGACCAGCCCACCCTCGACCTGGCCCCGATCCTGGAGCTGCGCCTCAAGCAGGCGCGCCGCCAGCACCGGACCCAGCTGGTGCTGGGCAAGGGCCGCAGCATCAGCCAGCTGGCCGACCAGCTGCCCGAGGGCGCCCACCTGGCCGGCGTCATCGCCCCTGAGGGCCTGGCCGCCGACGCCGTGGCGCTCGCCGCGCGCCTTAGCGAGCGGGGAGTGGAGGCGCGCCGGCTGACGGTGGTTCCGCACGCCAACTCCCGCGGAGCCGCCGACGTCGGCTGCCTCCCCGAGAGCGGGCCCGGGTACAAACGGCGCGAGGGTCGCCCGGGGATGGGCACCTGGGAGATGTTGGAGGCTGCGGGGGCGGGTCAGCTCAAGGCGCTGATCGTGATGGGCCCGGCGCCGCTGGGGCCGATATCAACCCACGCAATGGTGAAGAAGGCCCTTGGTGGGGTGGACCTGCTGGTCGCCCTGGACACTCTCGAGAGCCCGGTCAGCGCCGCCGCCGATGTCGTCCTGCCGCTCCACACCTTTGCCGAGAAGGACGGCACGTACACCAACATCGAGGGCCGGGTGCAGCGCCTGCGCCAGGCGATCCCGCCGGTGGCCAGGACCGCGCCCGACTGGCGCCTGATGCAGGACCTGGCCAACGCCTGGGAGGCGGGGTGGTCCTACCGGCAGCCAGCCGACGTCATGCGCGACCTGGTGGCAGCGGTGCCGGCCTACGGCATCGAACGGGCCGGCGAGCGCGCGCGCTGGTGGGACCAGCCCCTGCCGGTGGGGGAGGGCGCCGATGGCTGAGGTCATCATCGCCGTCCTCAAGAGCGCGATCATCATCTTCGCCTTCTCCACGGCGGCCGCCTACCTGATCTACGCCGAGCGCAAGGTCATCTCGTACCTGCAGGTCCGTAACGGCCCCAACCGGACCGGGCCCTTCGGGCTGCTGCAGTCGCTGGCCGACATCCTCAAGCTGCTGAGCAAGGAGGATTCGCGTCCCGCCGGCCGCGACAACCTGCTCTACGTCGCTGCCCCGATGATCATGGTCATCGCCGCCGTGGCCGCCTTCGCTGTGATCCCGGTCACGCCGAACTTCCGGCTCTTCGGCTACGACATCGGGGGCTCGATCGCCAACCTCAACGTAGGCATCCTCTACATCTTCGCCATCAGCGGTATGACGGCCTATGGCGTGGTGCTTGGTGGCTGGGCGTCCAACTCCAAATACTCGCTGCTGGGCGCGATGCGCAGCGCCGCCCAGCTGATCAGCTACGAGATGGCCCTCGGTTTCTCCCTGGTGGGCGTCTTCATCCTGGCGGCCGCGGTCAACCTGGGCGCCATCATCGACGCCCAGAAGGACGTGCCCTTCATCGTCCTCCAACCCCTCGGTTTCGTCCTCTACCTGGTCGCCGCCACCGCAGAGGTCAACCGCGCGCCCTTTGACCTGCCGGAGGCCGAGCAGGAGCTGGTCGCCGGCTACCTGACGGAGTACGGCGGCCTCAAGTGGGCGCTCTACTTCCTCGGTGAGTACATCAACATGATCACCATCAGCGCCATCGCGGCGACCCTCTTCCTGGGTGGCTGGCGCGGCCCGCTGCTGCCTGGGGTCATGTGGTTCCTGCTCAAGGTGGCGCTGGTGATCTTCGTCCTCTTCTGGCTGCGGGCCACCCTGCCGCGACTGAAATACAACCGCCTGATGGCGCTGGGCTGGAAAGTGCTGCTACCGCTGAGCCTGGTCAATATCGCAGTGACCGCGGTGTTCGTCGTCCTCGACCAGGTGTGGCTGATCCCGATCGTCAGCCTGGCGCTGGTCGCCGTGCTGGCCCTGGCGGCGCCGGCGGCCACCCCGCGGAGGCGCCCGGCATGATCGTCGACAGCGTGCTCGGCATCCCCACCGCCCTGGGGACCACCTTCAAGCACCTCTTCCGGCCGCCAACCACGGTGCAGTACCCGGAGGAGCTGCCGGTGATCAGCTCGCGGCATCGTGGTCGGCACATCCTCCACCGCTACGAGGACGGCTTGGAGAAGTGCGTCGGCTGCGAGCTGTGCGCCGCCGCCTGCCCGGCAAAGTGCATCCTGGTGGTGGCCGAGGAGAACACCGACCAGAACCGCGTATCGCCAGGTGAGCGTTACGCCGCCCGCTACGAGATCAACCTCGCGCGCTGCATCTTCTGCGGCTATTGCGAGGAGGCGTGCCCGGTTGGCGCCATCACCATGGGGCCCCGGTACGACATCTCCGAGTACGACATCAACAAGCTGGTAATCAGCAAGGACGACCTCCTGGAGCGTCACCAGCAAGTGTCTTTGAGCACTGACTCCCTCGGGGGCGCCGGTTGAGCAGCCGCTGACGCCGGGCTGAGGGAGAGAGAGTGCTGACCATCTTCTTCGCGGTCGTCGCCGCGCTCTCGGCCACGTCCGGGGTCGGCGTCGTTGTCAGCCGCCGTCCGCTGTACGCCGCCCTCAGCCTGGTCCTCAACATGCTCTCGCTGGCCCTGCTCTTCCTCCTGCTCTCGGCGCAGTTCCTGGCCGCCGCCCAGGTGATCGTCTATGCCGGCGCCGTGATGGTGCTGTTCGTCTTCGTCATCACGCTGCTCAACCCGGCGCGCGAGGACAGCCCCAGCCGGGAGCCGATCCAGGTCGGCGTCGCCATCTTCCTGGGCGCCTCCTTCACTCTGCTGGCCTCGATCGCGTTCCTGGCCAGCAAGGCGCCGGGGCGGTTCCCCGACGAGGCCGCCGCCACCGGGGGCGCCGCCCTGGGCAGCATCCAGGCGATCGGGCAGGCGCTGTTCAACGACTTCGCTTACCCGTTCGAGGTCACCTCGCTGGTGTTGGTGGTTGCCGCGGTTGGGGCTGTGTACCTGTCGCGAGGTCGCTGATGCCGCCGCTGGGGGCGTTCCTGCTCCTCTCCGCATTCCTCTTCGTGACCGGGGCGGTGGGCGTGCTGATCCGGCGCAACCCCCTGGTGGTCTTCATGTGCGTTGAGCTGATGCTGAACGCGGGCAACCTGGCGCTGGTCACCTTCTCCCGGTTCCACCAATCGAGCGAGGGCCAGGTATTCGCCCTGGTCGTGATCGCGGTCGCGGCCAGCGAGGTGGTGGTCGGACTGGCGCTGATGGTGGCGATCTACAAGTCCGGCCGCCCGATGGACATCGACGACCTCAGCGAGATGCGGGGATGACGGTCGGCCAGCTGCTGGTCGTCGCCCTGCTGCTGCCCGTGGCGGGCTTTTTCATCAACCGCCTGTACGGCCCGCGCAACCGGGGCACGGTCCAGATCGTGGGGCCGACCGCGGTGGGGCTGAGCTTCCTCCTCTTCCTGCTCGCGGCGCTGTTCTCGGGCGGTGGGGCAGGGGACCACCTGGTCTACCACTGGCTCACCGGTGCGGGCGGCTCGGCCGCCGGGGTTGCCGTGCCAACCGTCGACGTCAGCCTCTACCTCGACCCCCTGTCGGTGGTCATGACCCTGGTGGTCACCGGGGTGGGATGCCTGATCCACGTCTATGCCGTCGGCTACATGGACGAGGAGGGCGACGAGGACTACGCCCGCTTCTTCGCCCATATGAACCTCTTCATCTTCTCGATGCTCCTGCTGGTCCTGGCCCGCAACTTTGTCCTGCTGACGATCGGATGGGCGCTGGTCGGTCTCAGCAGCTACCTGCTGATCGGCTTCTATCGCGGACGCCCGGCGGCGGTGGCAGCGGCTCGCAAGGCGTTCGTGATGAACGTGATCGGGGACGTCGGCATCGCCATCGCGTCCTTCATCGTCTTCCGGGCCACGGGCAGCCTGGACTTCAGCGCCTTCTTTGCGGCGCTGCCCGGCATCGACCAGGGCACGCTCGAGCTGATCGGCCTCTTCCTCCTGGTGGGCGCGGTCGCCAAGTCGGCCCAGGTGCCCCTCCACACGTGGCTCCCGGACGCGATGGAGGGCCCCACGCCGGTCTCGGCATTGATCCACGCCGCCACCATGGTCACCGCCGGGGTTTACCTCATCGCTCGCTTCCATCCTCTTTACTCCATCGCCACCAGTGCCGCCACCACGGCGGCGATCATCGGCCTGGTGACGGCCTTAATGGCGGCGCTGGTGGCCTGCGTCCAGACCGATATCAAGCGGGTGCTGGCCTACTCCACGATGAGCCAGATCGGGTACATGTTCTTTGCCGTCGCCGCCGGCGCGGAGAGCGCGGGGATCTTCCACCTCGTAACCCACGCCTTCTTCAAAGCCCTGCTCTTCCTCGCCGCGGGCAGCGTGATCCACGCGCTCCACGGCGAGCAGGACATGCGCCGGATGGGCGGCTTGTGGCGGAGGATGCCGGTGACCGGCGCCGTCTTCCTAGTCGGGGCGCTGGCCCTCGCCGGGGTGATTCCCTTGTCGGGGTCCTTCTCCAAGGACGAGATCATCGGCGCCGGGCTGATCACGGGGCCGGCCGCGCCGCTGGGTGGCATCGCCCTGGCGCTGGTGGCCGGCCTCACCGGCTACTACATGCTGCGAGCGTTCTGGCTGGTGTTCCTGGCCGAGCCCGCGGGGCAGGCGGTACCTCAGGGAGAAACGTCGCGGGCCACCGGCCCGCACGACCCCCCAAAGGTCATGGCGGTCCCGGTGCTGATCCTCTGCGTGCTGTCGGCAGTGGCGGGCCTGGTCATCCAGCCCGGCTTCTGGCACCTGCTCACCGACTACACGGCGGACGTCTTCGGCACCGGGCCTGATCCGTCCCTGGCGATCTCCGCGATCGCCGTCGTTTTCTCGCTGCTGGTCGTCCTGGTCGGCATCGGCATCGCCTACCAGAGGTTCGGGCGGCCGGAGGTCAGGGCATCCAGCGCCGCCGGTGTGCCGGACACGACCTCGGTGCCGGTGCTGGGCCATGCCTTCTATTGGGATCGCGTCTACCAAGCCCTGGTTGTGGGACCGCTGTGGGTCGCCGGCAACACCCTCCTGCGGTTCTTCGAGCGCCGGGTGATCATCGGCGCCGTCGACGGGGTGGCGGACTTCGCCGCCGCCGCCGGGGCACAGGTCCGACGGTTGCAGAGCGGCTACTTGCGCGCGTACGCCATGATTTTCGCCGCGGCGGTGTTGGTGGCCCTGCTGGTGGCCGGGGTGGGGCTCCGGTGATCCTCCTCGTCGCGCTGCTGCTGCCGGCCCTGGCGGCGGTGATTCTGCCCCTGGTGCCCAGGGACCAGGCCCGCTCCCTGGCGATCGTGGCCGCCCTGCTGGAGCTGGTCGTCAGCCTGGTGGTGCTGCAGACGGCCGCCACCGGTACCACCCTGCAGCTGACCCAGGCGTGGGCTCCCGAGGCCGGCCTCAACCTGCGCCTGGCGGCAGACGGCGTCTCGGCCAGCCTGCTGGCACTCAGCGCCCTGATCGGGTTCCTCGCCCTCCTCGCCACCCGCATCGAGCGAATAAACCGTCCGCGGGTCTTCGTAGCCCTGCTGCTGCTCATCGAGACCGGCACCGCGGGCGTCGTGCTGGCCCGCGACCTGGTCCTCTTCTACGTCTTCTGGGAGGCGGTGCTGGTGCCGTTCTTCATCCTGATTGCGATGTACGGGGAGGGCCGCCGCCAGTACGCCGCCATCAAGCTGATGATCTACACCGGGGCCGGATCGCTGGCAATGCTGGTCGCCATCCTCGTCATCTTCACCGCCCACGGCGCCGGCACCACCAGCTTCGCCCTCGACCAGCTGGCCCAAACGCCACTGACCAACAACAGCCTGGTCCTCGGTCTTGGCGCCGCGGACCTGGCCTTCCTCGGCTTCGCCCTGGCCTTCGCCATCAAGACCCCGCTCTTCCCGCTGCACGGCTGGCTCGCTGACGCCTACACGTCGGCGCCGACCCCGGTGGTCATGGTGCTGGCGGGAGTCGTGTCCAAGCTCGGACCCTACGGCTTCTACCGGGTCGCCATCCCGCTGCTGCCAGCCTCGGCCCAACGCTTCGGGCCGCTGCTAATGACGCTGGCCGCGGTTGGCATCGTCTACGGCGCCCTGCTCGCCCTGCGCCAGGACGACGCCAAGCGAATGGTCTCCTACCTGAGCCTGAGCCACATGTGCTTCATCACGCTGGGGATCGTCGGGCTCACATCGGCGGGGATCGCCGGGGGGCTGCTCCAGATGATCAACCACGGCATCCTGATCAGCGCCCTTTTCTTCATCGTGGGGCACTTTGAAGCCCGTCTCGGGACGCGCAGCCTTGGCGCGATGTCCGGACTTGCCCGCCATGCCCCGGCGCTGACGGCGGTCTTCCTGGTCGTCGCCCTGGCCACCCTCGGCCTGCCCGGCCTTAACGGCTTCGTCGGCGAGTACCTGATCATGCTGGGCACATACACACGTTCCTGGTGGCTGCTGCTGGTGGCCGCCAGCGGGGTGGTGCTGGCGGCCTGGTACACACTTCGCTTCTTCCAGGGGACGATGGCGGGGCGACCCAGCGCCGATGACACCGGGGAGGTTGCCGCCGCCGAGCTGTCGGCCGGCGACCTCTGGGTGCTGCTGCCGCTGGCCGCGCTGGCGGTATTGATCGGTGTCTACCCGGCCCCACTGGTGTCGGCCATCAACGCCAGCGTGAGCGCCATCGCCGGTGCCCTGGGGGCGGGGGCATGACCGCCACGGACTGGGGCCTGGTGGCCCAGGTCGCGGTGGGAGCCACCTTCCTCGTCCTTCTCCTGGCTGACGCCTTCATCCCCGACCACCGAAAGTCATACCTGGGGGCGATCACCGCCGCCGGCCTTCTCTTCGCCCTCGGAGCCGACCTGACGGCCGCCAACCGCGGGCTCAACGCCCCCGGCGTCAACCACCTCTTCTTCCACGACACCATCGCCATTGACGGCTTCGCCATTTTCTTCCAGGTCGTCGTCATGGCCCTGGCGCTGATGGTGCTGGCGCTGGCGCCGAGCTACCTCCGCCGCCGGGGCATCCTCAAGGGCGAGTTCTACGTTCTCCTGGTGGCCGCACTGGCGGGAATGATGCTGATGGTCTCGGCCACCAACCTGATCACCATCTTCCTCGGCATCGAGCTGCTCTCCATCGCGCTCTACGTTCTCTCCGCGTTTCTCCGCCAGGCCGAGCCCTCGCAGGAGGCGGGGCTCAAGTACCTGCTGATCGGAGGCTTCGCCAGCGGCTTCCTGCTCTACGGCATGGCCCTGCTGTATGGCGGCACCGGGTCCACGTCCGTCACGCGGATCGCGACCGTGCTGCCCACCCTCAGCGGTGACCCCCTGCTGTTCAGCATGCTGGGCATCGCGCTGCTGCTGGTGGGGGTCGCCTTCAAATCCTCAGCGGCGCCCTTCCACACCTGGACCCCCGATGTCTACCAGGGCGCACCCACCCCGGTGGTGGCGTTCATGTCGGTGGGCACCAAGGTGGCGGCGGTGGCCATTTTCCTACGCATCTTCGTCATCGACTTCGCCGCCACGTACTCGCGCTGGGTACTGCTGCTGGGTGCCGTGGCCGGCCTTTCGATGCTGGTGGGCGCCATCGGCGCCCTGCGCCAGGAGGACCTCAAGCGCATGCTGGCCTACTCCAGCGTGGCCCAGGCCGGCTACCTGCTCCTGGCGGTGGTCGCGGGCCCGGCGGGGATGACAGCCGGGCTGTTCTACCTCGCAGCCTATGGGGTGATGACGTTCGGCGCCTTTGGCGTGGTCAGCCTGGTCGCCGGCCGCGATTCCGACAATGCGCGGCTGGACAGCTTCCGGGGGCTCGGCTGGCGGCGGCCGGTCCTGGGTGGACTGCTGGCCCTGTTCATGCTCTCGCTGGCCAGCGTCCCACCCACGGTTGGTTTCATGGGCAAGCTCTTCGTCCTCGAAGCCACCATCCGGGTGGGCTACGCCCCGCTAGCGATCATCGCCATCATCTCCTCGGCGATCTCGCTCTACTACTACCTGCGCGTGGTGCTGGTCATCTACACGCCCGCCGAGGGCGACGAGGTGGCCCCGGCCAAGGACCCGTGGGGGACGGCGGCGATCGTGCTGGCGGGCTTCCTGACGCTGGTGCTGGGGATCTTCCCCGGCATCCTATACGGCCTGGCACAGAGGTCGAGCCTGCTCTAGGCCGCTCCCTGGGGCCTGCGTGGCCCTCGGGCACCCCGTCCGAACTGACGCGGCCCGATCACCGACTTTGGCTGCCGGCGCAGCCAAACGTGCAGCAGAACCAGAGCCCACATGCGGTACGGCCGCCACGACTCGGCGCGCTCCAAGACCTCCGCTCGGCTGGGGCGGTGGCCCATCGCGTAGGCCAGCTCCACCGCCCGCGGTGTGAGGTCGTCGTCGGTGATGAAGTCGGTCAGGCCGGCGCCGCGGCTGAGGATGCCCTGGGCGAAGAAGTCGCCCACTCCAGGAAGCGTCTTCAGGTAGGCCAGCGCGTCCGCCTCGGGCATCTCCAGCAGGTGCCGGCGCGCCAGGCCACCCTCGAGCGCCGCCTGCGCCACCGCATGGAGGCGCTCGATCTTGGGCCCGGCCACGCCGACGAAAGAGTCGAGCTCAAGCAGTTTCGCAGGCGTGGGGAAGGCATGGAAGGTCTGGTCGCCGACGGCGATTCTGGCGCCGAGCTGCGCGGCCATCTGGGCTCGGATCCTCCGTGTCTGAGCGATGGTGATGCGGTGCCCGATGAGGAAGGCGCAGGCGGCCTCGTAGGGCGAATGGAAGAGGACGGGCCTCAGGTTGCCGTGCTCAGCCCAGAGGCGGCCCACGACCGCGTCCCGCCTCGCCACCGCCTCGAACCCGCGGCCGTCGACGTCCAGCGACACCGTGGCCAGGGCCTGCTCCCAGGCGCGCTCGGCCTCCTTGCCCGCGCCGTGGACGATGCCATCGACGGTGCCGCCGTCCTGGCGCATCACCACCCCAGCCGAGGCCCGCCATCCCTCGATCGGGAATGCCATCACGACGTCGCCGGCTGAAGTGGTTGGCCAGCCGCCGAAGTATTCCTGCGCGATGGCGAGGCGGAAGGCCCCTGTGGGTTCGATCCCGAAGCTGGACGCTGGCGTGGGGCTCACCTGGAAAACGTACGCGAGCGCCGCGACAGCATTATGTCGGGGTTTGGTCAGCCCTTCTTCATCAGCCGGTCGACGACCCCGACCAGCTCCTTGACCGCGGCCGCCGACTTCGCCAGCTGGCGCTTCTCGGTGGCATTCAGGTCGATCTCGACCACCTCCTCGAGACCTTCGGCGCCGAGCTTGCAGGGAACGCCAATGAACAGCCCCCGGTAGCCGAACTCGCCCTTGAGTGAGGCGGCGCAGGGGAGGATGCGCTTCTGGTCGAGCACGATCGAGTCGACCATCTCGGCCACCGCCGCGCTGGGGGCGTAGAACGCGGAGCCGGTCTTGAGCAGGGCCACGACCTCGGCGCCGCCGTCGCGGGCGCGCTGAACGATGGCCGCCAACCGTTTCTTCTCGATCAGCTTCTCCACCGGCACCCCGGCGACGGTCGTATAGCGCGTCAGCGGCACCATGGTGTCGCCATGGCCGCCAAGGACGTAGGCCTGGACGTCGCGCACCGAGACGCTCAGTTCATCGGCGATGAAGCTGCGAAAACGGGCGGTGTCGAGGACGCCGGCCATGCCGATAACGCGCTCACGCGGGAATCCCGAGGTCTTGAGGGCGACGTGGCACATGGCGTCCAGCGGGTTGCTGACGACGATCAGGATGGTCTTGGGTGACACCTTGACCAGCTTCTGGGTGACCTCGCGGACGATCCTCATGTTGGTCTCGACCAGGTCGTCGCGGCTCATGCCCGGCTTGCGGGGAAGGCCCGAGGTGATCACGCAGATATCGGAGCCGGCGGTGTCCCGATAGTTGTTGGTCCCCGTGACGTAGGTGTCGTAGCCGACCACCGGGCCCGCCTCCCGGAGGTCGAGCGCCTTGCCCTGGGGCAGACCCTCGACGATGTCGACCATGACCAGGTCGGCGTAGTCACGCTCCGCCAGCCGCTGCACCAGGGTCGCGCCCACGTTGCCCGCGCCGACGACCGTGATCTTCTTCCGCATCAGGTTCCTCCAACACCTCGAACTCGCGCTCGGATATCGCGCCGGACCCCGCGGATGATAGCAACGCCGCTAAACTTGCGCGGGAACAAACGCCGAATTCGTCTAGACAGGGTGAGCCAAGGTTAGAAAGTGGCCGAAGCCATAAGCGCGCCTCCGGCGGAGACCAAGCCTCCCAGCCAGGTGACTAACGCTCCCTGGTGGGCGTACTCGGTGTTCTTCATGGGCATCCAGACGCTCTTCGGCATCTACGTGCTGCTCGTAGTGCTCTTCGACTTCCGTAATGCCACCGCCGACCCCTACCTGTCACCCTTCTTCTCGCCGCTGCTTCCCGCCGCCACCATCGGCGCGCTGGTGATCAGCCCCGGGATCTACATCGTCTGGTCACCCCTGCTGTTCCGAGCCAGCTGCTACTACTACCGCAAGGCCTACCACCGCGCCTTCTTCGCGCCTCCTGCGTGCGCCAAGCCGCCGCCCACGATGCTGCAGCGGGTCAGGTACAAAGGCGAAGAGTCGTTGCCATGGGTGTTCAACAACCTGCACCGCTTCTTCCTATACACCGCGATCGTCAACGTCGCCTTCCTGCTGGCTGACTTCATCAATGCGTTCGTGGTCCACGAAGGCGCCAGCAAGGGCCACCTGATGATCGGGCTGGGGACATTGGTGCTGGGCGTCAACGTGCTGATGCTTTCGGCCTACACCTTCGGCTGCCACGCTTTCCGGCACCTGGCTGGCGGCAGCCTCGACTGCTACTCCTGCAGCTGGACGGCGCGGACCCGCCGCAGCCTTTGGCAGAAGGTCACCGCCCTCAACGAGCGCCACGGACTCTTCGCCCTGGTCAGCCTCTTCACGGTATGGGGCGCCGACGTCTACGTCCGGCTCTTCGTCCACGGCATCATCGCCGACCCCAGGATCATTTTCTGACCTTGGCAGCCGCGGGCGGGAGGGCAGGCCGATGACCCTCGACGAGCGCTACGAAACCCACGACTACGACGTCATCGTCATCGGCGCCGGCGGTGCGGGGCTCCGGGCGTCGATCGCGGCTGCCCAGGCCGGCGTCAAGACCGCGGTGATTTGCAAGTCGCTGCTGGGCAAGGCCCACACCGTCATGGCCGAGGGCGGGGTCGCCGCGTCGCTGGGCAACGTCGACCCCGAGGACGGCTGGAAGGTCCACTTCTCCGACACCATGAAAGGCGGCAAGGGGCTCAACAACTGGCGGATGGCGGAGATCTTCGCCAAGGAGGCGCCCGACCGGGTGCTGGAGCTGGAGCGGTGGGGCGCCATCTTCGACCGCACCCCCACAGGCAAGATCAACCAGCGGCCGTTCGGGGCCCATAGCTACAGGCGGCTGGCCCACATCGGCGACCGCACCGGCCTGGAGCTGATCCGTAGCCTCCAGGACAAGGGCATCCACTCGGGCATCGACGTCTTCATGGAGTACACCATGACCCGGCTAATCCAGGACGCCGACGGCCGCGTCGCGGGCATCTTCGGCTACCGCCGTGAGGACGGCCGCTTCGTCGTCTTCCGGGCCAAGGCTGTGGTCTTCGCCACCGGCGGGTGGGGCAAGGTCTTCAAGTTCACCAGCAACTCATGGGAGTCGACGGGTGACGGCCTGGCGATGGCCTTCGAGGCGGGCGCCGAGCTCATCGACCTCGAGTTCGTCCAGTTCCACCCAACGGGCATGATCTGGCCTCCGGGCGCGCGGGGGATCCTCGTCACCGAGGCGGTCCGGGGGGAGGGTGGACGGCTCAAGAACAGCGAGGGCCGGCGCTTCATGGAGGACTACGACCCCGACCGCATGGAGCTCAGCGCCCGGGACATCGTGGCCCGCTCGATCTACAAGGAGGTCGAAGCCGGTCGTGGCTCACCCCACGGCGGCGCCTTCCTCGACATCACCCACCGGGGTGCGGACTACATCAAGCGCAAGCTGCCCAGCATGCACGAACAGTTCCTCAAGCTCGCCGACGTCGACATCACCAAGGAGCCGATGGAGGTGGGGCCCACGATTCACTACGTCATGGGGGGCATCAAGGTCGACCCCGAAACAGCGGAGTCGACCACCGTCCCCGGGCTCTTCGCCGCCGGTGAGGTGGCGGGAGGTTTGCATGGGGCCAACCGCCTGGGCGGCAACTCGCTGTCCGACATCCTCGTCTTCGGCCGGCGATCGGGGGAGGGAGCCGCCGCCTACGCCAAGGAGCGAGGGGAGGGTGTGGTCGACGAGTCCGCCATCGAGGCGGAGCGCCGGCTGCTGCTGAAGCCCTTCGAGAACCACGAAGCCGGCAAGCGCGAGAACCCCTTCCAGTTCATGGCCGAGATCCAGGAGATCAACGGCGAGTACAACGGCCTGGCCCGCACCGGCGAAGGCCTGGAGACTGGGCTCAGGAAGCTACTCGAGCTGAAGCCGCGGCTCGAAGACCTCGCTGTTCCGGAGTCGGTGATGTTCAACCCCGGCTGGCACGCCTGCCGCGACCAACGCTTCATGCTGGAAATCACCGAGGCCATGATCCGCGCCGGGATCGACCGCACCGAGAGCCGTGGCTCGCACTGGCGCCTCGACCACCTCGACCTCGACCCCGAGTGGGGCAAGGTCAACATCGTCTGCACCCTCAAGGAGGGCGAGGTGCAGCTGGAGAAGCGGCCCGCGGAGCCTATGCCGCCGGAGCTCGCGGCCCTGATCGACGACAAGCCGGCGGTGAGCCAGGCCGCTCTGCAGGCGACCCGGCAGTGAAGCGCACCTTCAGGGAGACCAGAGAATGAGCTCATCCCTCACCGCCGAGCACCAGGCCCGGGACGACAAAATCCGGCAGGCTCCACAGGACCATCACCCCAAGCTGGTCAGCCACAAGGAGGTCCGGGCCAAGATTCATGGCACCGGCCCGATGGGGCGGTTCAACGACCAGCTGGCGCTGCTGATCACCAAGGGCGTAGGCACCATGTGGTGCGCCTACCTGTTCGCGCTGCTGGCCATCCTCGGCTTCCCCGGCCTCACCTTCGACAATGGTGTCCAGCTGGTCGTCGCGACCCCGCACGACTACGTCCAGTGGATCAGCACCACCTTCCTCCAGCTTGTCCTCCTGGCCGTGATCATGGTCGGTCAAAACGTCATCTCCGTTGCCCAGGACGCCCGCGCCGAGTCGGACCACGACACCCTGATTGCGCTGCACGAGATGTCCAAGCAGCAGATCAACATCCTCGAGGGACAGAACAAGATCCTCGACCTGATCGAGAACAAGGTCGTGAAGGCATAGATGGACAGCTGAATGGCGGTATTCAAGGTCTTTCGCGGCGACAGCTCCGGCGGCAAGGAGGAGGCGTACGACGTCCCTGACGTCCCCGGCCAGGTGGTCCTCGACGCGATGCACTACATCCAGGCCAACCAGTCCCAGGACCTGGCGGTGCGATGGAACTGCAAGGCGGCCAAATGCGGCTCCTGCTCGGCCGAGATCAACGGCAAGCCCGGACTGATGTGCAAGACGCGCGTTGACCAATTTGGCGAAGAGGAGATCCACGTCCACCCCATGAAGACGTTCCCGCTGATCAAGGACCTGGTGACCGATGTCAGCTGGAACTACAAGGTCAACAAGAAGATCCCGCCCTTCACCTATGCCAAGGACGAGCCGGTGCCCTTTGTCATGATGCAGGAGGACATCGATCGCGTCATCGAGTTCCGCAAGTGCATCGAATGCTTCATGTGCCAGGACGTCTGCCACGTGCTGCGCGAGCACGATGAGGGCAAGGACGAGTACTTCGGCCCTCGCTTCATGATCCGCATCGCGGGCCTGGAGATGCATCCCAAGGACATCCTCGATCGCACCGAGCTGACCCACGACGAGGCCGGCATCGGCCTCTGCAACATCACCAAGTGCTGCACCGAGGTCTGCCCCGAGCACATCCACATAACCGACAACGGGATCATCCCGATGAAAGAGCGCGTCGCCGACCGCTACTTCGACCCGATTCGGGCGGTCCTCCGCAAGCTTGCCCCCAAGAAGGAGCGAGTCCCTGCGACCGACTGACCCGCGGGAGCCGGCCGGGCTCGGGCGCCTGACATGACCGGCGTCGCCAGGGGAGGGGAGCGGAGCCCGGGCGACGCGATCAAGCACCGACTCTGGCTTGAGTGGAGGTCCCTATCGCGGATGCGCACCGCGGTCATCCTGCTGGCGATCGTCGCCGGCCTCAGCATCGTTGCCACCGAGCTGCCCCAGCGCGCCATCCAACCGGAGCGCGCCAGTGGTTGGATCCAGGCGCACGCGCTTCTTGGTCCGTGGTTCGACCGGCTGGGCTTCTTTGCCGTCTACGAGTCCTGGCCCCTGATCGCGGCGGTGGTATTGATGTACGTCTCGCTGGGCAATTGCGTCATCACCCGAGGCATGGCCCTGTACCGACGCTGGCGCAAGAAGCTGCCCCGCAACCCCCAGTTCCTGGGCGAGGCCGGCAGCCTTGTCTTCCACCTCAGCTTCTTCGTCCTGCTCTTCGGCGTGCTCTTCAACCTTGCCGCCGGGTTCACCGCCTTCGTCAACGTGGTCGAGGGGGACTCGGTGGTGGAGGCGCGGCCTTCGTACGACCAGATCGAGGAGGGCGTCCTCTTCAACCCCTCGGCCCACCGTGGCTTCGAGGTCCGGGTCGACAAGTTCAACGCCACCTACTACAACGACGGCCGGCCGTCGGACTTTGTCAGCCACACCGAGGTCTTCGACCAGGGCAAGAAGGTCGCCGAGAAGGACATCAGGGTCAACGAGTACCTGGCCTACGACGACGTCAAGTTCTACCAGGCCAACTATGGCTGGGCGCCCGTGATCCAGGTATACGACCCGGCCGGCAAGCTGATCTACGACCAGCCGGTGGTGTTCTTCGGCGATCCCCAGCTCTCCAATGGGGTTATGAAGGTGCCGGCAGCCGGACCCCCGGGGCAGCAGCTGGGGGCCCGGATGTTCTTTGTGCCCGACCTCCAGGGCGGCGGCCAGGACACCCGCGCCGGCACCGCCAACCCCAATAACCCGGCCATCTCCATGATCCTGTTCCAGGGCGACCTCCACGCCAACCGAGTCCAGAACGTCTACGACCTGGATGTCAGCCAGATGAAGACGCTATGGCAGGGCGGCCTGCTGCTGGGACAGACCGTCCAGGTACCGGGGGGATACCGGGTCAGCTTCGCGCGCCTGGCCCGGTACACAGGGCTGCAGGCGACCTACGCTCCGGGCCTCCCCATCATCTACGGCGCCTTCGTCCTGATGCTGGGGGGTCTGCTGGTCCGGCTCTACCTGCGGCCGGTGCTCGAATGGCAGCAGGCGCGCCGGAGGCAGGCGCAAGCCGTCAACCCGACGACCCCGCAGGGCGTGGTCCTGGGCCCCGCGCCCGGCCGATCCAGCCCCGGTTGACCGCCGTGGATCCCACCGAGGAGTGGCGCCGGCCTCCGCGGTGGCGGCGCTGGGAGATCTGGGGTGTAGCCGCCGTCATCGCGGTGGCCGGTGCGCTGCGCTTCCACGAGTTCACGCTGGCGCCGGTCCTGGCCGACAACCAGGACCCGCTGCAGTTCGGCTGGGCCGGGCTGACCCTGATCACCAAGCACGTCCCCTACGCCTGGGAATACTTCAGCGCCTACCACTACGAGGTCTACCGCTACAGCAACGGCGATCTCTACAACCTGACTCACCCCTGGCTCAACCATCCGCCCCTGTTCTCGCTGCTGATCGGGGGATGGGCCTATCTACTCGGGGCCCGAGAGCTGGGCGACGTTACCCTGAGCATGATTCGCCCGGTCGCCATCATCCTGGGGCTGATCTCGATGTACCTGGCCTACATCCTCGGGCGCCGGGTGCTGGGATCCCGAGCCACGATGGTGGGACTGGTGCTGCTGGCTGTCTCCCCGGGGGCCGTCCTCCTCGGCCGGGAGGTTGAGACCGAAGCCCTGTTGGCGCCAATGCTGCTGGGAGGACTGATCCTGGTGCACCGTCTCCACACCGGGGAGGGCGGGCGCCTCGAGGTCGGCGGCGTGGTCGCGCTGTGCCTGCTGATGCCTCTGGTCAAGGTCTCAGGCGTGGTCCTGGCCGGGGGCCTGGCCGTCGTCCTCATCGCATCGGGGCGGTGGCGGCTGGCGGCTGCCAGCGTGCTCGCCGGTGCCGCCGGCTTTGGGTTGTTCGCCGTCTACGGGGCCCTCTTCGACTTCAACCTGTGGCTGGCGGTGCTGGCCGAGTGGCAGACGCACCGGCACGGGCTGATGGCGGGGTTCGAGTTCCTCAGCGACAACGCCGGCATCGGCAGGACCTTCCACGACGGCTGGTGGCTGCTGGGCCTGCTTGGCCTGGGCGCCATCATCGTTCGCGGCCGTACGGGCCCCAGACCGATGCTCCTGGCGACCACCGTCGCCGTCTACGCCGCCGGTATGACGGCTATCGGCGACGTGCTGGTCCAGGGACGGTACGCCTGGTACCGCATCGTTCTGTACCCCATCCTCTACACCGTTGCGGGCTACCTTGTCTGGCAATCCGTGAAGCGCCCTTCAGTGCCGGGCCTTCTGCTGGTCTTGGTCCTCGGCGGCGCCACCGCCTTCACGGCGATCAACGGCAAGCTCTTCACGCCCAACCCCTACCTGCTGGTGGCGGTGGTGAGCCTCGGGGTACTGCCGGCGGCGATCATGCTCTGGCGCAGTGAGTCGAGCGGCTGGCCGCGGATCGCCCAGGCCAGTGCCGCGGCGCTGATGCTGGCGGTGGTGGCGGCCAGCATTGTCGAGAGCTGGAACCTGGCCCAGATCTACCGGCAGATCTAGACCCGGCGGGGTCAGACGCCCGCCTTCACCTCCTCCATCGCCGCCTGGAAACCGGGGATGGCCTTGTCGATCATGGCGTCGCTGGCGGTGCACGAGAGCCGGAAATAGCCGGGCATCTCCACCGCCACCCCGGGGAGCACGAAGACATCGTGCTCGGCGAGCTTCTCGGTGAAGGCGATGTCGTCCTCAACCGGTGCCTTGACCATGAGGTAGAACGTGGCCTCGGGAGTATGCGTCTCGTAACCCATCTCCGTCAGCGCCTCGACCAGCCGGTCACGCTTGCGCTGCAGGTGGGGTATATCGATGGATACCTTCTCCAGGTCGGGCGTCGCGTATTGCATCACGGCGTCAGGCACGCCGTAGCCGCCGGCCATGGCGGTCACCAGGAAGGCGATCCGGAGCCGCTCCCGGTCTGGCATCGAGGGCGGCATCGCGATGTAGCCCAGCCGCATGCCCGGGGTGAGGAGCGTCTTGCCATAGCTGTAGACCAGGAAGGTGTTGGGATAGAACTCGGTTGGGCTGTGGAACTCATTGCCGTCGAAGATGATCCGGTTGTAGGGCTCGTCCGAGATGATGAAGATGGGCCGGCCGTTCTTCTCGGACGCCGCCGTCAGCACCTCGGCCAGCCGCGCCAGTCGCGCCGGCGTGTAGATCTTCCCGGTGGGGTTGTGTGGCGTGTTGAGGATCAGGGCTCGGGTCTGCGGCGTGATCGCGGCGGCGATGGCCTCGACGTCGATGTCGAAGGTTTCCCGGTCCATCGGCACCTTGACCGGCTCGGCGCCGTTGTAGCGGATCATGCCCTCGTAGAAAAACCAGGGCGGCGTGATGTAGATGACCTCGTCGGTCGGGCCCACCACCGTTCGCAGGATCATGGCGATGGCCGTCGAGGCGCCCTTGGTCATGGCGATGTCGTCGGGTTCGAACTCCAGCCCGATGACCTGGCGCAGCGTCGCCGCCACGGCCTGGGTTGCCACCGGCTCGCTCCGCTTGTAGGCGAACCAGTCCTTGTCCTGGGGTTCGATCCATTTGCGCAGCGCATCCACGAACCCCGGCACCGCCATCTCCTGGGGGTTGCCGGCGACGAAGTCGCTGATGCCGGGCTCCCCGGCGCGGCGGCTGTAGGCCGAGCTGGTGAAGAAGCCGACAAACGGCGTCATCGCCCGCGCGACCAGCTCGAAGTAGGGGTTGAGGTGGTCAGTCATGGGCGTAGATTTTCTCACCGGCCGTCACGGCCACATCCAACCAGTTGTCCCGCGGCGCCAGGGGGCAGGCCCAGAAGGGGTCGTAGGCGCATGAAGGGTTGTAGGCGTAATTGAAGTCGAGGGTGATCTCGGAGCTGCCGGCTGAGATGTCCAGCGCCAGCCCGTACGTGTTCTTGATGGTGTCGAGCAGGTAGCGGCCGCCGCCGTATGTCTCCTTCCCCGACGTGGAGTCGCGGAAGGGGAGGAAGAGCCCGCCGCCGTAGCCGACCAGCCAGAAGATGGTGAGCGAGCATGACCGGCCATCGAGCTCGAAGGCCACCCGCCCCGCGGTCCGGTAGTGGATGTCGCCGTCGGGGCCGCCGGTCTCGATGACGATATCGGTGGCGTTGTCCGCCATCTCCAGCTGGGTGGTGACACGGAACGCGGGGGCTGGGTCGAAGTACCTGAGGCCCTTGAAGGCGGCACGGTCGGCCGCGGGAATGGGGGACTGCGGATGGGTCCGGAATAGCTCATCCCGGCCGCTTCGGAAGGCGGTCAGAGCATCCGGGCCCTGGAGGCGGTAGAGGTCCCCGACACGGCGGCGCCAGTCGACCAGGTCGATGTAGTCCTGAGCCTGGCTCACGCCCATTCGATACATTGTGCGGGTGGATCTAGCTGAGGGGCAGGTACTGGGGGCCTACACCCTGGTCGAGCGTGTCGGCCGGGGCGGCATGGGCATCGTGTGGAAGGCCTACCAGGCATCCCTGGCGCGCTACGTCGCGGTCAAGGTGCTACCCGACGAGCTGGCCGGCGACCCTTCGTTCCGGGCACGGTTCCGTGAGGAGGCGATCAACATCGCGGGCCTGCGGCACCCCAACATCCTGGCGGTTTTCGACTACGGTGAGATCACCGGCGGCGCCTACATCGTCACCGAGTTCATCGACGGCGGGACCCTCGACGAGCAGCTGGGAACGGCGCTGCCCGCCGACTACGCCGTCAACATGTTGCGCCCGATCGCCGCCGCCCTCGACTATGCCCACTCCCGCGGCGTGATCCACCGCGATGTCAAACCGCAGAACATACTCCTGACCCGCGAGGGCACGCCGATGCTGTCGGACTTCGGGCTGGCCCGGATGATGAGTGCGGACCGCCAGGTGACCAGCGCGGGCATGGTCTTGGGCACGCCCAACTACATGGCCCCGGAGCAGGCCCAGGGCCTGCCCGAGCCCGCCTCCGACCAGTACGCGCTGGCCATCGTCGCCTACGAGATGGTGACCGGCCGGGTTCCCTACAGCGCCCCCACCCCGATGGGCGTCGTCATCGCCCACCAGACCGGCCCGCTGCCGCCGCCGCGCAGCATCAACCCCGAGATTCCCACCGAGGTGGAGGCGGTGGTGGTCAAGGCCCTGGCGCGCGAGCCGAAAGATCGATACTCCTCGGCCAGCGCTTTCATCCGGGCCCTGGCCCAGGAGACGCCGTCGTTAGGGCAGGGGGCGAGGCCCCCGGTGCCGCCCGCCCCTCCGATACCCGTGGCGGCTCCCAGCGACGGGGGAGGGGGTGGCCGGCGATGGGTGCTCGCCGTCGCGGCCCTCCTGGTGCTGGCGCTGCTGGGCGGAGGCGGATACCTCGCGTACCGCCAGTTCGTCCACCCGCTGCCTGCTCCCCCGGACGGCCCGACTGAGCCCAAGAACGTGGTCTGGGAGCAGTGGAAGAAGATCACCGGCGTCCTCGACGTGCAGAGCACGAGCACGCCGGGGCGGATGATGGCGGTGGCGAACAACAAACTGGTGCTGGTCGACGCCAACCAGGTCCAGCCGTTCGCCCAGGGCCAGGACGGCTTCACCGGTGCCGGCGCCGAGCCCTACCTGGCGGTCTCCCCGGGGCTCCATCTCGCGGGGTGCGACTTCGGTACCGACCAGGCCTTTGCCCTGCGGCTGACGCAGCCGCTGGGGATCACTCACATCGACACCCACGGCAAGGCAACTGAATTGGCCAAGATCCCCGGCGTCAACGACATGAACGGGGTCGTCTTCGACACCGTGGGTAAGTTCGGCCAGCGCCTGCTGGTGATCAGCGACAGCGCCAATGACACCACCGTCAACGCGGTGGATTGCCAGGGCAAGGTCACCCGCATCGGCACGACGGTGCCCAAGTTCGAAGGAGGCTTGGCGATCGCCCCCAACAGCTTCGGCTCGTTCGGCGGCAACCTGATTGGGCCCGGTGAGTTCGACGGCAAGATATACGCCGTCGACCCCAACGGCCAGGCCAAGGTGGTGGCCAACTCCGGGCTGCCCTCGGGGCAGGATGTCGGCGTCGAAAGCGCGGGCTTCGTGCCCTTCGGCTTCATCGGCTCCAGTGGCAGCGCCTACGTCGCCGACCGGGCCAGTGGCAACCAGCTCTCGCCCGGGACGGACACGCTGCTGCGCCTTACCGCCGGCGCGCTCAAGGACGCCGGGGTCCAGGATGGCGACCTCCTCCTGGCGACCGAGGGCGGCGGACGCACCATCGCCGTTCGCTGCGACCCCAGCTGTGCGGTGCGCGAGATCGGGCACGCCAGCTCCGGGGCCCATATCGAGGGCCATATCGTCTTCCTCATGCAGTAGGGGAGAGGCGCCCCGCCGAGGATTCGAACCCCGGGCCCACAGCTTAGAAGGCTGTTGCTCTATCCACTGAGCTAGCGGGGCGGACACGGTCCTGGGGAGCATAGCTCCCGTCGTCACGCACCTGGCGCAGGTCCCTCACGACCGCGTCACGCAACCTGCGCGAAGCCGTCAAACCCGCCAAGTAGCGTGAGCGCCGGCCATGGTTGCAGCCTCAACTCCCCTCCGCATTCCCCGCTCCCGAGCGGTCGCTCTACTGGTCGCCGCGGGGCTGGCCATGGCTGCCATCGTCGTTAGCCCGGCTCCGGCCAGGGCCGCCGGCTTCGACGCCAACTCCGCCGAGCAGCAGCTCTTCAACCTGATCAACCAGGACCGCGCCGCCAACGGCAAGCCCGCGCTTCAGCCCAACGCTTCTCTCAACAACATCGCCCGTGGCGGCAACATCTCGGTGTGCAGCGGTGAGACGGTGCACGGCCGGTCCCAGGACATGATTGAGCGCAACTTCTTCTCCCACCAGATCCCCAGCTGCGGCGCCTACGTATGGCCCGCCATCAGCAACGCCGGGATCCAGTATTCGTCTGCCGGCGAGAACATCGCCTGGAACAACTACTCGCCCCAGTCCACCAGTGTCGACCAGGCCAACACCGCCTTCATGAACAGCGCAGGCCACAGAGCGAACATCCTCGGCGACTACAACCAGGTTGGCGTTGGCGCCTGGATGGCGTCTGGGCCCTGGACCGGCAACGGCAACCCGCTCAACGGCGTGATCATGTACACCGAGATCTTCGTCAACGCGCCGATCGTGAGCCCGCCGCCGCCACCTCCGACCGGGCCAAGCTATCGCTACGTCAGGGACGATCCCACGCCGACGCCTGCGGCGGCGCCGTCGGCGAGTCGCCAGGCCAGGGCCTCGGCGCCAGCGACCAGCTCCGCCGCAGTCCCGTCCGAAACCGCATCTTCAGCGCCGCCCCCGGGAGCCAACGCTGGCGCGGTAGAGCTGAGAAGCCGGCTGGCCGGTCTCGAGCTGGAGCGCGCCCTCCAGCGGCTGTACACGTACTTAGCCTCAGCCTCAGACCTTCCCGGCTAATCTTTACCACCGACGCGGTGGCATTAGCTCAGTTGGTTAGAGTGCCAGGTTGTGGCCCTGGAGGTCGTGGGTTCAAATCCCACATGCCACCCACCCGCCCGACCTGACCGTCAGGACGGCACGGGCGGGGCATCGGGGTCGCGTTTCCAGCCGCCCCGCTCGACCAGGCGCAAACCCAGCTCGCGCTGCGCCCGGTCGATCACAGAATCGAAATGCTTGGGCTCGCCCGGCTGACGGGTGACCTCGCGGTCGGCCCACTGGCCCTCGAAGCGGTCGAACCAGCCCTCGATCGCGGTGATCGGCTCGGAGAAGATGCGCAGCAGGGCGGCCTCCAGCTCCGGCGGGGCACCCTCGACCGTCAGGGGGTTCTCCTCGACCCGGACCCTGAGGTCCGCGGCGTTGCTGAAAATGGCCCACATCGCTGGGTCTTACCCCTTGAGCTCGGCCTCGGCGTGCTGGTCCACCAGGGCCCGGCTGAGCGCGTCGACGGTGCGCCGGAAGGGTTCCGACTGGAACTCGTGGGCGGCCACCGCGAACTCCTCAGGGCTGTCGGGTGCGGCCACCTCCTCGGCCTCGCCCAGGTGCTTGCCGGTGAGGCGGGAGAAGGCGTCGACGCGGTAGAGGTAACGGCGCACGCCATCATCGTCGATCGCGCGCACCGTCGGGCGCAGCCGCAGCGCCGGGTGGCCGGTGTCCTCCAACTGGTAGATCACGCGCTGGCTTCGCTGCGAGGGCTCGTCGGGGATGGTGTAGACGGCGCGCAGGCGTCGTTTGGGGGAAGGGAGCTGGTCGGTCACGTCCTGGGGCTTACTTGGCGGCCGATCCGAAGCCGGGACCGTGCACCGAGAAGACCGTGAGAGCCACGAAGAGAACGATCAGCAGGAGCATGAAGATGGCCGCGATGGCGAGGCCCACCGCCGCGTTGCTGGGCACCGGGCCTGAAACCGGGGTCGGCCGGCGCCGCTTGGGCTCCCAACCGCCCTTGGCCACCGGCGACTTCGTGCTGACCACCGCCTGGGGTGGGCTGAGCTTCTTGTCGCAGTTGGGGCAGGTCAGCGAACCATGCTCGTCGGGGGGCAGGTCCGGGTCCACCAGCGCGACCAGGCCGCAGCGGCGGCACACCAAACGGGGAAACTGAGCCAGGTCGACGTATACCGGCATTGAGACGCCCCTGTTACCAGCCCGAGCGGGCGGAGTGGTCAGGCTTCCATTCTAAGATGAAGCGATGAGCCTGGCCGTCAACCAACGCCAGCTGCCGGAGGCGGCCCGAATCCTGGGGCAGCTGACCGAGGCGGTGAGGGCGGCGGTGGTGCTCCGGGAGGACACCCTGCGCCTGGCCCTGGTGGGCCTTCTGGCCCGCGGCCACATACTCCTGGAGGACGTTCCTGGGGTGGGCAAGACCCTCCTGGCCCGGACCCTGGCCCAGGCCATCGGGGGCGAGTTTCACCGCGTTCAGTTCACCCCGGACCTGCTTCCCGCAGACGTCACCGGGGGCAACATCTTCGATCCCAAGTCCGCCGAGTTCCACTTTCGACCGGGCCCGGTCTTCGCCAACGTGGTCCTCGCCGACGAAATCAACCGGGGCACCCCTCGGGCGCAGTCCAGCCTGCTGGAGGCTATGGGCGAAGGGTCGGTGACCGTGGACGGCACCACCCACCAGCTGCCCGACCCCTTCGTGGTGATCGCGACCCAGAACCCGATCGAGCAATACGGCACCTTCCCGCTGCCCGAGTCAGAGCTGGACCGCTTCACGATGCTCCTGCGCGTGGGGCGCCCCAACGAGGAGCAGGCGCGGGAGATCCTCCGCCGCCACGAGCACGCCGAGCCGGCCCGCGACCGGGGCAGCGTCTGCGACCTCGACACCGTCCGGGCCGTCCAGCGCGAGGTGCTGGAGGTCCACGTCTCCGAGGCCGCCCGCGCCTACATCGCCGCGATCACCATTGCCACCCGGCAGCACCCCGGAGTCGGTCTCCCCGCCAGCCCCCGCGCCAGCGTCGCCCTGCTGCGGACCAGCCAGGCCACCGCCGTCTACCACGGCCGCGGCTGGGTCCTGCCTGACGACATCAAGGCGGTCGCCCCCGCCGTCCTCGGCCACCGCCTGGCGGTGAGCGCCACGGCGCCGGAGGAGACCGTAGCCGAGATCCTGGAAACGGTCCCGGTTCCACTCGACGTCTAGTGACCCTGCGGCTCAGTCGCCGCCTCCCGGGCCTTCTGCTGGCGGCGTCCATCGTCTACCTGGTCGCCACCAACTCGGAGGTGGTCTGGCTCTACGGCTTGACCGCCCTCCTGCTGGCCCTGCTCCCCGTCGGGTTGGTGGCGCCGCTGGTCGCGGTCAGACGCCTGCGGGTGAGTCCGACGCGGGTAACCAGCACCGGGTTCGTCCCGCCGCTGGCGCAGGATCGGGGCAAGATCTTCGACGGTGACACCGTCGCCGTGCGGCTGGAATGCACCGGCAACATGGCGGCGTGCCGTTTTGTCAACGTCAAGCTTCGGGCGCCGCTGCGGACCGATCGAAGCGCCACGGTGACGCCGGTTGACAGCGAGACCGATAGTGGCATTGAGCTTGGGCTCGCCGCCGAGGGGAGGGGAGTAGCCCACCTCGACGCCGTCCTCGTCTCCTCCAGCTGGCCGCTGGGAATTCTGGAGGCTCGGCGCTGGGTACCACTGGCAACCAGCTACACGGTCCATCCACGCTATGTGCTGCCGCCGGCGGAGACCGAGACCGGCGCCCAGGAGATGCTTGGCGAAGCGAGCATGCGCGGCCCGGGGGAGGAGTTTATCGGCCTGCGCGAGTACCAGCCGGGTGACAGCCAGCGCCGGGTCCATTGGCCCACCACCGCCCGCGCCGGCACCCTGATGGTGGTCGAAACCGCGGTGGAATCCCGCAGCCCCGCCCGCTATCGGGTCGAGGTCCCACCCAGCGCATCGGAGTCCGCCGCCGACCTCGCCGCCACCGTCGCAGCCAGCCTGGCCGCCGGCAGCGTAGCCGCGGGTCGCCCGTTCCGCCTGGAGATCCCCGCCGCCGCCCATGTGACCTCCAGATGGAGGGACGCCCTGGCCACGCTGGCGACGATGGCGCGAGGAGCCTCTGCCGCGGTCGCCGGCGACGCCATCGTGATCGCCGCAGGACCTGCTGGCGTCACGGTGGAGACACCTGGAGGCAGCCGCTGGCTGCCCGCCGACGCCTCGCTCGACGACGTGGCCGAGGCACTGGGGAGGAGACAGGAGCAAGCGCTGCCATGAGGTCGTGGCTCAGCGCGGCGCAGCAGCCCGAGGAGAGCCTGGCGGCCCGCGCCGCGGTCCTCGCCACCGCGGTCATTGCCGGCCTGGGGATGGTCCTTACGGCTGGCGCGCCCATCACGGTCGCGATATCGCTGGCGGTCGTCGTCGCCGGGCACGTGGTCAGCTGGCGCGGCCGCCACCGCCGCCGCACCATCCGTGGCCAGGCCGTTATCGGCGCGCTGATTGTCGCCTGCCTCACGTACCTGCTGCTGGACCTAATCCTGGCTGTGTTCGGCGGCGCCCTTCCCCAGGCGAAGTTCGCTGTGATGACGATGGCGGTCACCAGCTTCGACCTCAAGAGCCGCCGCAACCTCTTCAGCCACGTGTGGCACTCGGCGGCAATCCTCTACGTCGGGGCGCTCTTCGCCTGGGACTACGGCTACGTCGGCGTCCTGCTGCTCTGGGCGGCGGGTTTCTTCGCCTTCCTCCTCTTCACGCGAAAAGGGTCACGGGTTGTGACCACTCGCGCTGCGGTCCGCAAGGCGCTGCTGTTCAGCGGCCGGCGCGCGCTGCCCTGGCTGTCGGTGTGGGTAGTGATCGGGGCCATATTGTTCGTGGGCCTTCCACGGGTGGCCGGCCGGCCGGTCGCGGTGCCGGTGCTGGTCAGCATCCCCCTCAGCCAGAACGCCAGCGGCGAGGTGCTGCCCGCCGTTCTGCCCCTGGTCGGAACCGCTCCCGAGGGCGGCCAGGAAGCCAGCATCAACCTTCGGGTCCGTGGGCGGCTGGGGGAGGAGGTGATGTTCCGCGTTCGCGCCCCAGCCTCGAGCTACTGGCGCTCGTACGTGCTGGAGAAGTACGAGGGCCAGTCCTGGTCGCGCGTTGCCCACCCGGCCAAGGTCATCCCCCCGATCAGCAGCGGCCTACCGATCCGGGACGAGAACACCATCACCGGCCCTGGCCTGCCACAGACGTTCTACATCGAGCGTCCCCTGCCGGCTGAAGTGGTGGCCTCCTACCCGCTGCGGGAGCTGTACTTCCCAGCATCCGACCTGGTGCTGGTCGACAGCGGGATCGTCAACACCCCGTTCGGCCTGCGCAAGGGCGTCAACTACTCGGCCGTCTCCCAGGTGCGCGACCTCTCGCCCACGGCGCTGCGGGCGGCCAACCCACTCACCGGCCGGGAAGCGTCGGTCGACCTGCAGCTGCCCAGCGGGGTGCCATCCCGGGTACACGCACTGGCCCTGCGCCTCACGGCCGGACAGCCGACCGAGTACGACAAGGTGAGAAGCGTCGTCGACTACCTCCAGCAGGGCTATCCGTACAGCCTCGATACACCCCGGCTTCCCAGCGGTGCCGACGCCGTCGACCAATTCCTCTTCGTTGACAAGGTCGGATTCTGCGAGCAGTTCGCCAGCGCCCTCAGCGTGCTGTTGCGCGAGGTGGGCATCCCCAGCCGGATGGCGATCGGGTACGGGACGGGCGACCACGACACCCTGACGGGTACCTTCACCGTCCGGGCCCGGGACGCCCACGCCTGGGTCGAGGTCCTCTTCCCGGGGGTTGGCTGGGTTCCATTCGACGCCTCGCCAGGCTTTGATTCGACGCCCTTCGCGCAAGCGCCGCCACGCTGGTTCCTGAGCGACTTCTCGCCCCAGGTGGCGTTGACGTCGCTGGGAGTGACGACGCCGCGCGCTCTGGGGTTGGGGCTGGGCGCGCTGGCCCTGGCTATTACGGCGCTGCTGGCTTTTTGGTGGCGACGGCGACGCCTGGTCGCGCCCGAGCTCCGCGCCTACCGCTGGGCCCTGCGCTGGGTGCGCTGGGCAGGGCTGCCCGATCGAGCGCCACCGCAGACACCAACCGAGCACTGGCGGGCGCTGCTGTCATTGTCGCCATCGGTGGCCGGCGCCCTGGCGCCGGTCCGGTCGGCGCTCGAGGAGGCGATCTACCGCGACTCACGCGGCCCGGCCGCCGGTCACTGGCGAGTGGCGGCGGCGGCGTTTCGCCACCGCATGGGACGCTGAATGGCCAGCGACGACGAGCGCTGGATGAGCGAGGCATTGCGGATGGCGCGGCTTGCCGGGCGGCGGGGAGAGGTGCCGGTGGGCGCGGTGGCGGTTGCGGGCGGCCGGCGCCTGGCGGCGGCAGGAAACCGCATCGAGTCGACCGGCGATGCCACCGCGCACGCGGAGCTGCTCTGCCTGCGCGGGGCCTCGCGGATGCTGCGGCGCTGGCGCCTGAATGACGTCACGCTGTACGTGACGCTGGAGCCTTGCCCGATGTGCGCCTCGGCGATGGTGCTGGCGCGGCTGGGCCGGCTAGTGTATGCCGCCGCGGATCCCAAGAAGGGCGCCGACGGGTCCGCCTACCGGCTCCTCGACCATCCCGCCAACAACCACCGGGTGCAGGTCACACGGGGCCTGATGGAGGGGGAGGCGGGGGCGATGCTCAGCGACTTTTTCAAGGCCTTGCGCCGCGCTAGGAAGCCCGCCTAGAACTGCTAACCTTCATGCCGCACCAGGCCTTCTCTGGAGAGGTGTCCGAGTGGTTTAAGGTGCAGCTCTCGAAAAGCTGTGTGGCGAAAGCCACCGTGGGTTCGAATCCCACCCTCTCCGCCAGCGACCGCCCGACTCCTTAGAATCGGGACCGCACGGAGCGGTCGCCTAGTCCGGTCGAGGGCGCGGCACTGGAAATGCCGTAACGGGGGCAACCTCGTTCGAGGGTTCGAATCCCTCCCGCTCCGATTGCCAACGCAAAATGGCTACGGTGTGGCATCTCTGCCGGCCTGCCGTGACCACTTCGGACGCAGTTGATTTATGGTGCACATCGAAACATGCGGATGGAGACTGACTATCTCGTCGTGGGAGCGGGCGCAAGTGGCCTCGCCTTCGCGGACACCCTGGTGGCCGAAGCGAATGTTGCGATCACGCTCATGGACCGTCGCGAGACGCCGGGCGGCCATTGGCAGCAGGCGTACCCATTCGTGCGCCTGCACACGCCGTCGGCCTATTACGGGGTCAACTCATTGGCCCTGGGCGACGATCGAATAGATCAGACTGGCGAGAACGCAGGCTTCTACGAACGGGCGACGGGAGGCGAGGTGCGTGAATACTTTGCCACAGTTGCCGAACGGCTCACCCAGACCGGCCGTGTCCACCTGCTCCTGCGCCACGAGCATCTGGGCGGCGGCCCTGACGGTGAGCAGGTCCGGGACCTTGCGACCGGAGAGGTCCACGACATCGGCGTGCGCCAAAAGGTCGTGGACGCCCGGTACCTGGAGGCGTCAATCCCGGCCACCAGCGTTCCTCCGTTCGAGGTTGCGCCATCCGCACGAGTCGTCCCCGTCAACGACCTGCCGGAGATTACGCGACCGGGGGCCATGTACGCTGTCCTCGGATCGGGCAAGACGGCGGTCGACGCCTGCGTCTGGCTCCTGGACTACGGCGTTGAGCCAGATCGGATTCGCTGGATCAGGCCGCGTGACGCGTGGTTCCTCGACCGTCGCCATTTTCAGCCGCTAGACCAGGTGGCCGGGATCATGGAGGGCCTTGCCCTCGATGCCGAGGCCGGTGCCCTGGCATCGAACATCGACGATCTCGTCGAGCGCCTCGAGGACAGCGGTCGGCTCGTTCGCCTGGATTCTTCATCGTCGGCAACTATGTATCGCGGAACCATGCTCAGCTCCCGCGAGCTGGACGCCGTGCGCCAGATCAAGGACGTCCTGAGGCTCGGCCATGTTCGCAGGATCGAGGCTGACCGGATCCTGCTCGATCGCGGAGAGGCTCCGACCCGACCGGAGGTTGTGCATATCCACTGCGCGGCCCTCGGCTTGAACAACGCCCCAGGAACCCCCATATTTGAGCGGGGCAGGGTAGTGCTCCAGCAGGTGCGGCACAATTCGCCGTGCTTCAACGCAGCCCTCATCGCCTTCGTCGAGGCCCACCGCGATGAGGACGCGGCCAAGAACCGGCTCTGCCCGCCCAACCCGTACCCGAGCAGCATCGAGGACTGGCCGGGGATGATGGCCCGCACCTGGCGGGTTGAGAGCCGCTGGCTGCGCGAGCCCGACCTCTCGGCATGGGTGGCGGGCAGCCGGCTCAACTTGCTGCGCGACCTTCCCGAGCACGCGGCCGAGCCGGCTGCCCAGGCGGCGGTCGAGCGCTTCGTCACGCATGTCCCGGCGGCGATTGAGAGACTAAAAGGTATGTCAGCCGAACTCGGCGGCATGTTTGGTAACTGAGGGTTCGAATCCCTCCCGCTCCGATTCTGCGCTCACAAAAGGCCGCTGCTGTGTAGTAAATGGCCGCCCCGCTCCCGGATCGATCCGCGTACTATGCAGCTCATGGGTGGCGACGGAAACCGACAAGTGATCCAGAAGTACTGGCAAGCGGTCAACGTGCGCGACTTCGACAGCCTGGTGCAGCTCCTGCACCAGGATTTTGTGTGGGAGATGCCGCAGTCGGGTGAGCGGGTGCGCGGCCCCGAGAAGAACCGCGAGATGAACGCGAACTACCCATCCGGGCTGCCCGAGGTCGACGCGCATCGGATCACCGGCAGCCCGGATCAGTGGATCAGCACACCTAGCTGGACCGTCCTCAAGATCACAGGTTCCGGCGACGACTACACCAGCGAGTCTCGGGTCAAATACCCGGACGGCAGCGTGTGGCACGCAGTGGACTTCTTCCGTTTTCGCGACGGCAAGATAGTCGCCCAGGTCGCCTATTTCGCACCGACACTTGATGCGCCCGAATGGCGGGCGCAATGGGTTGAGCGCTTCTAGAGCCCTCGAGCCTGACTGCAGAACGCGCGCGGCTGAGGGGGGTGTCCTCGCTAGGCGATCTTGGCGCGGTAGTTTGCTGCTGAGGGTTGGAATCCCTCCCGCTCCGCTCTAGCAGGGTGGGCGCCTGAAGCTCAGTTAAAATAACGTCCGTCATGCCCTACGCAGTGGATTTCAACGCGGTCTCAACCGACGGTCTGGAGTCGTCGCCAGTCGCTGCCGCGCTCGCAGGGCTGCGGGCGAACGAAGCCCGCTACTTCAGGAACAAGTACGACCACGGCTTCACGGTGGAGCCTGCGAGCAACGCCAAGACGACCATCGACTGGGTGCACCGGATCCTCAGAGAAGAGCGCGACATTGTCATCTCGTCTCGCCCCCTCGAGGCTTCTGCCTTTCAGATCGAGAACATCCGAATTGCCTACGTCTTCTACGAGAGCGGCCTGTCGATCAACGTGATGTACACGGTCGACGACCCCAAGAAGCGGGCGGTTGGGTTCAAGCTATCCGAAGGGATGGAGATCCCCGCGGAGCTCGCTTCGCAGTTCAAGTTCGCGCGGCAGAAGTCGAAGCTGGCCGGAACCATCCGCGGTTCCTACTTCGACTTCAAGACTGAGTACTGACCTATGGCTGAGAGGAAACCTGGAACAAAGGCCAGGCAGAAGTCCGCCAAGAGCACCACCACGGATGGCAAGACGTCCAAGAGATTCACCGACGAGGAACGAGCCGCGATGAAGCAGCGCGCCCAAGAGCTGAAGGCGTCCGCGCTCACGGCGGACGGGGAAAGCGACGTGCTCGCGAAGATCGCCGAGATGCCGGGACCGGATCGCGCCATGGCCGAGCGGATCCACGCCATCATCAAAGCCAGCGCGCCGGTCCTCTCGCCGAGAACCTGGTACGGGCAGCCCGCGTACGCCATGGACGGCAAGGTCGTCTGCTTCTTCCAGAGCTCGCACAAGTTCAACACGAGGTACGCGACCCTCGGCTTCAACGAAGCGGCGAACCTCGACGAGGGCGCCATGTGGCCGGTCTACTTCGCTCTGACCGAGTTGACCGCCGCCGAGGAGGCAAGGATCGGCGCGCTCGTGAAGAAAGCGGTGAGCTGAGATCTGAGCCCTAAGCTGTCCCCATGTCTGCGCCTCGGATCGTCGTCCTGGGGGCAGGCCCTGCGGGCCTGGCCACCGCCCTGGCGTTGGCGCGTCGGGGTCGCGCGGTAACGGTTCTTGATCGAGATCCCGACCAGCCTCTCGACAACCCGGCAGATGCCTATGACACCTGGCACCGGCCAAGTGTCCCTCAGAGTCCTCTGCCTCATAGCCTCCTGGGACGAACACGGAGATCGCTCAGGCAGCACGCTCCAGATGTGCTCGACGGCATCCTGGCCGTCGGCGCTTGGGAGAACGACCTCGGGGCACGGCTCCTCAAGGAGGCGGCGCGCCCAGGCGACGAGGACCTCGTCGCGCTGCATTGCCGGCGTCCGGTCTTCGAGGCGGTGCTCCGGCGGGCCGTCGCCCAGGAGCCCCTGGTCACCCTGATCCCCGAAGAGCCAGCGGTTGGGCTTGAGCTGCGGGGCTCCGGCGCGGCCAGGGTGACCGGCGTCAAGCTTGCCGACACGACCCTTGCAGCCGATGTTGTGGTTGACGCTTCGGGCCGTCGTAGCGCGGTCCCAAAGTGGCTGGAGGAGGCTGGGGTGGACCTCCCGCCCACGCGGTCGGAGCCGTGTGCCGTCGTCTACTACTGTCGCTACTTCCGGCTTGTCGACGGCGCCAACTACCCCGAGTGGACCGGCGTGCTGGGTCCGGCTGGAACCACGGACTGGGCGCGCTTCAGCGTCTTCTTCGGCGATAACCGAACCTTTGCGATCATCCTTGGGGTGCTCGCGACCGAGCAGCGTTTCAAGGCCCTCTCCCAGGATGCGGTCTACATGAGGGTCCTGCGGAGTTTCCGATCGGTCGCGCCTTTTCTGACGGATGACGTTGCCCAACCCACCACCGGGATTCTCCCGATGGGATCCCTGAGCAACGTATACCGTGGTCCACTCTTCGAAGGGCGTCCTCCGGCGCTGGGGCTCCACTTCGTCGGCGATGCCTACTGCCATACCAATCCTCTCTTCGCGTGGGGACTGTGCCTCGGCCTTGACCACGGCTTCGAGCTGGGCCGGATCATCGATGAACATGCAGGGGACTCGGAGAGTCAGGGGCTGGCGTTCGCGGCACTGACTGAAGTCGAGGCCGAGCAGTGCTACGAGGCCGTCGCCGAAGAGGACCACGACCGGACGCTCACCTGGAACGGCCAGCAACCAACGGGGCCGTGGTTGGGCCGTACCTTCGCCGGGTTCGTGCGGCAATGCGTGCTGCCCGCCGTGATGATCGACGCTGAGGTGGCTCGGTGCACGCTACGTCGAGTTAACCTGCTGGATCTACCGACCGAGCTCGCTGGTCGCGACGATGTCATCCGTCGCGTGACGGACCTCCAGGACGCCATTCCGCGGCCCCCGGATGGCGCATTCCCGAATCGTCAGGAAGTTCTTGAGCTGATCCAAGTATCCGAAAGCGCCCGTCGCCAAGGTCAGCTGACCTGAGGCTGATGTTTCGCAACCACAGGTTCGAATCTCTCCCGCATCCGTTCGCCATAGACTACGGTCGCAACCAAAGCTGGTTGTGGCAGGCTGGGAGTTGATCGAATGATGAAGACCTCGATGGTAGTCGCCACGATCCCCGTGACCGACCTTGACCGAGCCAAGCGCTTCTATCAGGAGACGCTCGGTCTGGAGCTCCTTTGGGAGAGCCCGGCATCAGTTCGTTTTGGGTGCGGCGGCGGGACCGAACTCTCGATCTTCCGGCGCGGCCCGAGCACCGCCGATCACACCCTCGCCCACTTCGAGGTGGCGGATCTCGAGGCGCTTATTCGCGACCTTGAGAAGAACGGCGTCGAGTTCATCGACTATGCGGATGGACCGTTGCAGACCACCGATCACATCGCACGGATCGGTCCGGCCCGGGGGGCGTGGTTCCGTGACCCGGACGGGAACACTTTGGGGCTTCGCCAGGCAGACTAGCCGTCGCGGGTTCGATGAGCCGCGCTGCCACAATGCGACGACAGGAGGAGTGCCATGCGCAGGACCACGGTGGATGTCGCGATCGTCGGCGCCGGCCAGGCCGGGCTGTCGCTGAGCCATGAGCTAACCCGCGCTGGGGTGGAGCACGTTGTCCTCGAACGAGGCCAGGTGGGGGAGAGCTGGCGACGCCGCTGGGACAGCTTCCGACTGGTGGTCCCCAACTGGAGCGTCAAGCTTCCCGGCGGGGCCTACGAGGGGGATGAGCCGGATGGATACATGGCCAAGGCCGAAATCGTCGATCACCTCGGCCGCTACGCCAACAGCTTCCGCGCCCCGGTGCGGGCGGGGGTGGAGGTCGGCGCGGTTACGCCGGGAGAGAAGGGCGGCTTCACCCTTGCGACCTCAGGCGGCGACATCGGCGCTAAGGACGTGGTCCTGGCATCCGGGGGTTACCAGCGGGCGCACCGGCCGGCGGTCGCGGGCCAGCTGCCGCATGAGTCGCTCCTGGTGATCGACGCGGAGCACTACACCAACCCGGGCGCGCTGCCCGCCGGTGACGTCATGGTGGTGGGCAGCGGTCAGACCGGCTGCCAGCTGGCCGAGGAGTGCTTCGAGGCGGGGCGCAAGGTGTATCTTGCCTGTGGTCGAGCCCCATGGATGCCACGTCGGATCGAGGGTCGCGACGCCGTGGGCTGGATCCTCGACACCGGCTTCTACGAGGCTCGGCTCGCCGACCTCCCCAGCCCAGGCGTCCGTTACCTCTCCAATCCCCAGTTCACCGGGCACGGCGGCGGGCGCGATCTCAACTACCGCACACTGCAGACCCTTGGGGTCACGCTGGTCGGACGGTTCATCGGCACCGAGGACGGACGCGCGCACTTCGCCTCCGACCTCCAGGAATCGGTGGCCTTTGGAGACGCCCGCTACTCGGACCTGAGGGACCTGATAACCGCGAACTCACTGGCACGGTCGGTGCCCGCGCCGACGATGCCGGATCCGCCAACCTTCGAGGCCAATCCTCCCAGCAGCATCGAGCTGCGCAACCTGGGCGCGGTGATCTTCACCACAGGGTTTCGACCCGACTACTCAAGCTGGGTGCAGCCCTCCAACGCCTTCGACGAAGCCGGGTTCCCGATCCAGGTCGATGGCTCGAGCACGGTTGTTCCTGGCCTGCACTTCATGGGGGTGCATTTTCAGCGTAAACGCAAATCGGCAACCCTCTTCGGAGTCGCCGAGGATGCTGCCGTCCTGGCCGAACACCTAACCTCGCCTAGGAGGCCAGGCGGCTGAACCATGGCCGGCGGCGCCGGTGCTGTTCGACCAGCATCTCCCTTCCCTCCAGGAAGCCGGCACGGATTTCGCTGTTGGCCGCCTCCAGCAGGACCGGGAAGTGGTTCTCGTGGCCTCGCCACCTCGCGAGCTCTCGACAGGCCGGCAGCTCCTGGGGCAGGAAGGCCGAAAGGGCAACTGCCAACGTTCCCTGGTGCTCCCACGGGTCCAACGATGAATCGGGTGAGTTCACCGCTACATCCATACGAACCCAGGCCTGGGCGACCTCCTGCAGGGCGCGCAGGCGTTGGTGGAGCTGGTTGCTGCGGCTGACCGACCTCGCCTCCCGAACCGTCAGGTAGCCCATGCCAACTGCAAGCAGGCCGGCGACCGCGGCAATGGCCGCGGCGACGGTCGAGACAGCGAGCAGTGCGTGATCCATCGGTTAGCAACGGTAGTGTGAAGGGCAATCCTTAGCAAATCGCCGTAACGCTCGTAACAACTCCGATAACACGAAGACACTTACCTTCCGCGAGCTGACACCACCAGCGCCCCCCGGGCGTGCCAGACTCCGGACATGACGAGGGGACACGATTGAGCGGGGCGGGGGACCGTGGCTGACATCAAGCGCTCCATGGAGACCTATACCCAAGCGTGGAACACCTCCGACCGCGATGAGTGCGTGCGGTTGCTCAATCAGTCCTGGGTCAGCCATGGCGAATTCCTGAATGCCATGCTGGACGCGCCGTTGGTCGGCGCCGAGCCACTGGCCACCTATATCGACCAGACCAACGCCCAATTTCCCGGTCACCGGACCGTCCTTGCCGGGGAGATCGTGGAGCACAACTCCTGTGCGCTCGTCTCGTGGCGGTACGTCGGCCCAGAGGGAATCGTGACCCTCGAGGGACAGAACTACGTTGAGCTCGACGAAAGCGGGCTGATCCGGCGTGTCGTGCAGTTCTTCCCGGTGACGCTGGCCGCGGATTCCTAGCCCAGGTAATAACCGGCGAAGGCGCGATCTGAGATCGGCGCCTGCTATGCTTGACACGTCGCGGGCCAGAGGTCCGCTTGCGTCTCCAACGTTCCTTGAGCCCGGCCCATCGGCCGGTGGTCGTTCGGTCGCGATTTCGAACTAACTCAAGGATGGAGATAGCTACATGACAGAACCACTCGAAGCTCAAGGCTTCCACGTGTCCGCAGTCGCGGGGACAACGACGCCAGGGCTCGGTTCGCATTCTTCTGCCCAGTTCGGGAGCACTGTGCCCCCGCTGGTCGCCGCCCCTGCGGGGCGGCCCGCAACCCATCGAGCTCGCGCCCTGAAGGCCGTCAGCTCCTATCCAACCATGGAGGTACCCCAGTGAGTTTCCAGGACCGAACCCTAACCTGTCGCGATTGCGGCCAACAGTTCACATTCACCAGCGGCGAGCAGGATTTCTACGCCTCACGCGGCCTGACCAATGACCCCAGCCGTTGCCCGGACTGCCGGGCGATCCGGCGCGGCCAGAGTGGTGGCGGTGGCGGTGGCGGCCGTACGCGCGAGATGTTCGACGTCGTTTGCAGCAACTGCGGCAAGGACACCCAGGTGCCCTTCCAGCCGACCTCGGGCCGGCCGGTGTACTGCAGCGACTGCTTTGCCCAGCAGCCCCGGAACAGCTACCGCTAGCCCGTGGCCAGTCGCGGAGTCGACGAAGTCCTGATGCCAGGCCAGGTCGCAGCCCTGCAGAAACGCATCGAGGTGCTGGTCCCCGACCGGGAGCGGCGTCTGCGCGACCTCCAGGCTGCAACTGAGGAGGCGGCCTCGATCTCGAAGGCGGGGGGTGACTCCCGCGGGGCGGAGCGTGCCCTCAAGCGCGCCGCACGGCTGCGCTCGGAGGCGGCTGCCATCACCAATGAGATGGCCACACTGGAGAGCCTGGTCGCCGCGCGACTGGCGCAATCGCCAAGACCGTACTGATCTCTCGCGGGGAGGCGGCTAGCATGCCGCTTCCCGCAGCGCGATCCCAGCGGGCGTAGCTATCAGGATCTGATGGTTGCCGGGAGCCCGAGGAAGCCCCCGTAACGCCCTACCGCTGCCGCCAGGGCCCTCTTCTCAGGTGCCTTGAGCGCTCGGTAGGTGAAGGTATCGATGGTCACCGCGGCGTTCTCGACGGTGTGCCTCCAATGGCCGACCAGGTGTCCGTCGATGAGGATGGCATGGAAGTACGGCATCTCCGCGAAAGGCAAGGGTCCGTCGCTGCCGGCCTCGTGGAGGACGTCGCGGCTATCGCTGTAGCCCATGACGTACTCGTCATAGATCTGAACCATGTCGACCACCGGGGAGGGCGGATCAGCAGGTCGCGCCGAAGGCGCGAACCAGTAGGTGCGGCCCTCGACCACCTCTTGCTCGAGCTCCGCCTTGACCATCTCCAGGCCACGCCGCCCCTCGGCCGCGGTCAGGCTCGACCATCCCAGGTAGTCCTTGAGCGTCGCCGGGCCCCGGCTCACGAAGTACCGACGCGTGAGCTCGGCCAGGGCCACGTCTCGATCCAGGCTCATCGCCCGGGGCGCGCGTTCGGCCAGGAGCGCGTAGGTCTGCTGCTTGCCGCGCATCGCGCCGCTGCAGATGACGGCGTTCAGCTCGGCGTTTATCAGGATGTAGCCGAGGCGCACCCCGGAGGCGACGATGCCGGCTCTGCCGAGGACGGCGCCCACCTCCTTGCGCGTCAGGTGCTGTCCACCGGCGAGCGCTCTGGCGATCAGCTTCGCCGACCTGTTGAGCAATGCCCGATCCAGCTCGGTCTGCCGGTACATGTAGGTGTTCAGAGCATGCACCCGGGGTGCCGTAACCTCCAGCATCCACCGAATGTCGCCGGCCGTCACGAAATGCCACGTCGGGCGAAGCAGATGGGTCCGCAGGATACGGCCATCGCCGAGTGCGTCGTCGATGGTGGCCACGCCGGGGTCGCCCGAGCGCTGCGCCAGCGACCACTTGGCGTACTGAAATTCCTGCGCTTGCATCGCCCCCAGCCGGCGCAGGGCCTCCTCCGGTCGTGCGCTGGGCACCCCCCAGAGGCCCTGGTTGTGGAGACGCCGCGACGCGATCTCAAGGCGGTTCATCGAGCAGAAGGTACCTTGGCGGAAGGTCCGCCAACAGTTCTTTGCATTTCTGCATTGCCGTGCCCCGGGCCGGGCACGTAGATTAGCGGCAGGAGATGAGGGACCGGGTTGTAATTCGCATTCCATCGCGCGAGTGGGCGGTTGACGCCATCGACGACCTGCGCTGTGAGGGTTTCGTCGCCACCCTCCTGGAGCCGGAGAGCTGCGACGGTCCCTGGCGCCTGCTGGTCGAGGGCCCGGCTGAGAAGATCGCCTGCATGCGCCAGGCCGCCCATGGTCCCATCCAGCCCTTCTGCTGGGAGACCTTCGTAAACCAGCCCACCGCCTAGTCCTGGTGGGCGTGGTCCTCGCGGCAGGGCGGGGGCTCGTCTAGGACCCGGACGCGGTCGCAGCGCACAACCGTTGGTGTGAGGCCGGTGGCGCCGCTGCCCCGCCTCCAGCGGCCCGTCACCTCGATCCATGCCCCCATGTCGACGGCCTCCGCCAGCTTCAGCCGGACGCTCACGGGGGCATCGCCGCTGGCGCAGCATGAATGGATCCAGCGCGTCAGCACATGGTCTCCGGATTCGTCGACGGCGGTTACCTGGCCCGCCAGCCGCAGCACCCGGCCGCGCAGCGTGTCGCCGGCGTGGGAGCGGAAGTTGACCTCGTAGAGCGACATGTCCTCGGGTTCGGGCCGCCCTCGACGCGCCATTCCAGCAGCGGCCAGGGAACCGGCGGCAGCCAGGCCCGCCGCTGCGGCGGCCGGGCTGACGGCGATCGCCGCGTCGGTGTTGGGCAGGGTCAGCGGACCGGAGGCGGTGGCGCGGATCGCCGGCGGAGGGGCGAAGAAGGGTGTCGTCCCCGGCGGCACCGACCCGTTGGCCAGGAAGACAGGATTGGTGATCACCTCCATGTCCATGTAGCTGTTGAGGAAGTCATTGGGCAGGATCACGGTGTTCCCGTTGTGGAGCTCGGCCCGCACGAACCCGCCGGCCGCCCCAACCGGCACGTCGGTCTTGATCGTCTGGTCGTTGGAGGTGATGTTGAACAGCTGCGGCACGGCGGGAAGAGGGTCGCCGATGTTGCTGTGCAGAAGGTGGAGCGTCATGCTCGCCCCGCCACGGACCACGGCCTCGATGTGAGCCACGTCGGTCTGCTCACCGTAGATGGTGCCGCCAACCGCCTGGTGCTGACCGGACGGGCCGCTGGCGGAGAGGTACACGGCGCCGCCGTTGATCACCCGGGTGATGAAGTTCCGCCCATGCTTGAGCGCGTAGACGATGTCCGCCTTGGAAAGGTTGCTGGCGTAGACGTTGTTGGTGGGCGTGCCCAGGAGGGCGATGCCGGCGGTTCCCAGCCCGTGGATGTCGGATCCGCCGTTGGCGTAGATCCTGCGGCCCTGCCGCAGGTATGCATCCCACTGGCGCACACTGACGTCGTCGTCGGGCTGGTAGAGACCACACCAGACCTCCACGCCTGTGGGGTCGACTTTGCCGCTGGGATCGGCGTCGGAGTCGACCCAGAAGTCCCAAATCAGGTTGGCTCCGTAGGGGTGGGCCGCGGCGACGTAGGCGCCCATGTCCCTGGTGACCTGGATGAACTCGCCGATGCGCGCCTCGTTGGCGCCAAGGGGCACGCCGATCGGGCGCTGGCGCCAGTCGAGCCACTGGCCGACGTCAATACCGGTGACCGTGGCGTGCCCGTGGGCCCAGTTCGTCATCTCCTCGCCGGCGATCAGCAGCGTGCCCGACTGGCCCGCGTCGTGGGCCAGGTTGAAGTTCTGGGAGACGACGTTGTGGTCGGTCATGGCGACGAAGTCAAGGCCGCGGGTGGCCGCGTTCATGGCCCACGCATCGGGGTTCTGGGCGGTGTGCGAGCCCCAGGCATCGCTGCTCTCGGGGGTATGCGCGTGGAGATCGCCCCTGTACCAGGCCGCGCCCGGGCGGACCACGCCGAGCTGCGCTGGGCCGGCCACGAAGGCGGCGCCCTGGGGCCCGAATGACAGCGTTATGTCGATGTGCACCGGCGTCGGAACCGCCGCGAGGAAGACAGGCACAACCACGGTCCACGTGCCTGGAAGGATCGTCCCGGGGATGAACGACTGCGAGGCGCTGCCCGCCGACACGAAGAACTGGCTGCGCTCTTCTCCATAGATGCCGCGGAACCCCGGCGACTGGTACTGGGCTCCACGATGGTCGAACAACCCGGCCCCGAGCTTGACCACGTTGCTGTTGTTGACGTCGTGGGTGACCTTGACGTCGATGCGATTGACCTCGGGCGCCATCGGCACTGTGAAGGGGAAGTACAGGTACTGGCCATAGCCCACCGCGGTGCCGTCGAAGTGAATGGTTTGCGGCGGAGGCGCCGCCAAGGCAGTGATCGCGTGTGGCGCCATCGCCGCTCCCGCCCCCACTGCGCCGGCGGCCTTGAGGAATTCCCGGCGCGTCTTCATCTGGCCGGATTATCCCACCGCGGATCGGGGCCCAGGCGGGCTACGATACTGCCATGAGCGAAGCGCACGTTTCCCACCACTTGAAGCGGAACCCGCTGTTCCTGGGCGCCATCGCGTTGATGGTCTTCGCCCCCTCGCTGATCACCTTCTACATGCCGTCGCTGATCGTCGGCCTGGCGGACGCCGTCTGGCTGGGAGGCGGCTGGCTGGTCGGGGTGCTGGCGGTCCTGATCGGGGACGAAGCCCTCCACCACGAGGAGAAAAAGGTGCTGGGGGAGGCGAGGATGCACGCCCTCTTTCTCAGATTGATCCACAACCCGATGTTCCTGCTCGAGACCGCGATCATCGTCATCGCCCCACCGGCAATCGCCTTCTTCGCGCCCCAGGCGCTGCCTGGCACCCCGGACTGGCTCTGGCTGATCGTGGCCCTCGTGATCGCCGCCGCGGCCGCGTTTGGCCTCTACAGCGTCCTGACCTCAGAAGAAGAGCACGTCGTCCACCCCGCGACCGTCTAAGCGCGCTCAGCGCCGGGAGCGGGGCCTCAGGTGCAGGCCGGGATGGTCACACCGGTGTCGTAGACGAAGCCGGTGTCGGTGGTGGTCCGCTCGTACTTGACGGCGTTCTCGGTCCCGGTCTGGTGATCGAGCCGCTTCTCGATCTTGCCCGACCGGGAGTCGATCCAGACCTCGGTGGTGTTGACGTCGACCTTGATGTTGTTGGGGTTGGGTCCGGTGATGGCCTGGCTCACGTCGCTCATCAGGTGCCACGCCTTATGACCGCTGAGGTCGACGTCGTCGAGGAATTTCCAATTGAGGCCGGCCGTGACCAGGCCACTGAACGGATCCGCAAAGTCGGGCGTGAGCTTCTGGTTGGGGAAGCGCTGAGCTGGGCTTCCCTCCGGCCTGGTGCAGAAGACGTTGTTGGCGCCGTTCAGGATGGTTTCGAACTTCTTGCCAGCGTTGTCGGTGCTCTGGTTGTAGACCACCATCGGGCTCTTGGTTCCCGAAACCTGCGTGACCGAGTCGATCTTGGGGATGGTCGCGCTGCTGTAGGTATAGGTCAGCGTGTACTTGACGTCCTTGAAGTTGGCCGTGCGCCCGACGGCGTCGCTGACGGCCTGTTTGCCGTCGGTTGGTTTGCTGATCCCTGAGGCGCCCGCGCCACCGCCGGAGGCCGTCGAGCCCGATGAGGCGAACGGTCCGACCTTGGCGACCGCGGCGCCGCCCACGCCGAGCAGGAGCACCAGGACAACTATCCCGACACCGACCACGATCCTGGACACGCCAGATTGGCGTCCGCGCATATGAGCCCTCCCTGAGTGACGTCAGTCTAGGGTTGCACCTGGCCTTTGGAGAACGGTTGCTTACGTATCTTTACCTGACATGAGCAGCAGACCGCCTGACATCGACTTTCGCCCCATCGGGCCCGAGCACTTCCACATGCTGTGGGAGTGGACGCGGCGGCCCCATGTCGAGCCGTGGTGGGCCCACTGGATGCCGGACAACCAGGTCGATGCCACCAAGGAATGGGCAGCACAGGTCGAGGGCACATCGGCCGAGCGCGGGTTCCTGATCACGCTCGATGGCGCTGAGATCGGGTACATCCAGTCATATCGACTGAACGACGAAGCCGAGATGCGCGATACCATCGCGCTCGGCGAAGACGCGGTCGCCGCCGACCTCTACATCGCCGAGCCCGACCTCATCGGCCAGGGCCTGGGCCCAGCAATCGTCGGCCGCTTCTACCTGCGGATGATGGACGAGACCGGGCTGGAGGTCGGCATCATCGACCCCGAGGTCAACAACCACAGCGCTATCCGGGCGTACGAGAAGGCCGGCTTCACGGCGCTTCGTGTCGTCCACTACCCGGACTCCAGGGAAGGCGACTACATCATGCGAGCCACCCGCGCGGACATCGAACGCGCCCTGGGTCCGACGCTCTAGCCGTATCTTCTGGGCATGGCCAGGACTCGTAAGCCTCGCGCCCGGCGGCCCTACAGCAGTGGCGCCACGGAGATGGACCTGCGCCTTCGCGCCCTGGTCGAAGAGATCGGGCCGGAGGACCCGCAGCTGACTTTTGAGATGCTGGCCACGGTTCTGCGGGCCGCCAACGAGCCAATCGGCAAGCTGGACCGCAAGATGATCAACGTCGCCCTCAAAGAGATGCGATATGCCTTCGCGGTCTTCGCTCGCTATCGCGACCGGCGCAAGGTCACCATATTCGGCTCGGCGCGGGTGGAGGAGGGGGATCCCAACTACGAGGTCGCCAAGGAGTTCGGCCGCCTGATAGCACAGCAGCAGTGGATGGTGGTCACGGGGGCGGGCCCCGGGATCATGCAGGCCGGCAACGAGGGCGCCGGCCAGGAACAGTCGTTCGGGGTCAACATCGTGCTGCCGTTCGAGAACCCGGCCAACCAATACATCGCCGGCGATCCCAAGCTGATCAACTTCAAGTACTTCTTCACTCGGAAGCTGATGTTCATCAAGGAGGCGGACGCCTTCGTCCTATGTCCCGGTGGGTTCGGCACCATGGACGAGCTGTTCGAGCTGCTGACGTTGGAGCAGACGGGCAAGAGCGACCTGCACCCGATCGTGATGCTGCAGGCGCCGGGCTTCGGCTACTGGGAGGAATTCGACCGGCACATCCGCGACAACATCATCAGCCGCGGCTATGCCGAGGCGGCCGATGCCGACCTGTACCACATCACCGACAACGCCTCGGACGCGGTGCGCCACATCCAGGAGTTCTACCGCGTCTACCACTCCCAGCGATGGGTCGGCGACAAGCTCATCCTCCGCCTGGCGCTGGCCCCCGACGAGGCGGTGCTACGCAAGCTCTCCGAAGAGTTCTCCGGCATCCTGCGCGGACCGGTCCGGGCGGTGAGTGCATCCCCGGCCGAGATCCGCGATGACGACCTCCCCGACCTGCCGCGGATCCAGCTGGCCTTCGACCGGATCCACTATGGGCGGCTGCGCCAGTTCATCAGCCGGCTCAACCAGCTGGCCGGGGGTGCTCCTGCGAACTAGGCCGGCTCTACTCGTTGTCGCCCGGTCGGGTGAACTGGATCTCGGGCACGACGCACTGAGGTGAGGTGGTCAGCAGCCAGCGAACGGCGCCGGCCACGTCCTCGGGCTGGATCATGTCGCTGGGCGGCACCTGGTCGCGGATCCAGGCTGTCATCTCAGTGTCGACGAACCCGGGACAGAGAGCGCAGGACTTGATGCCGAGGTGCCCCAGCTCCTTGTTCATCGCCTGGGTGAATGCGACCACGCCCGCCTTGGTGGCGGAGTAGACAGAGACCAGCGCCGCCGGCCGCTTGGCGGCGATCGACGCGATGTTGATGACGTGGGCGTTGTGGTGCTCCTCGGCGGCGGCGCGGAGCATGGGGGTGGCTTCGCGGTAGAACTGGACCACCGCGCGCAGGTTGACGGCCAGCACCAGGTCGACGTACTTGTCGATCTGCTCTTCGATCGGCCGGCCATCACCGACTCCAGCGTTGTTGACCAGCACGTCCAGGCGCCCGTAAGCCTCCTTGTGGCGCGCCACCACCTCGACCGGCGCCTCGGGGTCGCGCAGGTTGAGGGCCAACTCCTGGACGTCGTGTCCCTTGTTGCGCAGAGTCTTGCCCGCGGCTTCAAGTTTGTCAGGCCGCCGCGCCACCATGGTGACGGCGTGACCGGTCTCGGCCAGCGTGCGGGCGATGGCGAAGCCCATCCCGCTCGAGGCCCCGGTGACGATGGCGGCCCGATCCATGGCCGAACAGCTTAGGACAAACCAGTCGTCTGGCGAAGCCACTCCACCGCCGGGGGCGCAACCCTGCGGGTAGGATTCGTCCATGGCGCGCGACCCTGACGGCTACGGATACGACCCCAATGAGGACCCCATCGAACGGCTCCTGGGAGACCTGCGCACGCTGTCGCCCGCGGGCATCGAACGGATGGCCTGGGGCTGGGACCAGCGCGAGACTGGCGAGGCCTACGTTCGCTTCCACGAGGCCGAGAAGGCGGCGCTCCGCCTGATCGAGGAGCAGCGTCGTGCTGAAAGCTGGGAGGAGCTCAGGCGCAAGGTGCTGGACATGACCGAGGGCCGGAGCTCCCTGGTGGCATGGCGGGCCGAGCACGGCGACGTCGGGCACAAGGCTGAGGCCGCGGCCCTGGCCGCGGCGCTGGCCCTGTACGCCCGCGAAGGCCTTGCCGACGAACACCGCCGGGTCCTGCTGGCGGCGGCCGCCGAGGCGCTACCCTGGCTGCTGCCAGACCTGCCGCCCGACCGTTACGAAGAGCCCGAGCCGCAGGCGGCCGAAGAGTAGGCCCCACCGACCAGGCCTGTGGCCAATCCCCGAGAGATCCTCGAGTACGCGCGGACGATCGCGGTCGTGGGGGCTTCCGCCTACCCCGAGAAGGCCGCGCACTCCGTGCCGCGGCGGATGCTGCGCGCCGGCTACAAGATCATCCCGGTGAACCCCAATTCGCCCGTGGTCCTGGGCATGGAGGCCTACCCCGACCTGGCGTCGGTGCCCGACGTCATAGACCTGGTCGACGTCTTCCGGCCCTCAGCCGAGGCGGCGGATGTCGCCCGCCAGGCGGTGGCGGTGGGGGCACGGGCGATCTGGCTGCAACAGGGGATCGTATCGGCGGAGGCCCGCCGGATCGCCGAAGCCGCCGGGATGGACTACGTCGAGGACCGCTGCCTGGCGGTTGAGTACGCGCTCAGCGGCCTCGGCCGTCCGCCTGCCTAGGGCTCGGCTTTAGCCGCGCCTGCCGGCTCCGTGATGGCGCCGCGGCCGCGACGCAGGCGCGGTATCCCGGGCAGCCGCTGCGCCATCGCCCCCAGGGCGCGCAGCTCGTTGGCCAGGTCCTCGATGCTGTGCAGGCTGCCGTTCATCTCCTCGATGACGACGGCCAGGCGATCCAGGCTGGCCAGCGTGCGCCGCGCCCCCTCGATGCCGATCTCGCTCTGGACCTGCTCCAGCAGCTCCGCCGCCCGCTCCGCAGACGCGGCTAGGTGATCGAGACGTTCGGCGTCGATGCGGTCCAGGATCTCCGACGCCCGTTCCGCCGATGCAGCCAGGCGGTCGAGCCGGTCGGCGTCGATGCGGTCCATGATCTCCGCCGCCCGGTCAGCGGACTTGGCCAGTCGGTCCATCGCGTAGGCCACCGCGTCAAGGCCCGAGAGGTGGATCGCCGCCTCCAGGGGGCTGCGCAGCAGGCCGACGAGGCCGCCTGACGTCGGTGCAGCCGGCTCGACTATGAACTCCTCAATCGGCGGCGCGCTCGCGGCGCGGCGGACCTGGCGGGCCGGCGGCGACTTCCTGGTGGTGGCCACGGCGCCCAGCATACCCCGCAGGCCCAGGTCGGCATGAGTGTGGACAATAGGCGGGTGCGCATCTCCGTCAAGGCTGACTACGCCATCCGCGCCGCCGCCGAGCTCGCCGCACTGGGAAGCGACGGCCCCATCAAGGCCCAGCAGATCGCCACCGCCGAGGACATCCCCCTCAAGTTCCTGCTCAACATCCTTGGCGACCTCAAGCGGGCGGGGCTGGTGCGCGCCTCGCGCGGGGTGCACGGCGGCTATCTCCTGGGCCGCCCGGCGGCCGACATCACCCTCGCCGAGATCATTCGTGCGGTCGAGGGCCCCCTGGCCAACGTCCACGAATCCCGCCCCGAGGAGCTGGTCTACGGCGGCCCCAGCGAGTCGCTCCGGGACGTCTGGATCGCGGTCCGGGCCAGCCTGAGCTCGGTGCTGGAGCAGGTTACCGTCGCCGACCTGGCCACTGGAAGCCTGCCGGCATCCGTCACGGCGCTGTCCGAGGCGCCGGACGCCTGGGTCTCCCACTGACCCGGAGCCTCGTCGCCGGCGCGGTTGCCGTGTTCGTGCTGGCGGCCTGCGGCGACACCGGCTCCGGCGGCGCCACGGCGCCGGCCACCAGCCAGGCGTCACCACTGCCCCCCCTCTCGGTCACCAGTGCCGACCTCGCCGGCGGGACATTCCCAAAGGAGCTGACCTGCGATGGGGCCAGCCGCGCCCCGGTCATCAGCCTGGCCGGGATCCCCGCGGCCACGCAGTCAGTGGCGATCGAGGTCCTGGACCCGGACGCCCCCTCCGGCAACTTCACCCACTGGCTGGCCTTCAGCGACGGCGCCGCCGCGGCCACGATCGCGACGTTCCCACCGGCAGGCTCGGTCGAGGGCCACAACGACGCCGGTGGCACCGGGTACACCGGGCCCTGTCCGCCCCAGGGCCCGCCGCACCACTACCACGTGATGGTGTTCGCGCTCGGCTTCAGCCTGGGCAAGGATGGCGCCGGGCTGACCGGCGGCTTCAGCCGCACGCAGCTCGAGGATGCCATTAAGTCCAACCGCGGACCCCTCCTGGCCCGTGGCGACCTGGTCGCCACCTACGCCAGGGCATAGCCGACCGAGGGCCTAGCCCAGGTCGCGCTGCATCCCCTCGAAGGCCAGCACCGGCGCGGTGCCGCCGGATCCCCAGAGCCGGCGCGCCTCCGTTTCCAGCAGCTCCAATTCGGCATCGCTGTGGAAGGGGTCGTGGTGGAAGAGGACCAGCTCGCGGGCCTGGGCTCGCTTGGCCAGGGTCACCACCTGGTCGATGCTGGAGTGGCCCCACCCGACGTGGTCGACATACTCGGCCACGGTGTACTGCGCGTCGTGGAGAAGGATGTCGGCCTGCGAAGCCAGGCGGAACCCCGAGATCCAGTCCTGCTCCATGCTCTCCAGGTCAATGCCCACCGACGGCTCGTGGTCGGGGATGTAGGTGAGAGCCCGGCCGTTCTCCTCGATGCGATAGCCGAGGGTCGGCCCCTGGTGCGAGACGGGGTCGGCAAGGACCCGGGCTGAACCGATCTCCCACGAGGCTTCGGGGACGTCGTGGAGGGTGACCTCGGCGGCCAGGTCGGAGAGCTGGACGGGGAACAGGGGAGGGGACAGGTACTTGGAGATGCGGGCCTCCAGCGTCTCCACCGGCGACGGCGGGCCCCACATATGGACCTTGATCCCAGGCATGAACAGCGGCCGGAAGAAGCCGAGGCCGACGAGGTGGTCGAGATGGAGGTGGGATAGGAGCACGTGGATCTCCGCGGGTTTTTCCAGGGCCAGCTTGGCCCCGAGGGCCCTGATGCCGGTGCCCGCGTCCAGGACCAATGGGGTGCCATCGGACAGCCGGACCTCGACGCAGGGCGTGTTGCCGCCATAGCGCACGGTGTCCGGACCGGGTGCCGCCAATGAGCCGCGGCAGCCCCAAACGGTTACCAGCATCCCCTGTGCGCCGTCCTCAGTCCTGCTGCGTATCCCAGAAGATCGACACCGCCCCGGCGAGCTTGTCGCTGTTGCCGATCAGCGGGTACGAGGTGGCCTCGATCTTGTGAGTCTTACCGTCGAACCCGGTGATGACGAATGCCCGATGGTTGGGCTTGCGCTGCGTGAGGGCGATCACCAGAGGCAGCTCGTCGTATGGAACCGGCGAGCCGTCGGTCTCTGAGGGCGAGATCGTGGCCCTCCAGTTCTCGGCTTCGAGCTCGCCGGATTTGCGGAAGGCCTGGCCCAGGAGCTTCTCAGCGGCCTCGTTGTAGAAGACCATCTTGCCCCACGGATCGGTGATCAAGATGGGGGTGGCGACGTTGGCGGCGAGCTCCCGCGCCAGGATCAGGATGAGGCTCTTCTGGCCCCGGTTCTCCACCTCCATGGGCGCCCAATCTAACACGGTTACTGAAGCTGAACTGTGCCGTCCTACGTGGAGATCCGGTTCACCAGGGCGGCGATCTTACGCAGCACCTGCTCCGCCTCGTCGATCGCGTCGAGGACCTCTGGGGCGCCACGCCCGCTGCCCAGCAGCTCGCCAAGGGCGCGGTTGAGGCGCGAGTCGGTGAGCCGGCGCTGGCGCATCAGCGCCTCGAGCTCGACCTCTTCAGCCTCGTTCACGTCCAGCCTGGGGCATCAGGGCGCGCCGCGCCCCCCGCGATCAGGACCCGGCGTCGGTGGCGAGGGCCTGGTAGCGCATCAAGACGCGCTCCAGGATGCGGAATGTGACCTTGGGGAACGCTTCCAGGAACGGCCGGAAGTTGCTGTCCGTGAGCCGCAGCACCCAGAGAGGCTCCGCCGTGGTCACCGACGCCGTCCGGGGCCCGCCATTGAGGGAGGTCACCTCGCCGAAGAAGTCGCCCTGCTTGAGGGTGGCGATCTCCTTGCCGTGCATGTTGACCACCGCCGAGCCGTCGAGCACCACGAAGAAGAAGCCCATGCCCTCCTCGCCTTCCTTGAGGATGGTCGTGTTGCCGGGAAAGTGGTCCTCGTCCATCCGGTCGGCGGCCGCGACCAGCTCCGCCTGGGACATGTCCTCGAACAGGCGGCACTGGGCGAGGTTGGCGATCAGCTCGGCTCCTTCGGCCATGACTCCCTCCTTGGCTGTAAGTCGAGTGATAGTAAACCCCATCCGGTAGGCTCTTTGCGTTTGACAGCCCGCCGGGGGCTTGCTTAGATGGGGGCCACTTGCAACAGCGCAGACCCACGGCTCGCGCCTCCACGGTGCCGTCCAGCACCGTGCAGCGCTACCGTCGTCGGCCCCAGGCGACGCGCCGTGACTGGATCATCGCCCTGTCGGTCGCCCTGCTGCTGCTGATTTCGACCATCCTCCTCCTGACCATCCCCCGGCTGCGTGGCGCCACCCCCCAGCCTGGCGACATCGGCGCCCAGGCAGGGGCAGCAGCGCCAACCGGTGGCACCGCCGCCGTCACATCTCACGCCCCCTTCCTCGAATGGGACTACGTCTGGGGCCTGGCTCACCCCGCGGTCGGCGCACCCCGGGCCCAGGCGCGATCGGAGCTGATGGTGGACCTCGATAGCCGGCACGTGCTGTACGCCCACGATCCCAAGGTTCGGCTACCGATGGCCAGCACGACCAAGCTGATGACGGCGATGGTGGCGCTCGACAACGCCTCGCTGGACACCGTGGTGAGCGTGCCCGATGACGCCACCAAGGTCGAGCCCGACCACATGGGCCTCAGCGCCGGCGAGCGCGTCCGTGTTGGCGACCTGCTGTTCGGCCTGCTGCTGGACTCCGGCAACGATGCCGCCGAGACCCTGGCGATGACCACCTTCGAGAGTCGAGAGGCCTTCATCAAGGCCATGAACGACAAGGCCGACGCCCTGGGGCTGCAGGACAGCCACTTCGCCAACCCCTCGGGCCTCGACGACCCCGCCCAGTACAGCACCGCCCAGGACCTGGCCCTGATCGCGGCCTACATCTACCAGCACTACCCCGCGATCGAGCAGGTGGCGACGACGAAGACCCAGGGGATCACCGGGAACGGCGACCACAAGGCCTTCTTCCCGACCAACTTCAACAAGCTGCTCACGAGCTATCCCGGGACCATCGGCTTCAAGACCGGTCAAACCGACAACGCCGGCACCTGCCTGGTCACCGGCGCCAAGCGTGGCAACCGCACCCTGCTCCTGGTCGAGCTCAATGACCCGATGATTTTCACCAACGCCACCACCATGCTCAATTACGGGTTCCAGCGACCTGACTGATCGGCCCGAGCCCAAGCCCCGGAACCAGCTGCTGGGGCCGTACACCCTGCTGCAGCTGTTCGAGACCGCCATCTTCTCGGTGGTCGGCATCTTTGGCATCGTCGCCCATCACCCCTCGGTTGCGGCCCTCGGCATTGGCCTGCTCGCGGGCAAGGCGATCATCAACATCCTGCCGCGGCGGTACTCGGTGATGGTCCGCAGCATCGTTGGCTACGGCATCGGACTGGTGCTGATCGCCGGCATCACGGTGATCCTGGTCCGCTACGTCGTCGGATAGCCCCTGGCGCGGCCGGGCCGGCTCGGCAGGGCGTTCCTATACTCGATCCGAAATGAGCGTGGCCGGCAGCATCCTCGATCTTGTCGGCAACACGCCGGTGATTCGTGTCCACCTCTTCGAGGAGAGCCACCCCGGCGTGGAGTTCTACGCCAAAGCGGAGTGGTTCAACCCCGGGGGCTCGGTCAAGGATCGACCCGCCAAGCGCATGATCGAGGAGGCGGAGAAGTCGGGCGAGCTGACGCCTGACAGGATCATCCTCGACTCAACCTCGGGCAACACCGGGATCGGCTACGCCCTGGTGGCCGCGGCCAAGGGCTACCGGCTGCGGCTGGTGATGCCCGGGAACGTCAGCAAGGAGCGGATCGAGACAGTGCGGGCCTATGGCGCGGAGATCACCTTCTCGGACCCGGGGGAGGGGTCCGACGGCGCCATCCTGGTGGCCCGTCAGATGGTCGAGGAGCATCCAGACCTCTACTACATGCCCGACCAGTACAACAACCCCAATAACCCCCGCGCCCACTACGACACCACCGCCCCCGAGATCATCGAGCAGACGGGGGGCCGGATCACCCATTTTGTGGCCGGCCTGGGCACCAGCGGCACCATTGTCGGTACCGGCCAGCGGCTGCACGAGCACAATCCCGAGATCAAGGTCGTGGCGGTGCAGCCGTCAAGCAGCTGGCATGGCCTCGAGGGCCTCAAACACATCCCCACCGCCATCCGCCCGGGAATCTACGACGAGACCGTCCACGACCTTCTCCTTGACGTCGAGACCGAGGACGCCTACGACCTGGCCCGCCGGCTGGCCCGCACCGAGGGCATCCTCGCCGGCCACAGCTCCGGCGCCGCGCTGTGGGGCGCGGCCCAGGTCACCCAGGACCTGGACGAGGCGGTGGTGGTGATGATCTTCCCCGACGGCGGCGACCGCTACCTCTCCGGCGGGCTGTACGTGAATAACCTCTAGGGTGCGGATCGCGCCGCAGCTCCGGCAGCAGATGGCCGCAATGGGGGAGGCCGCCTACCCCAACGAGGGCTGTGGCATCTTCCTGGGGACCCCGGGCGATGATCCTGATGTGGTCGAGGTGCGCCTGGCGACCAACCTCCGCCAGGACCGCGCCCGCGATCGATACGTCATGGACCCCAAGGACATCATGCTGGCGGAGCGGGAGGCCGAGGCCCGCGGCCTGGAGGTGCTCGGCTTCTGGCACACCCATCCCGACCACCCGGCGCGGCCGTCGCAGTACGACGCCGAGCATGCCTGGCCAGAGTACGTTTACGTAATCATGGCGATCGAGGCGGGCAAGCTGGCCGAGGTCACCGCCTGGGTCCTGGAGTCGGAGACGCCGCCCGTCTTCGCGGAGACGGCCCTCAGCGGTTGAGCTAGGCCGGGGTCACCGGGGCGGCCGCGGGCGGCGCCGGTGGGGGAGCGCCGTCACCCAGCGAGTACTCGTAGTAGCGCAGGACTCCGGCCTGCACGGCATACGCGTAGGCCAGGGTAAAGATGACCCCGATGCAGCAGGCGTAGGTCCCCAGGCCGCCGAGGAAGTTGGCAGCGTAGAAGAGCAGCGCTGCGATCACCGTGTTGCCCAGGTTGTGGCGCGCGATGCCCAGGACGTACGAGGGGCTGACCCCGGCGGAGACGCCGCCCCGCTCGCTGGCGATGATGATTGCCGGTTGCAGCACCTGCACCACCAGGGCAAAGGCGATGCCGATAAAGAGGAGCAGGTAGTAGATCAGGATGCCCAGCCCGATGCCGGCGCTGGCGGCGTCGGAGGCGCCGGAGCCTCTCGGACCGGAGGTGGCGGCGGCGGCGGCGATGAAGATGAAGAAGATGACGTAGGCGCCGAGAAAGACGACGATCACCGGCAGGTACCACACCAGCAGCGCCAGGAAGGCATGCCAGCCGCGGCCGATGTAGCCCAGGCCCGCCGGGGGCAGGTCGGTTCGGCCCTGGCGGTAGTAGTCGAGGGTGGTCAGCTCCCAGCCCAGCAGGTTGATCCACCCGACGATGGGGATCAGGGCGATCAGGCCCATGAGGGCGAAGGCTCCGAACCACCCCGGGGACTTGAAGGGAAGCGTGAAAACGGCGCCCACACCTGGCATGCGAGACACAGTACAACAGAACCGCCGACCGCCATGGACGCCTCCGATCCGCCCGCTGTTAGCCTTCCGGAGATGCCCCGTCAGAGCCAGTCATTGCCCCTGGTGGCCATCGTCGGACGCCCCAACGTGGGCAAGTCGACGCTGTTCAACCGCCTCATCGGCAGGCGGCAATCGATCGTGGATTCCGAAGCCGGCCTGACGCGAGACCGGCTCTACGGCCAGACCGACTGGCGCGGCCGCACCTTCGCGGTGGTCGACACCGCCGGCCTTGACCGCCAGGCTCGGGGCGAGCTGGTCGAGAACACGCAGCAGGGCACGGCGGTCGCCCTGGAGGAGGCGGACGCCATCATCTTCGTCGTGGACGTCCGGGCCGGGCTGACCGCGTTGGACACCGAGGTCGGCGACATGCTCCGGCGCCGGCGCCGGCCGATGGTGCTGGCAGCCAACAAGGCCGAGTCGCAAAAAGACGAGGGCTATCTGCACGAGCTGTTCGAGCTCGGCCTGGGCGAGCCAACTCCGATCTCGGCGCTGCACGGGACCGGGGTCGGCGACCTCCTCGACCAGGTGGTCGAGGCCCTGCCCCCGGCCGACGAGTCCCTCGAGGACACAACCGACGCTGACACCCTCTCGGTTTCGATCCTGGGCCGGCCCAACGTCGGCAAGTCGTCGCTCCTCAACAAGATCCTCGGCGACGAGCGCAGCCTGGTGGCCACCATCCCCGGCACCACGCGCGACCCGGTCGACACGGAGCTGGACTTCGAGGGCCGTCGGGTTCGCCTGGTCGACACCGCGGGCATCCGGCGCAAGGGCGTGACCAAGGGCGGGGTGGAGCACTACAGCGTGCTGCGCGGTCTTCGAGCCCTGGAGCGAAGCGACGTCGCCCTGATCGTGGTCGCCGCCACCGAAGGCATCCTGGCCCAGGACCAGCACATCGCCGGCTACGCCGTCGACGGCGGCAAGGGCGTGGTCCTGGTGGTCAATAAATGGGACCTGCTGCCGCAGGAGGAGCGCGATGACAAAGCCTGGCGGCGGAAGGTCGACAACGCATTCAAGTTCATCCCCGGCGTCCCCGTGGTCTATGCGTCCGCGCTCACCGGCCGGCGGGTTACCGACGTCATCCCGGCGGCGGTTCGCGTCGCCGAAAACCGCCGGCGGCGGATCGCCACCCCCGAGCTCAACCGCGTGGTGCAGAAGGCGATAGAGGACAACCCCCCGCCAACTCGCAAGGGCAAGCAGCTCAAGGTCCTCTACGCCGCCCAGGGCAAGGAGCGGACGCCAACGATCGTGCTTTTCGTCAACGACCCCGACCTGGCCCATTTCTCCTACCGCAGGTACCTTGAGAACCAGGTGCGAGAGAAGTACGACTTCGCCGGCGTGCCGCTGCGCCTGCTGATGCGAAAGCGGGTGGAGGAGCGCTGATGGCCGCCTCCGACCGCATCGCCATCATCGGCGCCGGCAGCTGGGGTACGGCGCTGGCCTGCAACCTGGGGAGGGGAGGGGAGACCTTCCTCTGGTCCCGCGACCCCGAACAGGTCGCGCACATGAAGGCGGAGCGCCACAACCCTCGCCACCTGCCGGACGCTGAGTTTCCCAAGCAGGTGTATTTCACCGAGGACCTGGCGGATGCCGTCTACAACGTGCCCATCGTGATCATGGCGGTGCCCGCCAAGGCGATGAGCACCACCGCGCTGGCGCTATCGGCGGTGCTGCGCACGCAGGCGCGGCGGGGCACTGAGGGGCCGCTGGTGCTGAGCGCGGCCAAGGGGCTCGACCCGGACAGCGGGCGCCTCATGTCGCAGGTGCTGGCCGAGGCGCTGGGCGACCGCGCCACGATCGGGGCGCTGTCGGGCCCCAACATCGCCATCGAGGTGGCAACCGGACTCCCGACCGCCACCGTGATCGCGACCACCGACGGTCGCCGCGCCGAGGATGCCCAGCGCCGCATCTCGGGCAGCCGGTTGCGCGCCTACACCAATGACGATGTCGTCGGCGTCGAGGTGGGTGGGGCGATGAAGAACGTGGTCGCCATCGCCGCGGGGATCGCGGACGGCATGGAGGCCGGTGACAACGCCAAGGCGGCCCTGATGACACGCGGGCTGTCGGAGATGACCCGCCTGGGCGTGGCCACGGGGGCCCGGGCGCGGACCTTCGCCGGCCTTACCGGGTTGGGCGACCTGATCGTGACCTGCGCCTCGCCCCACAGTCGCAACCGGCGTGTGGGCATGGCCTTGGGCAAGGGCCAAACCCTGGAGCAGGTACTGGCGGGGATGACGGAGATCGCCGAGGGTGTCAACACCACCCGCGAGGCGGTGCGCCTGGGGCGGCGGCTCGAGGTCGAGCTGCCCATCGCCGAGGCGCTGGCGGCGATCATGTTCGAGGGCGCCGACCCGATGACCACCGCGGCCGGCCTGATGACGCGGACGGGACGAAGTGAGATGGAGGGATTGGGACTCGGCTAGAATCGAGGCCGGGCGGCGAGTGGCGCAGCTCGGTAGCGCACCAGTCTGGGGGACTGGGGGTCGCAGGTTCAAATCCTGTCTCGCCGACCACCACTCGTCAGCAAACCGCTAAGGAGGCTAATGAAGGTCTGGACCCTGGCCAAAGACGGCCACACTGTTGAGGTGACCGACACCGGTTGGATCAGCGGTCCGGATATCCCCTTCCTGGAGGAGGTTCGGCGGCTATTCGACGAGCCGCTGGACGAGACCGGCGCCTTCCCCCTTCCGGGGATGCGGGGGTACCAGGAAAAGCGCGTCGAGCAGCTGACCAAGGAGGGCTTCGATGTCGTCGAGACTCACGAGGTCTGAGGTGTCCGAAAGCGCGACCGAGACCGGCCAGGCACTGAGCTTCCGCGACCGCCTGCTGGCTTCCTGCGAGGCTCGTAAATCACACGTCTGCGTCGGCCTGGACCCTGACCTTGGAACCCTGCCCGAGGGCTTCAACCGGGATCCCGACGACCTCCTGCGCTTCACCACCGCGATCATCGAGGCGACGTCCGACGTGACCGCGGCATACAAGCCCAACTCGGCGTTCTACGAGGTCCTCGGCGCCCACGGATGGGAGGTGCTGCAGGCGGTGATCGCCGCGGTCCCTAGCGACATCCCGGTGATCCTGGACGCCAAGCGGGGCGACGTGGGCAACACTGCTCTGCGCTACGCCCAGGCCGCCTTTGACGTCCTGGGCGCGTCGGCGGTGACCGTCAACCCCTACCTCGGCGGCGACAGCCTGCGGCCCTTCCTCAACCGCGCCGACCGCGGCATCTTCATCGTCTGTCGCACCTCCAACCCGGGCGCCGCCGACCTCCAGGATCTGCACGTCGGGGAGCGTCCGCTCTACCGCCACGTGGCCAGGCTGGCGCGAGAGTGGAACATCCTGGGCAACGTCGGCCTGGTCGCCGGCGCCACCTGGCCCGAGGAGCTTGCCGCCGTCCGCGAGGACTGCCCGGGGATGCCGCTGCTGATCCCCGGGGTGGGGGCCCAGGGTGGCGACATCGCCGCCGCCATCAAGGCGGTGGCCGGCAGCGAGGGCGACCAGCCGTTCCTGCTGTCCTCCTCCCGCGCGATAGTCAACGCCAGCTCCGGCGCCGACTTCCAGGAGGCCGCCTCGGGCGCGGCCCACGACCTGCGCGAACGCATCGCCGCCGCTCTCTAGAATTCGCTGATGCCGCACGCCGTGGTGGCCCTTGAGGGCCACGTCATCGACTCCCTTGCGCTACCCAAGGTCTGGGACACGATCATGGACCTCGGCGGCGACTTCGACGTGGAGGAGTTCCGCGTCGGCAAACACAAGGATGAGACGTCGTATGTGCGGCTGTCGGTGCAGGCCGACTCGGACGAAGTGCTCGAGGAGATCCTCAGCGCCATCCAGCAGTACGGCGCCGCCCCCATCGACCAGGCCGAGGCGCGCCTGGAGCCGGTCCAGCAGGAGGGGGTGTTCCCCAAGGATTTCTACTCCACCAGCAACCAGCCCACCGACGTCCGCGTCGGGGCCAAGTGGCTGGAGGTGGAGAACATCGAGATGGACTGCGGGGTGGCGGTCGACGGCGAACGCGCCTACTGCCTCCCAGTGGATGAGGCCCGCGCCGGCCAGCAGGTCGTCTGCGGCTACCAGGGCATCCGGATACGCCCCCTGGAGCGGGCTCGCGACCGCGAGCTGTTCGGCTTCATGCAGTCGCAGGTCTCGGCCGAGAAGCCCAAGAAGCTGGTGATCCGGGAGATTGCCAGGACCATGCGCCAGATCCGCGAGGACGGCGGCGACATCCTCTTCGTCGGCGGCCCCGCCATCGTCCACACCGGGGCCGGGCGCTACCTCAGCTCGATGATCAAGGGCGGCTTCGTCCAGGTGATCTTCGCCGGCAACGCGCTGGCAGCCCACGACATCGAGTCCTCGATCTACGGCACCTCGCTGGGCATCAGCCTGGAGTCCGGCCTCGGCGCCGAGCACGGCCACGAGCACCACATCCACGCCATCAACGAGGTGCGGCGCGCGGGGTCGATCAAGGCCGCCGTGGACACGGGCGTAATCACCCAGGGCGTGATGTACGAGGCCGTCAAGGCGGGCGTGGACGTGGTGCTGGCCGGCTCGATCCGTGACGACGGTCCACTTCCCGACGTGATCACCGACATGGTGGTGGCGCAGAAGCGCATGCGCGAGGCGATCCAGCAGCGCGACATCCGGCTGGCGCTGCTGGTCGGCACCATGCTGCACAGCATCGCCACCGGCAACCTGCTGCCGGCAACGGTGCGCACCGTGTGCGTGGACATGGAGCCCGCGGTGGTGACCAAGCTGACCGATCGTGGCTCCTTCCAGACCATAGGCATCGTCACCGACGTCGAGTCGTTCCTGCGCGAGCTGGCTGCCGACCTCGAGTCGGGATGACGGACGGCAGCCGCGCGCCGCTGCTGCTGACGCACCCAGCCTCGCTGCTACACCAGGCCCCGGGTCACCCGGAGAGCCCGGAGCGGCTGACAGCCATCGAGGCGGCGATTGCCGCCGACCCGGAGCTCAGCGCCCTGCCCCGGGCCCAGGCTGACCCGGTGGCGCTGAGCCTGGTCGAGAAGGTTCACCACCCGGGCTACGTCGCCAGCGTCGTCGACGCCGGCCGGCAGGTGGATGAGGAGCACATCGGCGGCTGGCTGGATGCGGATACGTGGATCGGGCCGGGGTCGCTGGAGGCGGCGATGACCGCGGCCGGGGCGGCCGTGGAAGCGGTGCGGCGGGTGCTGGCGGGCGACAACCTGAGCGCTTTTTCGCTGACCCGCCCACCCGGGCATCACGCCACCCGCGATGTGGCCATGGGGTTCTGCCTCTTCAACAACATCGCCATCGGGGCCCAAGCGGGGCTCGACGCCGGGCTGGAGCGGGTGGCGATCGTCGACTTCGACGTCCACCACGGCAACGGGACCCAGGACATCTTCTACGATCGAAATGACGTCTACTACATGTCTTGCCACCAGTGGCCGTTGTACCCGGGCACCGGGATCCATACCGAGCGGGGTAGGGGAGAGGGGGTCGGCTACACCCTCAACGAGCCCATGGCCGCCGGCGGCGGCGAGGCCGGGTACCTCCAGGTCTTCGACGACCGCTTCGCCCCGGCGCTGCGCCAGTACCAGCCCGACCTGCTGATGCTGAGCGCCGGTTTCGACGCCCACGAGCACGACCCGCTGGCCAACATGCGCCTCACCACCGCCAGCTACGGTGTCCTCGCCGAGCGGATCCGGGGCTGGGCGGAGGAGCTCTGCCAGGGCAGGTCGGTCTGGTGCCTCGAGGGCGGATACGACCTCGAGGGCCTCTCGGGAAGCGTGGTCCAGGTGCTGCGCCATCTCCGCGGCCAACCTTAGAGCCGAACTCGGGCGGGGTTGACACCCCGGGATTGCCCCTCAGAATGGCCTTATCCCCATGTTTCCTCGTACTGATGTTCGCCATGCCTTGAAAAAGGTCGCCCTCGGCCTTATGGCCGTTACCACGGTGTCGCCGGCGCTGCTCGCGCCGCTGCCCGCGCGGGCCGACTCGATCCAGGACCAGCTGGCGGCGCTGCAGGCCCAGGAGGTCGGCCAGAAGGCGACGCTGGGGCAGTTGAACGGCCAGCAAGCCTCGGCCCGCGCGATCCTGGACCAGCTCCACGGCGACCTCGGCTCCAAGCAGAGCGACTACGGCCAGGTGCTGGCCCAGGCCCAGGACCTGGATGACCGCATCAAGGGCTTCGAGGCCCAGGAGAACACCCTGCAGACCGAGCACGATGCCCACGTCCAGAGCTTCGCCCGGGAGGTCCGCACCCTCTACAAGGCGGGCCCGGGCAGCTGGCTGACCTTCATCTTCAGCGCGGGCAGCTTCTCCGACCTGCTCGACCGCCTCGTCTACCTGACAAGACAGAGCCGCGCCGACTATGAGAAGGCGCAGCAGCTCAAAGCCGAGCGTGAGGCCCTGGCGTCCCAGCGCGAGAAGACGGCGCAGCTGCGGGCGGCGCTGGCGCCGCTGATGCAGGAGCTGGCCCAGAAGATGGCGGACGCCCAGAACGCCTTCGACGCTCAGGCCAGCGTGACGTCCGACCTGGAGGCGCGTCAGCGCGCCCAGCTGGCCGCGCTGCGCGGCACCCAGAACAAGGAGCGCGAGCTGGAGGCCGCGCTGGCCGCCGCCGAGGCGGCCGCCAACGCCGCGGCGCAGAAGGGGAATGGCCGCACCTATGGTCCCGTCTGCCCGGCGGCGCCGGCGGGACTGGTCAGCATCTGCGGCCACGGCTGGGGCCACGGCGTCGGCCTCGCGCAGTACGGCGCCCTGGGCATGGCGCAGGCGGGCATCAGCTGGCCTCAAATCATCGGCAACTTCTACAGCGGCACCTACCTCGGCGGCGTTCCCAATGAGACCGTTCGCGTCTTCCTGGCGGGGGCCGGACGGACGGTCACGCCGCGCGGGTCGTCCGCCACCATCCAGGACACCGCCGGGAACAACCTCGGCAACATCGGCCAGGACCAGGGAGTCAACTTCAGCCCCAACGCGGACGGCAGTGTCAGCGCCAGCTGGCCCGGCGGCAACGCCTCGGGACGGCCGCTGCGGCTGGTGCCCAGCGGAGGCATCTTCCAGGTCACAGGCACCAACCGCCGCTACCGAGGCGAGGCGTGGGCTGACAACTCATCTGGCTTCCGCATCGTCAACCACGTCGACACCGAGAGCTACCTCCAGGGGCTGTCCGAGGTGCCGTCCAGCTGGCCGCTCAACGCCATCGAAGCGCAGATCGTCGCCGCCCGAACGTACGCGCTCTACCACCTCGGCGGTGGCGCGTATGACCTCGACGATGGCACCAACTCGCAGGTCTACAACGGCGTCGACCGCGAGACCGCCGCCCAGAACGCAGCCGTCAACGCTACCCGCGGCCAGGGCATCTTCTACCAGGGCAGCATCATCTCGGCCGTCTACTCATCGAGTGACGGTGGCCACACGCAGTGCGCCAGCGCGGTGTGGGGGAACGGGGACAACCCCTGCACGCCGCCCTACCTGCGGGGCGTGATCGACAACTACGACGTCTCCCCGCTGCACACCTGGTACACACCCCCCCACACGTGGGCCCAGATCCAGGCGTACCTCGGGTCCACCTACAACGCCGGCGCCTGCGGCTCTCTCACTGGCCTGGACCTGTCCGACCGCGACGCCTCCAAGCGCCTCAACCACGTGCGCATGGTCGGGACATCGGGAACCTGCACGGTCACCCCGGGCGCGTTCATCCGCGCCATCAACGCCGGGTCGCCGGCTGACTTTATCGTCTATGGCGACATGTTCGGCACCACCCCGGGGAACCGTGCCTGGCCTTACTGGTAGGCGTCTTCTCGCCTCCGTAGGCCTGGGCTTCTTCGGCGGCCTCTCCAGCGGCCTGCTCGGCATCGGGGGCGGCATCATCATGGTGCCCGGGATGACGACGCTGCTGGCGATGTCGCAACGTCGTGCGGTGGCGAACTCGCTGCTGGCGATAGTCCCGATATCGATCGTTGGCGTCGCCGTCTACTACCTGGGCAGTGGCCACCCCCAGGTCGACCTGCGGCTTGCGGCGGTGCTGGCTATCGGCGCCGTCATCGGGGCGCCCCTGGGGGCCGCCATCGCGTACCGCGTGCCGGAGCGAGCGCTGCGGGTCACCCTCGGCGTGCTGGCGATCCTGGTCGCCATCAGGCTCCTCCTGCCTTGACCGGCCCGGAGGTCATCATCGCCCTGCTGACCGGGCTGGTCGCGGGCGCGATCTCGGGCGCGCTCGGCGTCGGTGGCGGCGCGATTTTGGTGCCGGCCATGGTCCTGCTGCTTGGCGCGGGCCAGGAGACCGCCCAGGGCACGTCGCTGCTGGTCATCCTGCCAACGGCGCTGGCGGGGGCGTACTCCCATTTCCGGCGCGGCTCGCTGGATTTCAGCCCCACCTGGATCATCGGATTGGTGGGCGCGGCGGCCGCAGCCGGGGGCGCCTTCATCGCCCTCCACCTGGGCAGCTCGACCCTCCGAATCGTCTTCGCGGTGTTCCTGGTGGTGATGGGCTTGCGGGAGATCCTGCGCCGCTCCGCGGCCGTCGAGGAGCCCGCGTCGAGCACCCGTTCGTAGATCGATTACAGCCGTTTTTGCGTCATCGTCCCGGGAGTTTGCGCCCCCTGTCAGCCGGGAGGTATGGTAGTCGGATCGTCGGCCGCCGGCCACATCCGGGGTCCCCGCGGGGAAATAGGAGGATCGGAAATCTTCATGGCTTTTGAGGACATCACGCTGCGCTGCCGGGATTGCTCGGCCGATTTCATCTGGACGGCCGGGGAGCAGAGCTTCTTCCAGGAGAAGGGCCTGCTCAACCAACCCCAGCGCTGCCCCGAGTGCCGGTCGGCGAAGAAGATGCAGAGGCTTGGCGCGCGGCGAATGTTCGACGTGGTTTGTGCCGACTGCGGCACCTCGACCCAGGTACCGTTCGAGCCCCGCGAGGGCCGGCCGGTGTACTGCAGCGACTGCTTCGAGCGCGTGAGGGTGCACGCCCACTAGCCCGACCGCGCGGGGCCGGCGAGCAGAGTGAAGGGGAGGCAACGGTTTTGCCGATGAGGGTCGAAGACCCGGGAGATCTCTCCGGGCCACAACCCCCACCGGGCCAACCGCCGCTACCGGCTGACCAGCCTGCGACAGGACACCACGACGTCGCCGGAGACGTTGCCGGAGACGTTGCCGGAGACGTCGGCGGTGAGGTGGTCGGTGACGTGGCCAGCGGCGGCCTGGGCTGTCTTGGCAACATGCTCAGCGGCTGCGATTGCAGCGGCCTGAGCTGCGTCCTGGTGCTCGGTGCCGCGGCGGCGGCGGGGCTTGTACTCTATCGGTCGGTTGATAGGTCGCGGCGGGGAACAGAAGGGGACCAGCCATGCCAATGAGGGTCGATGACACACCTGAGGGAGGAACCCCGGACCCGGGCGCGGCACCGGTGCAGGGCGCACCCGGTGCCGAGGAGTCGGAAGAGGAAAAGAAGAAGAAAAGAGGCGGAGATGACGGCGTACTCGAGGATGCGGCCGAAGCCGCGGGCTGGGGATGCGCGATCCTCTCCTGTTTCGACTGCCTGTCCGTACTGGCGATCAGCGCGGTGACAACCGCGGTGGTGGTCGAGCGCGCGCGTCGGAGGCGGAGGCTGGCGGAGGCGCTGTAGCCGTCAGCGGCGCCGGTTGCCGCTGTGGAAGTCCTTGTGCACCTGCCGCAGCTGCGGGTTGGTCACGTGGGTGTAGACCTGCGTGGTCGCCAGGTTGGCGTGGCCCAGCATCTCCTGGACGGACCGCAGGTCGGCGCCGTTGAAGAGCAGGTCAGTGGCGAACGAGTGGCGCAGGGTGTGGGGGGTGGCCTTGATGCCAAGCCCTGCCAGCCGGACGTACTTGGCCACCATGCGCTCGACCGAGCGGGCGCTGAGCCGCCAGCCGGCGCCGTCCATGGCGGCACGGCCGGCAGCGGTGGTCTCATCGGCGGCGTGGCCCCGGTAGCGGATGAAGAGCGGCTTGAAGCGGTCCTTGCGCATACCGATGTAGGCCTTGAGGCTGTCAGCCGCGGCGTCGGTCATGAAGACCACGCGGGGCTTGCGGCCCTTGCCGATGACGGCAAACTCGCGGCTTTCGAAGTTCATCTGCTCCCGGTCGAGCGCCACCAGCTCCGACACCCGGAGCCCGGTCGAGAACAGCAGCTCGAGGATGGCGCGGTCGCGCATCCCCGGCTCGGCGCTGGCGTCGACGGCGCCCAGCAGGCGGGTCACCTGGCGGGAGTCCAGGAACTTGAGGCTGCGGCCGCCGCCCTTGCCCAGCTCGATACGGTCTGGTGCAAGGGCGTCCTCGCCCGAACGCGTCAGGAACCGCAGCAAGGACCGCAGCGCCACCAGGTATGACGTCTGTGTCCCGCGTGCCAGGTTGCGGTGGGTGGTGGGGGAGACGTAGCGGTGGAGGTGGACCCGGTAGGAGCGCGCCTTGTCCGCGGTCAGCTCCTCGGCGGAACCGACGCCCTCGGTGGCCGCCCAGGCGGTGAAGTGGTCGAGGTACTGCTGGTACATCCGCACTGTCAATGGCGACAGGTTGCGATCCACCTCGCAGTGCTCGAGGAAGGCTCGGACCTGGTCGTGAAGACGTGTGGAGGACATGACCGCCCACCAGTGTAAAGGGGGGGATGCCATTTTGCGACGTTTAACCTGGGGGAGGTGGTCTCAGGCGCGAAGCTACTCGCCCATGTCCTCCTGGAAGAAGCGAACCGGGGCTTCGGTCGGTGGGAGCGTCCGGTCGCCAATGGCCGCGACGAACAGCAACAGCGTCGAGATCACCATGGTGATGGCCGCGGCGCCGGCCAGGATGACGTTGCGGCTGTCGACGTCGCGGAAGCTGAGGGAGACGGCGGCGACGTACAGCATCGCCAGCGCGAAGATGATGGTGAGACCAATGGCGTGGGGCGCCCAGGCCAGGCTCAGCGACCGGCGAGCATGGTGGATCATGCCGATGATCGGCAGCGGCGCCCAGGCAATGACGAAGCAGGCAATGCTCACGGGGACGGCGTAACGGCCGATGTCGCAGCTGATGTCGCAGAAGGCGGGGTTGACGATGCTGAGGAAGATGAAGAACATGCGCGCGCTGAGGAAGAAGGCGAACCCGCCCGCCATCCAGCCGAATATCTCCGCAATGCGGAGCACGCCGCGCCGCATGACTAGAGCTTAGACCCAGCAGCGCCGGCGCCCCGCCCGCCGTGCGGGGACGGCAATCGCCGGTAGGTGTCCGTGGGACAAACGAACATACGTGCGCTTCCGGTAGTCTTGCGCCATGGCGTACCTCGAGGTGTTCCAGGAACAGTATCGCGAGGTCTATGGCGCCCTGCTGGAGGTCATCGCCAGCCTGTCGGATGAGGCCATGGATTGGCCGCCATATACCAATGCCAACTCGATAGCGGTCCTGGTTACGCATATCCTGGGCAACCAGCTGGAAACGCTGCGGACGGTCAGCGGCGTGCCGACCAACCGGGACCGGGCCGCCGAGTTCCAGGTCCAGGGAGCCTCCTCGGATAGCCTCAGGGACCTGGTGGTCGGGGCGGAGGCCGTGATGGCGCAGCTGACGCCTCAGATCACGTCTGAGCAGCTCGAGGCTACGGTGCGCCGGCCGTCGGCGAGCACCAGCGAGGCGCGCACCGGCATCTACCACCTGAACCACAGCATCGCGCATGCCAGGGAGCACCTGGGGCAGATCTGGATGACCAGGGACCTCTGGAGGGCCAAATCGGGCGCGTGACGCCCAGCCCATTGCAGAAACGTCGTAAAAGATACAATTTACGACGCTACGCCGATTTGAGCTCATAGGTAGCGAAAAGCCACTCTTTGCCTCCCCTACCGAGAAATGGGAGCGCGCAAGCCTGGCAGCAGCCGCTCCCAACAGCAGCATTGCCCGGCCAGCACCACCGGCGGGAGCTTGGGCCTGCGGCGACCGTGCTGCCGGCTGGGCCCTTTAGCGCCGCAAGGCTCGGATCCGCCTCCACCCCACCGCGGTCAGCCCCAGCAGTCCGACCCCGACGGCTGCCGGAACCAGCGGGGCTGGGCTGGGCGGCGCTGGTGTCGAACTCGTGTTCGGTAGGTTGGTGGCCGCCGCCAGCGGCTCCTGCGTCGGGATGACTGGGTTCGCGGGAACGGTCACTTCACCGCCCGATCCAGGGGTCTCGCCGCAGTTGGAGAGGACGTCGACACCGTCGACGTATGTCCCTGGAGGCACGGTTGCCCCGACCAGGACGACCAGCTTCTCCACCAGCGGATCGCCGCCCCCGAAGCCGTTGTTGCTTCGGAATGTCAGCGTTTGCTGCCCATTGACTGTACCCAGGAGGGGATTGGTGCCCAACACGCCAGATGCGCTGACCAGGGTGAAGCCCGGTGGGAGGGTGTCAACCACCTGTGTTGGGCTGCAGGAGTCGGTGTTGGTGATGCTGATCGTGTAGGTGATCTGGTCCCCCGGGTGCGCCGTCGGGAACATGGCACCTGGATCAGTTCCACTTGGCGTGACGACGGTCTTGGTGATCGGGTTGCCAACGCAGGCGCCGGGGATTGCTGGCGTGTCGCTGGGGCACAGGGGGGTGACGGGCTGGTCGCACACTGCCCGACTGCTGGTGTGCCCAAGGATGATGTCCGCCTGAAGCAGGGCCTGTCCAGCAACCACGACATCGAGAATGATGTGGGCCGCGTTGACTATCAGGCCGTGGCCGGTTTGGACCGAGCCACCGGTGGCACCTGACAGGTCTTCGAACTTCTGCTCGTTAAGGATGACCTTGCCGAGACTGACCGGAACCTGGCCGACAAGGTTCAAGTTGACTGTGGTGTTGGGCGGAATGTTGGTGAGCCCAGTGAGCGGGTTGATGCCGCCAATGGTCAGTGCCGCAATGGTGGTAACGCCGACCGGCGTGCTGGTGCAGCTCTGGGTCAACGATTGAGAGCTGATGTCCCGGGTGGTGATGGCAGCCACCCCTCCGGACACGGCCCCCAGGAGCCCGGCAGCGGCGATGGTGCTGCAGCCATTACCCCCGGTGAGCGGCCCGCTGACAAAGGGGGCGGTTACCGCCACATTCGGCAAACAGTCGGTGCTGGGGGTTGACGACCCCGCACCGTTGTACCCCGGAACAAACGCCTTGCCGGTGTCGTCGGTGACGTTGATGTTGTCCACCAGCCCCGGGACGCAGTTGGGGGCACAGATCACGGTGCCGGATTCGTTGAATTTGGGATTAGGAGGCGACGGTACGGTCGCAAGGGCTGGGGCGATCGGCGCCGGGTTGATCGGGATGGCGCCCAGCACCGAAACGTTGGCGCCCAGGGCGTACGAGTCGCCCTCCGCTGAGACCGGCGCGGGTGGAGCTGCAGCGGCCGGTCGCGGCGGCACCATGGCGAAGCTGGCGACTGCTGCGACGGCCCCGACCAGGACAACCAGCCAGCGCTTCAAATCCGGCGATGAGGTCGATCCATCCGCGGCGGAAACTCGCACAAGCCTGCCCTGTATTCCCTCTAGCCGAGGCCGCGCTCCATGGCGCGGCTTTTAGCTCATTCTACGCGGCTGGGGCGTTTCGGAGCTCAGCCGCCGAGCCCACTTATTGCGCCACCAGGCGCGGATCGCCTCCACCCTACCGCTGATGGAGCGATCAGACCGCCCCGTCAGGAGGAAGGCAATAGATTCACCCCCGCGGCGCGCCCAACCAGCACACCAATGACAACCAGCACCACTGCCAGGACGACCAGGAACACGTAGTCCCAGGGAATCTTGCGAAACAGCGCCTCGATCTGGGTCGGGGGCCTCGGCCCAGGCCCCCAGCCGCAGATAGGGCAGACGCCCTCGGTGTACCGAGGATCGAAGTCCCAGTCGTCATTGACGCAGTGGAGCGTCTTCGGCTTTCCGGCGGATGCCACCGCGCTCATGCCTCCTCCCTCATCTCGCGCAAGCGCCGCCGCCGCGACCAAACGATCGCAACCGCGCCCGCCAGCGCCGACGCCTCCCACAGGTAGAACCAGAGGATGAATGGTGGTCTCAGCGCGCCGGCCAGAGTTGATGCCGACCTCCCCGAGCCCGCGGCGCCGGTTGCCTTCTTGACCGGCGACGAACCCGACCCGCCAGCCGAGGAGCCGCCGCCGGCGCCGCTACCGGTCACGTCGTTGAGCGCCGCGGTCACTGGCCCGCTGCCAGAGTTGCCGCCGTTGGAGAGGTCAAACCCGCCGAGTGCCAGTGGCGCAGCCGAGAAGCCATCAGCATGACCTTCTCCCAGGATGTATTCGACCTGGGTATCGGGTATGCCGGCGGCGGCGTTCCCGGGCTGCTTCGCCTGGATGTCCAGCCCCAGAGCGTCAACCGATCCGGTGCCACCGGTTGTCGATTTCTGTGGGGTGACGGTGCGGATCCTGAAGAACGTAGCCTCTCCCGCGCCACCGAGCCCAGGCACGGGTACCGACTGCCCCGCCGGTCCCACGGTGATGCCGTTGTTGTCGACCGCGATCGGCTGGCAGGTGGCGGCGGTAGCACAGTACTGGACCTGTCCGGGTGAGACGGTCGCCGATGGCGTGGCTTTGCCGTTGATGGCAGTCACACTGGTCACCACGTCGGTGTTGGTCACAGTCACGTAGTTGACTGTGCCGCAAACACCGAAGCAGGCGGACCCAACATGTGAGTGAGTCTTCACCGTGATCTGGCCGCTGGCCGCGACCGAGGTCTCACTGTGGGCAGTTGAGTTGCTGATCGTCTGAACCGGCCCGGGAGAGCCGGTGTAGGCCCCGTCGGCGTTGGCCTTCAGCTCCTCCGCATGGGCGTCGGCGGTCCCGGTGCCGCTGTCGTGCGGGCCATTGACGTGGTCAGTGCCTTTACCGGGAGGGTTAGGAAACTGCGCCCGGGCATAGGGCGCTTCCGTCCTAACGAACTCAAGACAGTAGTTGGCCGGCGGCGTGCCATTGTTGCAGTCGGTGCCAGCGACAGTCGACACCAACGGACCGTAGTCGTCGATGCTGGCCGTGGCTGCGGAGGCAGGCGAGATGTCCTGGCCTGCCTCGGCCAAGGGGTATCGATTGCCGATTGCTCCCTTCTCGAAGTTGGGGTCGTTGTTGCTGCCAATCACGATGTGCACGCCATCGGCAAAGGCGTTGCCGCCATAGCTGTCGACAGTGCTCGGCACCGCGGCCAGGCTCGATCCCCCCAACAGCGCGGAGAGCACCAGGAGCGAAATGACCGCAACGGACTTCCTGCTCCTCGGCAACAGCCTGCTTCTCATTTCGACTCACCCTCGGCGCCCAGCAGCTGGGCCACCACCTCGTCGGCCTCCCGGCCCTCACGCTGGGCGCGCTCCTGGAGCGCGCGTTTCAGCTCCGATGGGAGCTTGATCGACCACTCGTCCAGCGTCCTCTTCCCGGCTTTCCGACCATTGACCGCAACCGCTTGGTCGGCGACGGCGGTGCCCAGGTAGGCGCTCGCCAGGATGTTCCGGTCCGCGCGCATCGCTGCCGCCGAGCCCTCGTGGGCGATCGCCCCCTGTTCGAAGACGTAAGCACGATCGGCGATCGCCAGGGCGGAATCGACGAACTGTTCGACCAGGAAAACCGCGGTGCCCCGGCTGCGGAACAACTCGATATGCTCGAAGAGCTGCTGCACAACCGCCGGCGCCAGGCCCTGGGACATCTCATCCAGGAAGAGCAGCTTGGGCTGGACCAGCAGCGCGCGCGCCAGGGCGACCATCTGCTGCTGACCGCCGGAAAGCGTACCGACGGCCTGGCCCATCCGATCCTTGAGCATCGGGAACGCGTCCAGGGCCGGCGACATGTCCCTGGTCGTGGCTCCGCTGTAGGAGGACAGGCGCAGGGTCTCCTCGACGGACAGGCTGGGGAACAAGCCCCGGCCCTGGGGGATGTGCATCATCCCCAGCCTGACGATCGCCTCGGCCGGCTTGCGTGTGATGTCGTGGCCGTCGAATCGCACTGTCCCAGCCTGCGGGCGGATCACGCCCGTAATCGCGCGCAGCGTGGTGGTCTTGCCGGCGCCATTGGCGCCGATGCAGGCGACCACCTCCCTCTCCCCCACCCGCAGGTCGATCGACCGCACCACCTCGATACCGCCATAACCGGCGGCCAGCCCGTCGACCGTCAGAAGCGGCGGTCCAACGCTGCTGGTGTCGACAGCGATCCAGGGCTCGGGCTCCTCGGCGACGGCGACGACTTTGGCCCTGGCCCGACGCTTGGGCGCCGGCTTGGGCACCGGTTCCGCGACCGGCGAGTCCTTGGTCTCACCGAGATAGGCGGAGATGACCTTGGGATCGTCCCGGACCTGGTCCGGACGGCCCTTCGAGATGAGCTCCCCGAAGTCAAGCACGTAGATGTACTCGCATGCCTTCATGACCAGGCTCATGTCGTGGTCGACCAGGAGGATCGAGAGGTCGAAACGATCCCGCAATCGCCCAAGCGCCTCGGCCAGGGCGCTGGTCTCATCGGCATCCAGCCCTGAGGCCGGTTCGTCGAGGAGCAGCAGCTTGGGCCGCATGCAGAGCGCCCGTGCGATCTCCACGCGACGCTGGATCCCCACCGGCAGGTCCCCCGCCAGGCGGTCGGTTTGCGGGGTCAGGTCGAGCGCGTGGAGCACGGCCCGAGCTCGCTCGATCGATGCCTTCTCGGTCCGCACCGCCCACGGCAGTCGCAGCGCATCGGCAATGATGCTGCGCTCCGACAGCGCGTCAAACGGCAGCTGGCAGTTCTCCAGCACGGTCATCGTCGGCCAAAGCCGTAGGTCTTGGAACGTGCGCGCGATCCCGCGGCGGGCGCGCTCGTGGGGCTGCAGGCGGGTGATCGGCTTGTCACGGTAGCGAATTCTGCCGCTGCCGGGCTGGAGCACTCCCGAGATACAGTTGAAGAGCGTGGTCTTGCCCGCACCGTTGGGCCCGATCAGGCCCAGGATCTCGCCAGTGTTGAGCTCGAGGCTGACACGGTCGAGCGCCTTTACACCGCCAAACGACAGCGACAGGTCGTTAACCGTCAGCAGGCTCACGATGCGGCCGCTCCCCTGGAGGCGTCCTCACTCGGCCCGAAACGCAGCAGCGCGTGCTGCACGATGCGGGCATTCTCTCCCCAGACACCGTCGGGGTAGAGGATCAGCTGCAGGACCAGCAGGGCGCCAAGGACGGCGTTGAACCACGTCAGTCCGATCTCCTGGTGATTGAGCCCCTCCTCAACCTTCTGGATCAGGTAAGGCAACAGCTGCAGGAAGACCCCACCAAGGAGCGCGGCGGGGATGAAGCGAATCCCCAACAGCACCGCGAGGGCCGCCAGGGAAAGCGAATGGAAGAAGTCGAATGGCTGCTTGGTCACGCTGCCTTCAACGATTGGGAAAAACGCGCCCCCCACCCCGGCGATGGCGGCCGAGATCCCGAATGCCAGCAGCTTGTAACGCGTGAGGTCGACCCCCATGGTTGAGGCGGCGACGTCCGAGTCACGGATGGCCCGGAATCGCCGTCCGCTACCGGAGTCGTGGATGTTGACGACCAACACCGAAACCAGCGCGAACAGACCCAACAGCACCCAGTAGATCAGGATCAGGTGGCTGAAATCGAGATTGTTGAAGCTCAGCGGCCCGAGCGTGGCTTCCTCTACCTTCCACCCCGAGAGCCCCCCGTTGAACCAGCCGAAGGTTGGGTCCAGGTAGAAGAAGTAGTCAAAGCTCAGCGCGATGCCGACGGTGACGATGGCCAGCAGGATGCCCCGCAGCCGGAGCGCCGGGATGCCGACCGCTATGCCCAAGGCGAACGCCAGGACCACCCCTACAGCGGCCGCGATGAAGTAGTTCACACCATGGTTGGCCAGCGCGGCGGTGCCGAACGCTGCGATCCCCATGAACGTTGCTTGGCAGAACGACACCTGGCCGACGTAGCCGGTCAGGAAGATCACAGAAAGCACCGCAAACGCGTAGAGCACCGACACCGCCAGGATCCCGCCCACTGCGATGTTCTTCCAGTCACCTGGGAGCAGCACCGGCACGATGGCCAGGATCGCCAGCGCGCCCAACCCTGCGCCCAGTCGCCCAAGCCTGCCGACAACCATCTACTCGACCTTCAATGACCGCTGCTGGCGCAGCAGGAGCATCGCCAGGATGACGGCGATGGCGATGACCTTGGGCAGACCAGTCGACTGGTTGACCCACAGCTTGGGGTAGGTCTCGAGCAGCCCTAGAAGGAATCCCCCCGCCACCGCCAGCGGCAATGAAACCAGGCCTCCGACCAGCGCCGCCGCCAGGCCATCAACGATCAGCACCGTGAGGCTGACGGTATCGAAGGTGACGCCCACCGAGATCAGCAGGATCCCGGCGATGGCGGCCACCAGGCTGCCCATCATCCAGGCGACGGACCCAACCAGGTTCACGGGGATGCCGTACAGTCGCGCCGCCACCTCGTCGTCGGAAACGGCCCGCATGGCGATGCCGATGCGGGCGTAACGGAGGAAGAGAGCCAGGCCCGCGGCCAGCAACAGGGCGGCCACGATCACCAGCACCTGGTCATAGCCGAAGCGGACGACGCCCAGGTCGACCGTGAAGCAGAGCAGGTTGCTGTTGGGGCAGCGCGAGCTGTCGAAGAACTGGATCGCGTCGTGGTATTGCGTGCTGCCGAACAGCAGCTGGGCTGACGACTGCAGCGCGATCAGGATGCCGACCGTCACCACCGTCTTCACTACCGCCGGACGCCCTCGGATCCAGCGGAAGACGAGGTTCTCCAGCGCCAGGCCTAGGACCAGCGAGAAGCCGAGCGCCGCCAGGACGCCGATAACGATCGTCCCTGGGTTGCTGAAGGCTGTGTCGGAGGAGTCCGCCAGCGGATGAAGATAGTGGATGACGGCCCACGCCACGAAGGTTGAGAACATCCCCATCGCCCCCTGGGCCAGGTTGAGGACGCCCGAAACGCGGTAGACCAGCACGATGCCAAGGGCGGTGAGGGCGAATATCCCGCCGAGAACGATCCCCGCCACCGTCAGCGAGGCGAAGTGCGGGAGAAATGTGGCTAGTAGCACTTCCAGTCGGTATACGTGTGCCAGGTGCCGTCGGGCGCCGGTTGGGGATCGTGTTTCATAAACACCAGGCAGTGGTTGGGGTCGTGTTTGGGCGCGTTCGTATAGGAAATCGGCTTGGACCAGCCGGTGTCGAAGTTGGAGATCGAGTTGAGCGCCTGGACCAGCGACGCCCGCGTCAGGTTGGCGCCGGCGCGCTTGACCGCTTCAACGAAGACCTGGGCGGCGGACCACGATATCTGTGTGTAGACGTCGAGCGCCGGGACCTGGCTGGGGTAGTAGCGCTGCACAGTGTCGAGGTAGTCACGCACGGTGCCGTTGTCCTGGTGGTCGAAGGGCGACAGGAACGGCACCAGCGATTGCGCCTTGTTCAGCTGGGTGCTGTAGCGGACCTGCTGGTTGCCCTTGTCGAGGCCCCCGCCGAAAACGTCAGGGTGCCACCCCACCCGGTTCATGGCCGAGAACAGTCGCGTATAGCTGAATGGGTCCAGCGCCGCAATCAGGGAATCAGGACTCCCCTGCTGCAGGTTGCTGACGTGGCCGGTGTAATCCTGGTCGGTCGATGCGGCGGGCTCGACCGCGGCCTCGTGGATCCCCTTGGCGTGGAGCGCGTCCTTCAGCGCCTGTAGCACCGGTGCCACCCACGGCACGTCGTTGATGTAGACGATCGACGGATGCGTCTTTCCGTTCTGCGCCAGCTCGTCGGCAAGCCCCTGTCCATAGCGCGTGAAGGGGATTGAGACCGGGTACGACAGCGGGTAGTTGTATTCCTCGGGGGTGCCCAGGCCGCCGACGATCGGGATCTGCTGCTGCTGGGCGAGGAACTTGACCTCGTCGTTCTCCCCCTTCGGCGCGGTCCAGCCGACGATGGCCAGGACCTTGGCGCTGACCATGTCGTTGGAGCACTGGTGAGTCTGGACATTGTCGTACTGCGAGTCGCAATACGACAGCTGGAGCTTCCGACCGTTGACACCACCGGCGGCGTTGACCTTGTTGAAGTAGGCGCGCACGGTGTCGCGCTCTACCGAGGAGTCGACGGGACCAGTCATGTCGAAAATGCCGCCCACCGTAATCGAGTCGTGGGAAACGCCGGATGCTTCCTGTGTGTTGGCCAGCCCCACCTGGTTGCGAGCCGCAGCACCGGACGCGCCGCCGGCGCCTCCGCTGCCTGCGGCGCCGGCATCGGCGCTCGGCGTGGCCGAGGCGTCAGTGGAGCTGTCGGCTGCACTCGCATCGCCTCCCGAAGCGGCGGTCACGCGCTGGTTCTTTGTCGCGTTGTAATCCGCGATAACCGCGTAGCCCAGGCCTGCCCCGAGGACCAGCGACAGCGTGACAAACGCCACGGCGATCTTTTCGCTAAACACGACAACCTCCCCGACTGCGCATCATCCGCCCAACACAGTAGAGAGCCAAACCAACCCAAAACCTCCCGCTAGCTTCAGCAACATAGCTCCGCCCGCACGGCTATTGTGCTCGCTGTCTTGTACTTGTAGCACAGACCGGGCCGGCGCTGCGGCCCGGGGCGCCTAGTGAGCTGGGACGGTGAGCCTCTCCCCCTCAAAGATCGGCGCGTCGCCAAGGTTGTTGAGCTTCACGATGTCGTTGACCCGGCTGCGGGTGTCGTCGTCGGGATAGCGGTCGTTGGCAATGCTCCAGACCGTCTGCCCCGGCTGAACGGTCACCTGCTCAGTACCGCTCCGCCCTCCCCCATATGCCCCCTGGATGAAGAAGAGCCAGAGAATGCCGACGCCGACGAGGACGAGGCCGATCTTGATGCGGGCTGCCTTGGCTCGAGGCACCGGCGGCGCGTAATAGCGCGATCGGCGGTAGGCCTGGTTGGCGTCGGCGTACGAACTCATGTTCGCATGGTGGCACGAACAGCTGTTCGTGTCAAGCCGCCTCTGCCGCGCTGAGACCGGGGCCTAGCTTCCCCCCGGACCCGCGCCGCCTGGCTCGGTCATGGCAGCGGCGTCCAGCAGCTTGGCGAGCTGCTCCTCGCTGAGGTCGGTGCGCTCTCGGGCCAGCTCGCGGATCGTCTTGCCTTCCTTCAACGCGGTTTTGGCAAGGTCCGCGGCGGCGTCGTAGCCGATCGCCGGCGCCAGCGCGGTGGCCAGCATCAGGCCCTGCTCGACCATCTCCGGCCCATGGCCGGTCTGCTCGATGCCGACCACGCACTGGTCGGCGAAGTTCCACGCCGTAGCTGTCAGCAGGTCGATCGAGCTGAGCAGGTTGTGAGCCGCCACCGGCAGCATCAGGTTGAGCTCGAATATCGACCCCGCGGCCCCGGCGAAGGCGACCACAGCGTCGTTGCCGATAACCTGCGCCGTGACCATCGTCACTGACTCGGCGATCACCGGGTTGACCTTGCCGGGCATGATCGAGCTGCCCGGTTGCACGGCCGGGATGGTCAGCTCGCCAAGCCCGGCGCGGGGCCCTGAGCCGAGCCAGCGGATGTCGTTGGCGATCTTGTAGAGGCTGACCGCGACGGTGCGCAGCGCCCCCATGGCACTGACCACGTTGTCCAGGCTCGACTGCGCCTGGAAGTGGTTCTCAGTCTCGGTGATGCGCACGCCAAGCTTGTCGCTGAGCTTGCCGGCCACGCGGGCCGCGAACTCCTTGTGGGTGTTGACCCCGGTCCCCACCGCGGTGCCTCCGAGGGCCACCTCGCCCAGCTCCTGCTCAGCCACCTTGAGGCGCTTGATGCCGCGCTGGACCTGCCCCGCCCAGCCCTTGAACTCCTGGCCCAGCCGGATCGGGGTGGCGTCCTGGAGGTGGGTGCGCCCGGTCTTGATGACGTCCCAGAACTCGACCGACTTCTTCTCCAGCGCAGCCTGCAGGTGCTCGAGCGCCGGGATCAGCTCCTTGTCGATCGCGACCAGGGCGGCGACGTGGATCGAGGTGGGGATCTCGTCGTTGCTGGACTGGCCCATGTTGACGTGGTCGTTGGGATGGACCAGCTTGCTGCCCCTCTCCCCGCCCATGATCTCGCTGGCGCGGTTGGCGATCACCTCGTTGAGGTTCATGTTGGTCGACGTGCCCGACCCGGTCTGGTAGACGTCGATGGGGAATTGGTCGGGGTGCTTGCCCTCGGCTACCTCGCCGGCGGCCTCGACGATGGCGCCCGCAACCTTGGCGTCGAGGAGGCCGAGATCCCGATTGGCCTCGGCGGCGGCCGCCTTCAATTGCGCGTGGGCTCGGATCAGGCCCTCGGGCATCGTCAGCGAGCTGATCGGGAAGTTGAGGACCGCGCGCTGCGTCTGGGCGCCGTAGTAGGCGTTTGCCGGGACCGGGAGCTCGCCCATCGAATCACGTTCCAGGCGCGTCTCTAGGTCAGACAACGGTCACCTGGCGGAGTCGACCGTCGCCCCCCCTCTTAGCCGACGTGACTAAACGGCGGTGCGTCCGGTCTTGAAGTAATCGGCGTTGAGCTCGGTGTAGGCCTTCCACTGCTCCGGGACGTCGTAGTCCACGAAGATGGCGGTCACCGGGCAGGCGGGCTCACAGGCGCCGCAGTCGATGCACTCCTCGGGGTTGATGTACAGCTGGGGATCCTCGTCGGCGCCGTGGATGCAGTCCACCGGGCAGACATCGACGCAGGACTTGTCCTTGGTACCGATGCAGGGCTCGGCGATTACATAAGTCATCGGCGGCGTTATCTCCTTCAGTCGCCCATTCGTGGGCGGGGCCGGTTTCTATGGTCAATCATATACAACCGACGGGTGCCAACCGGACTTTGGGAGGGTGACGAACAAGTGTTTGCACCATACAAACAGATGTGCTACTGTTGAACTCGACCACAATAGGCTCAGCGGAGGGAAGGTTAATGCCCGAGGTCTTGACCCACAGGCAGCGCGAAATCCTTGACTACCTCAAGCACATGCTCAAGGAGAAGGCCTACCCTCCGACCGTGCGTGAGATCGGCCTGGCCATCGGCCTGAGCTCCAGCTCTACCGTGCAGAACCATCTCAACACCCTCGAGCGCAAGGGTTACATCCACCGCGACCCGGCCAAGTCACGGGCCATCGAGCTGGTCGAGAAGGACCCAGTGGACGACCGCGACAACAGGTACGGTCGCATCATCAGCCTCCCGATCATCGGCCAGGTTGCCGCCGGTACCCCGGTGCTGGCGGAGCAGAACATCGAGGACCGCGTCGAGATGACGGGCACGTTGTTCGGCGAGGACTCCTTCCTCCTGCGGGTCAAGGGCGACAGCATGATCGACGACGGCATCCTTGACGGCGACCTGGTGGCGGTCAAGCCGCAGCCCGAGGCCACCAACGGCTCGGTCGTAGTAGCGCGAATCGACAACCCCGACACCGGCGAACCAGAGGCCACCGTCAAACGGATTTACCGCGAGGCCGACGGCTTCCGATTGGAACCCGCCAACGCGGCTTACTCGACGATCAGGGTCCCAGACCTCACGGTCGAGGGTGTGGTCATCGGCGTTCTACGCGTCAGCCCGCGCGGGCTCTAGGCGAAGCGACCCGTTTCCCGGCCACGCGGCGGCCGACAGGCGTGACCTTCTCCGCGGGTTCCGCGACAACGTAGTCCTCGAATCGGCCCGCGTCGCTGGACAGAACCTCGGCGACCAGGCGCATGCCGTCGGCCAGGTAGTCGCGCTTGAGGACCCGGCCACGGCGCAGCACCTCCGCCTCCACCCCGGCTTCGCTGTACGGCACCATCAGGTCGAGGCGTACCAGCCCGGCCTCGCTCAGTCGGGCCAGGGTCTCGAGCAGCCGCGGTAGTCCCTCGCCGGTCTTAGCTGATATGGGGACAACATCGTCGTAGGGGGCCCAGGTGCCGCGCCTCTGGATCATGGCCACCGTCCCCGGGTCGAGGGCATCGACCTTGTTAAGGGCCAGCACCATCGGCTTGTTGATCGCCTCCAGCCGCTCCAGCTCCTCGTTGGTGGCGTCGAAGTGTCCGCGCATCGCGGGATGGGTGGCGTCGAGGACGTGGATCAGGATGTTGGCCTCGGTGACCTCCTCGAGCGTGCCCCGAAAGGCGGCCACCAGGTCGGTTGGCAGCTTCTGGATAAAGCCGACCGTGTCGGTTAGGAGGATCTTTCGCCCGTCGGGCAGATGCACCGCGCGGGTCGTCGGGTCGAGGGTGGCAAAGACCTGGTCGGCCTCCAGCACCCCGGCCCCGGTAAGGGCGTTAAGCAGCGTGCTCTTGCCGGCGTTGGTGTAGCCCACGACCGCCGCCACCGGCACCTGGTTGCGGCGCCGTGTGTTGCGGTGGAGGCGGCGCGAGTTCTGCAGCTTGACGATTTGCTGCCCGAGGTCGGTCATGCGGTTGCGAATTCGGCGGCGGTCAACCTCCAGCTTCTGTTCACCAGGGCCGCGGGTACCAATGCCACCACCAAGGCGGCTGAGGTTGCGGCCGCCGGCCAATCGCGGCAGCAGGTGGCGGAGCTGGGCCGACTCGACCTGGAGCCGGCCCTCGTGGCTACGCGCATGGCGCGCGAAGATGTCGAGGATGACCTCGCTCCGGTCCAGCACCTTCATGTCGAGCGCGTCCTCGAGGTTGCGCTGCTGGCGCGGCGCCAGGTCCTCGTTGGAGATGACACTGGTGAAACCGAGGTCCCCCTTCAGCGACTTGAGCTCCTCGACCTTGCCCTTGCCGAAGCAGGTCAGCGGGTTGGGTTTGTCCAGGTGCTGGATGTCGGCGCCGACGACCTCGGCGCCGGCGGTCTCAGCCAGCTCCCCTAGCTCGCTCATCTCCTCCTCCAATTTGGCATTGGGTACGCCGGGAAGGCCCAGGCCAAGCAGGTAGACGCGCTCGGCCTCCTGGTCGGGAGCGAAGACGAACTCGTCTAGACGCGGCATGACGGTGGACTGGCCGGGGGCCGCCAGGTAGCGGCTCGGGGGGTCAGATGCTGAGGTTGCGCAGCCGTTCCAGGGCCTCGTCGAGCCGGGCATCCGGCACCGTCAGGGAGACGCGGAAGTATCCCTCGCCGTGCTCGCCGAAGCCGTTGCCGGGCGTGATATTGACCGCGGCCTCGTCCAGGACGCGACCGGCGAAGGAAACCGAGGTGTAGCCGTCGGGCACCGGGAGCCACAGGTAGAAGGTCGCGTCGGGGGCGACCGCGTCGCGCCAGCCCAGCTCACGAAATACTTCCAGGGTGCGTCCCTGGCGCGCCTCGTAGACCGCGTTTAATGCGTCGTTGGACGGACCGCTGAGGGCTGCGATGGCCGCGTGCTGCACCACCGGGAAAATGCCCGAGTCGATGTTGGTCTTGACCTGGCCCAGTAGACGCACGACCTCGGCGTTGCCCACGGCCATGCCCACCCGCCAGCCGGTCATGTTGAACGTCTTAGATAGCGAGTGGAACTCGACAGCGACGTCGCGGGCGCCATCGACCTCCAGCACGCTGGGGGCGCGGTAGCCTCGGTAGACGACCTCCGAATACGGGAAGTCGTGGCAGAGAACGATCTCGTGGTCGCGGCAGAAAGCGACAGCCTGCTGGTAGAACTCCTGCGGCGCGATTGCCGCGGTCGGGTTGTTGGGGTAGTTGAGCCAAAGGATCTTTGCCCGGTCGGCGACGTCATCGGGAATCGCGTCGATGTCGGGAAGCCATCGGTTGGCCGCTGTCAGCGGCAGGATGTAGGGTTCGCCGTCCGCCATCACAGTCCCCGTGAGGTATACCGGGTACCCGGGGCTGGGCACCAGTACGATGTCCCCAGGGTCGACCAGGCTGAATGGCAGGTGGGAGATCGAGTCCTTGGAGCCGAGGGTTGGCAGGATCTCCGAGTCGGGGTCGAGCTCTATGCCAAACCTGCCCCGGTACCAGCCGGCGATCGCCTGGCGCAGCGCCGGCAGGCCGTAGTACGAGGCATAGCGATGGTTCTCGACGTGGGGCAACGCCGCTTCCGCGGCGGCGATGATGTGCTCCGGCGTGGGCGTATCCGGGTCGCCGATGTCCAGTGCGATGACGTCAACGCCCTGGGCCCGCTTGGCCGCCACCTTCTTGTCGATCTCGGCGAACAGGTACGGCGGGATGCGCGACATCCGTCGCGCCGCAAGGTCCTTGCGCAGCTGGGTCAATCCAGGAACTCGCCCGTGAACGCGGTCTCCGCCGGACCCGTCATCATCACCGGCTCGCCCGGGCGCCAGCTGACGACCAGTTCGCCGCCTGGTACCTCGAGGGTGACCTCTTCAGCCGTATCGCGGACCAGCCGGCTGGCGACCGCCGCAGCGCAGGCGCCCGTGCCGCAGGCCATGGTCTCCCCCACCCCGCGCTCCCAGACGCGCATGCGAATGCGGTCGGGGCTTAGAACCTCGACAATCTCGAAATTGGTCCGCGCTGGGAAGGCCTCGTGGTGCTCGACGCTGGGACCGACGAACTCCAGCGGGTAGCCGGCGACGCTGTCGACGAAGGCGACGACGTGGGGGTTGCCCATGCTCACAGCGGTCACGCGGAGCTCCTTGCCATCAACCGTTAGCGGTGCCTCGCGGATCTCCTCGCCGTCAAAACGCGCCGGGATCTCGTCCGGCTTGAAGCGGGGCGGCCCCATGTCGACGCGGACCGTTGCCACCTCACCGTCGTGGGCCAGGACCTCTGTTGAGATCGGTCCGGCGAGCGTTTCCCAGCGCAGCTGACGGCGGTCGGTGACGCCGGTGTCAAGGACGAACTTGGCCATGCAGCGGACGCCATTGCCGCACATCTCGGCCTGGCTGCCGTCGGCGTTGTGGTAGCGCATCCGGTAGTCAAGCGTGGCGCTGTCCTCCAGCACCAACAGGCCGTCGGCGCCCACGCCTCGACGGCGGTCGCAGACCCGCGCCGCGATTGCGGCCCAGTCTCGGCCCTCTAACTCGCGGCCGTCAACCACGACAAAGTCGTTGGCGGCGCCCTGCAGCTTGTGAAACCTCATCTCTTGGCCAACATGGTGGACACGCGATCAACGATATCCGACCCACCTGTTGCCGTCACGTCGATCCATTCGATCTCAGGATCAGCCCGGAACCAGGTCAGCTGCCGCTTGGCGTAGTTGCGCGTCTTGGTGGAAATTACGGCACGCGCTTCATCGAGCGCCATCCGCCCCTGGACCACCTCAGCCATCTCTGCCACGCCTATCCCAGAGAAGGCTTGGCGTCGAGGGTCTATTCCCATCGCCAGCAGGCTCTCCACCTCCTCGCGCCAGCCGCGCTCCAGCATGCTGCCGACGCGAGCGTCGATCCACTGGTAGAGGACGTCACGGGGCGCGGTCAAGCCGACCTTGATGGCCGGGATGGGGCGCGGGATGGGGGTGGCTTGGTTGACGTCCGCGGTGCGCCCCAACGCCAGCTCGAGGGCGCGCACCACGCGCACCGGGTTTTTGGGATCGATCGCGCCGGCCGCGTTGGGGTCGAGCCGCTCCAATTCGGCCAACAGCGAGGGCAGGTCACTGGCGGCGCGAGCTTCGAGCCTGGCCCGCTCCTCCGGCCTGGGTGTCATCCCGCCCAGGGGAAGGTCCTCCAGCAGCGCCTTGAGGTAGAGGCCGGTCCCAGCCGTCAGGACCGCCAGGCTGCCGTCAATGCGAACCTGGGCCAGGATTGGCCGAGCCATCTTGACATAGCGGGCGGCGTCGACCCCTGCGGAAGGCTCGAGGACCCCAACGAGGTGGCACCTGATCCCGCTGAGGTCCTCCGCGGTGGGCGCATTGCTGGCGACCTCGATGCCCCGGAAGACCTGGCGCGAATCAATCGAGATGATCTCGCCGCCCATCGCCTGGCACACCCCCACGGCGACCGCGGTCTTGCCTACCCCGGTGGGGCCGACGATCGCCAGCACCCGCCCGGCGACGCCGGCGTGGCGATGGCCCGCCGGACCCCGGCCACTCAGTGGCAGGGGCGCGGCAGCCCGCGTCAGCTTCTGCGGAACTCGCGCCGCAGCTGCCCCTCCGAAATCTCGAGGAGCGTCGGCCGACCGTGCGGGCAGGTGATGCCAGGGTCGGCCACCTCGAGCTGGCGCAGCAGGCCCTCCATTTCCTCGCGCGAGAGTCGCTGCCCGAACCTGATGGCCGCGTGGCAGGCAACCGTGTAAGTTGTCCGCTCCAGGCGGCGCACGTGGTCCAGCTCCTTGGACTCGGAAATGAGGCTGTCAAGCACGTCGACGGCGATGCGGTCAAGGCCGCTGGCAGGGAGCCGCGGGTCGTGGGCCACGAGTCGGGCGGCGTCAGCGCCGAATTCCTCTACAACCAGCCCGGCGGCGGCCAGGTCGTCGCGCGCGTCCGCCAGGTACGCGGCCTGGACCGGGGTCAGGTGCAGCAAGCTCGGCACCAGCATTGGCTGCACCTGCTGCGCGCCGCCTTCGCGGGCCGCCTGCAGCTGGTTGAAGAGAACGCGCTCGTGGGCGGCGTGCTGGTCGACCAGCACCAGGCCATCCGGACCCTCGGCGACGATGTAGCTGTCCATCACCTGGCCGATGAGCCGGAATGGACCGCGCTTGAGCTCGACCGCAGCCAGGTCGCCGGGGGCGGCTTCGGCGGCCAGGGGCAGCTGGTGAACCGCCGCCGCGCTCGTGGCCAGAGCCCCAAAACCACCGGCGTTGGCGTACTGCGGCGAAGTAGCCTCAGCCACAACCTCTGCGCGTCCACCGCCGAAGAGGGCTGCTCCGGCGTAGGCCGAGCTCTGGGAGAGAGCGGCGAGGCACGCCTCTTGCACCAGCCCGAAGAGGAGGCGGTCCTCGCGAAAGCGGACCTCGCGCTTGGTCGGGTGGACGTTGACGTCGACCAGCTCGGCCGGCAGCTCGATGTCCAGCGCGCCGACCGGGAAGCGACCAGGCTCGACGAGCCCACGGAAGGCCTGCTCCACGGCGAACGCCAGCGTGCGATTGGACACCGGGCGGCCGTTGACAGCGAGGTACAGGTGGTCACGGCTGCGGCGGCAGTCGGCGGGCTCGCCCAACACACCGACGATGCGTGCCGCGCCCCGAGAGCCGTCCACATCCAGCAAGGCGCCGACGCCGCGGTGAAGGCCACGGAAGGTGCGGCCGAGGTCGCCATCGCCGGGCGCGTCGAGGACCCGGCGACCGTCCGCGCTTACCCTGAAGGCGATCTCCGGGTGGCACAGCGCCAGTGCCGCCACCACGCGGATCGCCGCGGCTGTCTCGGTGGCGGGCCGCTTGAGGAATGCCCGCCGAGCCGGGGTGTTCTCGAACAGGCCGCGCACCTCGACGCGGGTCCCGGGCACCGGCGGCGCGGCGCCGGCGCCGCCCACCTCACCGTGCTCAGTGCGGACCATGGCCCCGGTTCCGTCACCGGGGCAGCTGCGCAACTCCAGGCGGGACACGGCGGCGATGCTGGCCAGCGCCTCGCCGCGGAAGCCCAGCGTGCCCACCGCCGCCAGGTCCTGCACCTTCTCCAGCTTCGAGGTGGCGTGTCGGGTCACCGCCAGCGCCAGCTCTGAAGCAGCGATGCCGCCACCGTCATCGGTGACCGTGACCCGCTCCTGGCCTGCTCCCGCGAGCTCGATCTCAACGCTCCTGGCACCGGCGTCGAGCGCGTTCTCCACTAGCTCCTTGACCACCGATGCCGGTCGTTCAACCACCTCGCCGGCCGCAATCGCGTCGGCCACCGCGGGCGACAGCCGGCGGATCGTCACCGCTCGACCAGGCGCTTGAGGTCGGCCAGGCGGTTGAGGGCATCGAGCGGGCTCATGTTTTCGATCTCGAGCTCATCGAGCCGGTCGACCACCGGGTGGCGCGCCGCGATCGGCAGGCTCAGCTGGTTGGCCCCGCCGCCAGGTCCGCGGTCGCTCAGCGGTCGCGCCGCCTCCAGCTCCGCCAGCACCTCGCGGGCCCGCTGCGTGGCGGCCGGCGGCAGGCCGGCGATCTCGGCGACGTGGATGCCGTAGCTCCGGTCGGCCCCGCCCGGGACGATGCGATGTAGGAAGGTGACGCTGCCACCTTCCTCGCTGACCTCGACGCGATGGTTGCGCAGCGCGGGCAGGCTGCGCGCCAGGGCGGTCAGCTCGTGGAAGTGGGTGGCAAAGAGCACCTTGCAGCCGAGGCGGGGTGAGTCATGGAGCTGCTCAACGACCGCCTGGGCGATGCTCATGCCGTCGTAGGTGCTGGTGCCCCGGCCGATCTCATCGATCACCACCAGGCTCCGCGGCGTGGCGTGGTTGAGGATGTTGGCGGTCTCAACCATCTCCACCATGAATGTCGACATGCCGGTGGCGATGCTGTCCTGGGCCCCAACCCTGGTGAAGATGCGGTCCACGACACCCAGGCGCGCACTGGCGGCCGGGACAAAGCTGCCCACCTGGGCCAGGAGCACCAGCAGCCCGACCTGGCGCAGGTAGGTCGACTTGCCGGCCATGTTGGGACCGGTCAGCAGCACCAGCCGCCGGTCCTCGGCCAGGTCGACGTCGTTGGCGACGAAGTTCCCTGGCCCCAGCGCCTCCTCCACCAGCGGATGGCGGCCTGCCGTAATCGCGATGTCAAACCCGTCGTCGATCTCCGGTCGCGTCCAGCGATGTTCCAGCGCCGCCAGCGCGAGGCTGAGCAGGGCATCAAGATCGGCAATGGCGTCGGCTGACTCGAGTAGCTTGGACGCGCGGCGGGCGACGGCGGCGCACACCTCACCGAACACCTCGCGCTCACGGGCGAAGATGGCCTGCTCGCCGTTGAGCACGACGCTCTCCTTCTCCTTCAGCTCCGGAGTGATGTAGCGCTCGGCGCCGGCCAGCGTCTGCTTGCGAACAAAACGATCGGGGACCGGCAGCCGGTTGGCGTTGCTGACCTCGAGGTAGTAGCCGAAGACGCGGTTGAAGCCGACCTTGAGCCCCCTGATCCCGGTCGCCTCTCGCTCCAGCGCATCCAGGCCCGCGATCCACTCCTGGGCATCCCTGATCGACTGCCGCAGCTCATCGAGTTTGGGATCGAACCCGGCTCGAATCAGGCCGCCCTCGGACGCCGTCACCGGCAGGTCGGTTTCCAGGGCCTCGAAGAGGAGGCGCTCCAGGTCGGCCTCGATCTCGATGCGGTCGCGGTCCAGCGCCAGCCGCGAGGCCGGGGTGGCTTCCAGGAGGAGGCGCACTCGCTCCAGGGCCGGCAGGGAGTCGCGTATCGCGCCCAGGTCGCGGGGTGTCGACCGCTGCTGGACCGTCCGCGTCGTCAGCCGCTCGATGTCGCGCACCCGCCGGAGCTCTGACGCCAGCTCCGCCCGCCTCTCGTCGTCGACGGTAAGGGCCTCGACCGCGACCAGGCGCTCGTCGATGGCGGCGACGTCGACCAGCGGCGCCAGCAGCCAGCCGCGGAGTCGCCGCGCGCCCATCGGGGTCCGGGTGCGGTCCACCATCTCGAGCAGGCCCCGACCCCCGCCGCCAAGCGCCTCGGTCAGCTCCAGGTTGGCGATCGTGGGTGTGTCGAGGTGCATCCTCTCCCCTACCCGGGCCCGCCGTAGGCGGATGACGTCTGCCGGCAGCGACAGGCGGTTGCGCTCCAGGTAGTCGAGCGCCGCGCCAAAGGCCCCCAGGGCAGGCTCCAGGTCGTCGCAGTCGAAGCCCCCCAGGTTGACGACGCCGAGCGCCTCCAGGGCGCGCATCCGTCCCCGGCTGGTTTCGAAGCGCCAATCCTCGAGCCGCGCGACGGTCCAGCGCGCGCCCGCGGGTCGCCAGGCCTGGACGGCCGTCTCTCCCGCCTCCGGCACCAACACCTCCGACGGGGCGATCCGTCCAATCGCCTCGGCGAGGATGTCGAGCTGGCCCGCCGGGATCTCGGTGAGCTCAACGCGCCCAGTCGAAACCTCCAGCAGGGCGATTCCGATCCGCGTCTCGTCCCAGGCCAGCGCCACCAGCGGGTTCTCCCGGGACGGGTCGAGGAGGGAGCCTTCGGTGAGGGTCCCGGGGGTCAACACCCTTGTGATCTCGCGCCGCACCAGGCCCTTGGCCGCCGAGGCCTCTTCGACCTGGTCGCAGACCGCCACCGCGCGGCCTGCCGCCAGGAGCTTGGCGATGTGGCCCTCGGCGCTGTGCGCCGGGAAGCCAGCCATCGGGTGGCGGCCGGCCCGGCCGAAGTCGCGCGAGGTCAGGGTGATGCCAAGGATCGCCGAGGCCACCTGGGCGTCATCCTGGAAGGTCTCAAAGAAGTCGCCAAGGCGGAAGAGGAGCACCGCCTCGGGGTGCTCGGCCTTGGCCTGGAGGTACTGCTGCAGGACCGGGCTGGGACCCTTGCCTCCGCCCTTTGCAGGGCGGCCGTCGACGTCGATCGCGCTGGTCCCGGGCTCCTCCTGGATCAGTCCCTGCCCCATCCCCGCTAGCTTATCGGTCGGGGTCGGGGGCGGCGGGGCTCAGCGGGATTCGACCAGCAGTCTGATGCCGGTCCGCTCCTCGCCGTCAATCGAGATGTCGATGAACGATGGGATGCAGACCAGGTCGATGCCGCCGGGGGCGACGTAACCGCGGGAGATGGCGATGGCCTTCACCGCCTGGTTGATCGCGCCAGCGCCGATGGCCTGGACCTCGACGCGCGACTGTGTACGGACCACTCCCGCGATGGCTCCCGCCACCGCAACGGGCTTGGATGTTGCTGAGACTTTGAGTATTTCCACTGTCTGCATCGTTAGTCGGCGGGTGAGACGTCGATCAGGTGGTCTATGCGTTCGATGCTCTCAGCCTGGCCGGAGGTGCCGCTGATTCTAACCACAACCGAATTGAAAGTCACCTTGCCCTTGCCGACTTTGAAGCGCTGGGGGATGCCGGTGAGGAAGCGCTGGAGGGATGATTCGGGATCCATGCCGATGACGCCGTCCTGGGGGCCGACCATGCCGAGGTCGCTGACGAAGGCGGTGCCCCCGGCCAGGACGCGGTTATCGGCTGTCGGGGTGTGGGTGTGGGTGCCCCAGACGACGCTGACCTTGCCGTCGAGGTAGTGCGCCATCGCCTGCTTCTCACTGGTCGCCTCGGCGTGAATGTCGACCAGCCGCACGGGGGTATCAGCGGTGGCTTTGAGGAAGTCGTCCATGGCGCGAAAGGGCGAGTCGATCGAGGGCATGAAGACCAGTCCCTGGACGTTGCCGATGGCCACGGCGCCCTTCCCGCCGAGGTCGTGGACCAGGTAGCCGCGCCCCGGCGTCCCAGGCGGATAGTTCATGGGACGCAGCACCGGGATCTCATCGAGGGCGCCGATGATCTCCTTCTGGTCCCAGATGTGGTTGCCGCTGGTGATCACATCGATGCCGGCGTTGAACAGCTCCCGCGCCCCCGAGAGACTGAGACCGAAACCCCCGGAAGCGTTCTCGCCGTTGGCCACCACCATGTCTACCTCCAGCTCTCGCCGAAGGCGCGGGATCATCTCCCCCGCCGCCCGGCGGCCGGGGCGACCGACGATGTCGCCGACGGCGAGGATGCTGATCAGGTCTCCCATGGCCCGCTTATGGTACCCACGCGCGGTCAAAGAAAAAGGGCGGCGAGCCTTGCGGCCGCCGCCCTTTCAAATCGGGCTATTTGGCGTAATCGACGACCCGAGTCTCCCGGATCACAGTCACCTTGATCTGACCCGGGTAGGTCAGCTCACCCTCGATACGCTTGACGATGTCTCGCGCCATCACCTGGGCGGTGGGGTCGTCGATCTCGTTGGGTTTCACGATGATTCGAATTTCTCTACCGGCCTGGACGGCAAAGGAGCGCTCGACCCCAGGGAAGGAGTTGGCGATTGTCTCCAGCTTCTCAAGCCGTTTTATGTAGTTGCTCAGAGTCTCTCGACGCGCGCCCGGGCGGGCGGCGGAGATGGCGTCGGTGGCGATGACGAGCATCGCTACCAGGCTGGAGGGCTCTTCGTCATAGTGGTGAGCCTTCACCGCATGGACGATGGCCGGCGAACGGCCGAGCCGGAGCAGCATCTCGCCACCGATGATGGCGTGGGGGCCCTCGACCTCGTGGTCGACGGCCTTGCCGATGTCGTGCAGCAGGCCAGCTTCCTTCGCGATTGCCTGCTCGTCCGGCGAGCAGCCTAGCTCCGCGGAAACAATCCCGCAGAGGGCGGCCACCTCTCTCGAGTGACTGAGGACGTTCTGGCCAAAGCTGGTGCGGAAGCGGAGGGATCCCAGGAGTCTCACCAGCTCAGGATGGGCTCCGTGGACCCCGGCCTCGTAGAGGGCTTCCTCTCCGGCCTGTTTGATCTCGGCCTGCACCGACCGCTTGGCCTTGACCACCACCTCCTCGATGCGGGAGGGATGGATCCGGCCGTCGCTCAGCAATTGGCTGAGCGCGGTGCGGGCGATCTCCCGGCGAACCGGGTCAAAGGCTGAGATCATCACCGTTTCCGGCGTGTCGTCGATGATCAGGTCCACACCGGTGGCCAGCTCCAGGGCGCGGATGTTGCGTCCCTCGCGGCCGATGATGCGGCCCTTCATCTCCTCGTTGGGCAGGTGCACGGCGGCAACCGTGCTCTCCGTCGTCTGCTCGGCGGCGTACCGCTGGATGGCGGTCACCACGATTTCGCGAGCCCGCGCCTCAGCTTCCTGACGCGCATAGACTTCGGCTTCCCTGACCCGGGAGGCGACTTCGGTGGACAGGTCGCGCTCCAGGTTGGCCAGGAGCTGGGCGCGAGCCGCTTCTCGGCTCAGGCCGGAGATTCGCTCCAGCTCACCACGGACGCGGGCATCGCGCTCATCGAGCGATGTCTGCTGCCGCGCCAGCTGCTCCTCGGCGCCTTTCAGCGTCACCTGTCTCTGCTCGAGCTCCTCCAGGCGGCGGAGGAAGGACTCCTCCTGCTCCTGGATGCGGCGCTCCAGCTCGATCACTTCGCTTTGGCGTTCACGCGCTTCGTTTTCTGCGCTCGTTCTGATGTGGTGCGATTCCTCTTTGGCGGCCAGGACGATCTCCTTGGCCTCGGTTTCAGCGTCCGCGCGGGCCCGTTCCGCTGACGCCTGCGCTTTGCGCAGGTCGGCGTGGCCCTTGGTCCGGACGAAGAGGAGGGCGATAACGCCGCCCAGCACCGCAGCAGCCACAAGCCCTAACAGGACCCATAGCAGCATGTGTCACCTCGCTTTCGTATTCACTTTTCAACGTGCCTCGATTTCAAGAGGGCCAGGAGGGGCACGCCTTCCCGGCGCCTGTAAAGAGTTCTGTCGAGGTTCCTAGTTTAAGCCCAGTGCCAGAGGGCCGAACTCGCCTATCCTCGTGGCATGCGCGCGCTCGGTCGAGTTGTGGCATTCGGCGTGGGCCTCCTCGACGGCATGACCGCGATCGTGGCCTTCTTCATCGTCGTCGTCCTGGTCACGCTCGGACGGCTGCCCCACGACATCGAACCCTTGTTCTATGGCGGGCTGGGAGCTCTGTTCCTGGCGATCATCGTCGCCGCGGTGCTGACCCGCGGGAGGCGACGAAACTCGCGCTAGAGCCTCCGGGTGGTCAGCGTCTGCCCCGCGGCGCGGAGCCGGTCCACCAGGGTCATCCCCATCGCTGTCGCCGGGGTCAGGACGCCGCCACGCTTGGGAAGCTTGTCCCGGTCCAGCGCCAGGCAGAGGGCGCTCTCGCCTAGCATCACCGCGGTGGCCGCATAGCCGGGGTCGCCCTGCGCCTCGACCCGGGTCACGTACCTCGCCCCGCTCGAGGTCCGGGCGTGGATCTCGATCCGAAACAGACCAGCCTTGCGGGTCTTCTCGTCTGGCCCCTCGCCCGGCGCCGGCATCACCCGATCCAGGAGCGCCCGCGACGGGCCAAAGCCAACGCCAGCCATGACCATCGCCAGCCCGGCGCTGGTGGCCGCCGCCTTGGAGGCGCCGGCGAGCCCACCGCCGAAATCGGTCACCTCGCGGTAGCGAAAACGGCGGCCATAGGCCCAGCTCTGCAGGGCGTTGCTGCGACGGACATTGCGGGTGTTGATCCCTGCCATGACAAATGGACCAACCCAGGTGCCGAGGCTATCGTCACGCTCGATCCAGGCCAGGTCACCCTCGTCACCCAGGTCTGGCTCCTCGGCCCTGTCCGGGCTCAGGGCATAGGGGTCGTTGACCACCTCGCCGAGCAATGGATCGGCTCGAATCTCATCGATCTGGAGCTTCCCTGAGGCCAGCGTGCCGCCGCTGGGCCCACCCTTGAGGGCCTTCACCACCAGGGTGGTTTCCTCCAGGTCGCCGGCACCGTCAGCCTGAGCCTGCTGGTGCAGCAGCATGACGCCGAGGTCGGACGGGATGGAATCAAAGCCCGACGAATGAACGATGCGGACTCCAGCCCGCGCCGCGGCGTCGTGGAAACGGTCGATGCTGTCGCGAATGAACAGCACCTCCCCGGCGAGGTCCGCGTAATCCGTGCCCGATGTCACGCAGGCCTCAACCAGCTTGATGCCGCTGGGGCGGTAGGGACCAACCGTTGTCGCCACCACCCGCGTGGCCGC
>JBARRR010000042.1:0-3514 GCA_049644325.1 Candidatus Dormiibacterota bacterium
GCGGTCCCAGCGAGGAGGTCGGTGGGGACATCATCGGCGGTTTGGAGACGCTGGTCGAGCACAACCTGCTGCGGTCCGCGGAGGATGACGAGGACGCTCGTTTCTTCATGCTCCACGTCATCCGCGAGTACGCCTTGGAACGGCTGGAGGAGGCGCCCGACGCTCATGAGATCCACGCCCGCCATGCGGGGGCCTACCTGGACCTGGCCCAGCAGACTGCGCCGAGGCTCACCGGCGTCAGCCAGAAACCGGCCCTGGACAAGTTCGAGCTGGAGAACGACAACATCCGCGCCGCCCTCAGCTGGCTGGTGGCAGAAAATGACGCGGCCGGGGCCGCCAACCTACTGACCTCCAGCTGGCGCTACTGGCAGATGCGCGGCCACCTGTTTGAGGGCCGCCAGCGGGCGGAGGAGGCACTGGCCGTGGTGCGCCAGCCGGACCTGCGCTACACGGCGCTCGAAGCAGCCGGTGGTATCGCCTACTGGCAGGGCGACCAAGATGCGGCCAATGGCTTCTACCAGGAGGCCCTGGAGATCGCTCGCGCCGGCGAGGACAAGAGGCTTCTGGCCAATGCCCTGTACAACGCGGCCTTCCCGGACATCATCATCGGCCAGAGCATTGAGCGTCCGGAAAGGCTACTGGCGGAGTCGTTGAAGCTTTTCGGCGAGTTGGGCGACGACGCAGGGCGTGCCAAGGTGCTCTGGGGCAGCGCCGACCTCCACTACATGTCCGAACCGCGGAACTGGCAGGCCGCGATAGACCAACTGCTGGAGGCGCAGCCAATATTCGAGAAGGAAGGCGACAACTTCAGCCTGGCCTGGTGCCTGTACACCCTTGGCGGCTGCTACATGGGCGTGCGCCAATTCGACCCCGCAGCCAAGGCGCTGACCCGGAGCCTGGAGATGTTCCGCGACGCGGACGACCGGTCGGGCATCGTCCTGCTCTTCGACCAGATGGCCCTGCTGGCAATCGCCCAGGGCGACCGGGTCGGCGGCGCGCGTCTGGACGGAGCAGCCCGGGCGCTGGAGCAGGCAAGCGGCGTCGGCCTGATCGCATCGCGGATCACGATCGAGCCGGAGCTGGAAGAGGTCGCCAAGCACATGTCGGAGACGCAGCCCGAGGATTGGGCCGCCGGGCAGAGGATGAGCGTCGACGAGGCGATCGCCTACGCCCTGGACTGGAAGCCGGCTGGGGCTAGAAGCGCTCCCAGCTGACACCGAGGTCGGCCAGCGAGTCGAGGACGGCCTTCGGCTGGAACGCCTCTGACGGGGCCAGCACCCCCGAGGCCAGGGTTTCGCCCCGGATGATCCGGGCCGCGGAGCGCGCCAGGATCTCGCCGGTCAACCCGTAGGGATCGACGCCTCGAACGACCACGCCCGAGGTGCCGTCGCCCGGATCGACCTCGACCAGGATCAAGAACTCCTGCTCGGCCCGCTGCTCATCGGTGGGCCCGGCTGGCAGCCGGCTGACGAGGGCGTTCTGCAGCGCCCGGATCGGAGGCAGGGCCAGGAAGGGCGCGATCCGAGGCATGAGCCCGGCGGACCGGGCCAGCGGCGCCGGCAGGTCCATCAGGGTCGAGGTCCTGACCTCGGGGTGACGGCGGCGCATGAACTCCGCCTCGCCGCCGGGGTAGGTCACCGCCCATCGCCTGCCGATGCCCGGGTAGTCGACCTGGTACCCGTGGAACAGGTCCTCGCCCTTGGGCGCGACTAGCCCGCCAGAACTGAGGGCGGTGCCGTGGGTCATGTGCTTGTGTGGCAGCCAATACGAAACCCGGACCTCCTCAGGGTGCTTTTCCTCCATCGCCAGGGCCACGGCGCAGTCGCCAAGGACGTACTCGAAGGCGCAGGAGTTGACCACCACGATGCCCTTTTCGCGAGCGGTCTGGTTGTGGCGGCTGCGGGTCCGCGCCATGAAGCCGGTCTCCCCGGTGGAGTCGAGGTAATTGCGACCGGCCCGTACCGCGGCGGCGACAACCAGCTCGCCGACCTCGCCGAACGGGCCCGCGGTGGAGACCAGGACCTTGCCGCGCTCCGCCATCTCCACCAGGCCGTCCGGGTCGTCGTGCCGGGCGACGACCACCGGGTGCTCGTTGTCGAACTCCTCGGCCAGGCGCTCGAGGCTCTGCTGGTTGCGCCCGCCCAGGGCGAAGGACAGGCCGGCGCGCTCCATCGCCCTTGCGGCCAGGCGTCCGGTGTAGCCGGTGGCACCGTAGACGACGACGTCTTCGCCCGCGGTCCTACCGGTGCCGGCACGCCGACGTTGCCTTGCCGGCTTGGCTTTGGCCGCGGTTGGCGCTGCCCTCGACTTCGTCATCTCAGCCGAGGATACCCGTCATCTCGGCGCTGACCTGCCACAGGTGCTCCGCCACCAGGGGGTCGACGGCGGCGGGCTCAGGGCGGCCCGGCTTCATGTTCGAGAGGTAGTACCGGCCGGTGACATCCTCGACTTCCGGCGAGGACGCCAGGTAGATCGAGGTCAGGGCGCCGCGCTCCGGGCTCATCAGGAAGGGCGCCACGATGGCCGCCATCAGCCGCCCCGGCCCCATGCGGCGCCACAGACCGGTGCCGGCGATGACACCGGGGTGAAGGGCGTTGGCGGTGACGCCACTGCCCTCGGTCCGGCGCGCCAGCTCGACGGTGAAGAGGATGTTGGCCAGCTTCGACTGGCCGTAGGCGGTGGCGCCGCTGAAGCGATCGCCGCGGAACGTGCCGAAGTCGATGAAGCCCCCGCGGTGGGCTTCCGATGCCACCGTGATCACCCGCGCCGGCGCCGACGCCTTGAGGCGGTCGAGGAGCAGGTTGGTGAGCAGGAAGTGGGCCATGTGGTTGACGGCGATGGTGAGCTCCAGGCCATCCTCGGTCAGCCGGCGGCGGACTGGCCAGACGCCTGCGTTGTTGACCAGCACGTGGAGGCGGTCGCAACGGTCGAGCACCTCAGCGGCGAGGCGCCGCACCGCCGCCAGGGAGGCGAGGTCGCCGGCGATGGGCTCGGCGATGCCACCGGAGAGGTCGCGCGTGGTGGCGGCGGCGCGCTCAGCCTTCTCCTCGTCGCGAGCGTGCACCACGACACGGGCTCCCAACCTGGCCAGCCCAATGGCGGTGAAGCGGCCGAGGCCGGATGCGGCGCCGGTGACCAGGGCAACCCGCCCGGTCATGTCACCGCCGAAGTCAGCCCTGGTCACCGCCGGGTCGCGCCGGCTTCAGCTGGCCAGCTCGTGGAAGAGGTACTGGAAGATGCGGCCGAAGCTGGGGAAGGGGTGAATCAGGTCGGCGAGAAGGTCAAGCGACGCGTCCGTACGCAGCGCCAGCGAGATCTCGTTTAGCAGCTCGCCAGACCGCGGGCCGACCAGGGTGGCGCCAACCAGGACGCGCCGGTCGGCGTCGGCGATGACCTTGATCACTCCACCCGGCTTGCCGTGGATCCAGCCGCGGGTGTCGTTGGCCACGTCGCCATGGACGACCTTGACGTTGATCCCCTTCTCACGCGCCTGCGCCTCGCTGATCCCGACCGA
>JBARRR010000043.1:0-3106 GCA_049644325.1 Candidatus Dormiibacterota bacterium
CCGGTGAAATCGGAGCCCAGCACGGCGAGGACATCGAGTGGGGCTGGCGCCTGGTGCGAGACGGCGCCAGGCCCGCGTTCGCGCCGGACGCGCTGGTACTCCATGAGGTGCAGCCCCGGGGCGTCGCGGGCTATGTCCGATTCAACCTGATGCACAGCGACATTCCCAAGCTGCTGCGCGGCACCCCCGAGGCCCGCCGTGCCTACTATGCCGGTTATTTCTTCGACCGCCGGCACGCGGTCATCACCGCCTCGCTCGTGGCCGCGACAGGGGCAGCCGCCGCCAGGGCCGCGGGGAAGCACCGCATGGCAGCGGCCCTGGCGCTGGCAGCGGCGGCAGGATTGGTTTCCCACTCGGACTACCGCAGAGCCCTGAAGACCGCCGGGTTCCGCGCCCTGACCGAGGGAGTGCAGTATGGGGCCTTGCTCTACGGCAGCCTTCGGTGGCGACGGATCCTGCTCTGATTACTGCGCCTACTCTTCAGCAGCAGCTCCGCCGGCACGCTCCTGTGCTGGCGCTGCTGGCCGCGGCACAGCGTACCGCTGCCGGCCATCGCCGGCAGGGCGCCCTGCTGGCCCTGCTGGCCGCGATCGGCTTCGGCCGCCGCTACCGGCACAATCGACATCTCGGCCAGCTCATGACCGAGGAGCACGTCAGACGTATGCGGCGGCTTCGGTGGGACGCGCTCGAGCATTTCTACATGACGTGTATCAGCTCGATGGAGGACGAGCTGGAGCTCTTCCCGCCGTACGACCGCCACAAGCACGAGCAGCGCTACGCGCTCCTGGCCGACCTGGCCATCGAACACACCCCGGTGGGCGGTACGGTTGTTGATGTCGGCTGCGCCTCCGCGATCGTCCTGGACCAGGTCCACCAGGCCCGGGACAGCGTGGGGATCGGCTTAGACCTGACTACGTATGGCCTCAAACAGCGAGCCCGCCGCGCCAATCCGCCAGTCCTGGCGCAGGCCCTGGCAGAGCAGGTCCCGCTGCCAGACGAGGTCGCCGATACCGTCATTTTCAGCGAGGTCATCGAGCACCTCGTCGATGCCTGGGCGGGCATGACCGAGGCCAGCAGGATCACGCGTCCCGGCGGCACCGTGATCCTGACAACGAACAACGGGAGCGAGATGCCCGAGGTGTCCCCGCTGGTCGACCCGCTCACCTGGGGTGAGCGGCTGCTCGGCCGGTGGCGGCCAGGGGTGCTGTCGTTTCGCAACATCACCTGGCATGAGCCGATCAACGACCCAGACGATCCCCTCCCTCGCGATGCGCCGACATACGTGCCGCATGTGCATTTCGCATTCGCGGAGCTGCGCGACCTCGCCCAGGACGCCGGCTTCGACGTCGTCGCTGCGGGATCATTTGAATACCCCGCTCCGCAGTCGGTTGCCGCGGCGTGGCTCAGACGGGTTGTGGACGCCAGTCCCAGGCTGGGATACGCCCTGGCGGACACCCTGGAAGCCACAATCGCGGCAACGCCCGGCCTGAACTTGATGGGGACCCACCACCTCATCGTGTTGCGCAAGGTGCGACGGTCGGCCGCCCAGGCTCGCAAGCCGTGGTGGCCGGCCCAGCTTCCGCAAGACCTCGACGGCAAAACCGGGCGCACCACCGGCAAGGGCAAAGCGGTTGCGGGCCCTCGTCCTCACAAATAACTACCCGCCTCACGAGCTCGGCGGCTACGAACTCATCTGCCAGGACCACGTTGGCTGGCTTCGCGCCCACGGCTGGGATGTCACCGTCCTGACCTCGTCCTACGGCTCAGACGCTGGTCTTTCGACCGGCCACTCCGGCGAGTCGGTCGCGAGGATCCTGGACTTCCACTGGCGCGACTTCAGCCATCGCCGGCCCAGCCTGGTAGCCGCCGTCAGGTCGGAACGCCGCCAGCGTCACCGATTGGAGGAGATCCTGGAATCAGAGCCGCCTGGTGTCGCGGTGGTCTGGGGCCTGGCTGCGATCTCAAAGGCGATCCTTGAGGTGCTGCATGCCCACGGCATACCGATGGTCGCGATGGTCGAAGAGCACTGGCCGATTTGGGACATCGACGCCGACACATGGGTGGGCGCCTGGCGGCGGGCGCGCTCGCGATTGCCGGGATGTGTCTGGCGGGCCGCTGGTGCTGTCGCCACCAACCTGGTCGCGCCGGTGGACGTCTCTGAGGCGATGCGAGCCACGCTGCCGGTGTTCGTCAGCCGGTCACTGCAGCGCGCAATTGAGGCCTCGGTGCCGGAATGGAGAGGCCGCGGCCGGGTGGTGTCCAATGGGCTCGACCCGGACACCTACCAACGGGACCGCCCCGACGACGAGTCCCTCGCCGCGCCCTTGCGCCTGTTGTTTGCCGGCCGGGTAGAGGAGCGCAAGGGTCTCCATACCGCGGTCGCCGCGCTTGGAGACTTGGTGCAGAACGGCGCTGAGGCCGAGTTGACGGTGGTCGGACGGACTGACAGTGCCTACGCCGCCGACGTCTCCCGGGCGGTCGCAGATACCGGCCTGGCCGGTCGCGTGACCTGGATCGACTGGGTTCCTCGAGCCGAGATGCCGGACGTCTACCGCCGCCACGATGTCCTTGTTTTCCCCTCCATCTGGGAGGAGCCATTTGGGCTGGTGCCACTGGAGGCGATGGCCACTGGTTGCGTTGTCGTGGCGACGGGGACCGGTGGATCGGGAGAATATCTGCGTGACCAAGAGAACTCACTGCTGTTCAGGCCTGGTGATGCGCGGGGCATGGCGGACGTTGTTCGGCGGCTGCTGGCCGACCCCTTGTTGGTCTCCAAGCTTCGGCGCGGGGGCCGCGAGACGTTGACCGATTACAGCTTCGAACGCTTTGCCGACGGCTTGGCCACGGCCATCGCAGACGCCGCCCCAGGCCACGAGAGGAAGGGATGACCACCGCCACACCCCTGGCACCCCAGGCGTCGATCATCGTGTGCACCCGGAACCGTTCCGAGCTGCTCCGCGACTGCATCGAGTCACTGCTGCAGGACAGCTCTGAGGTCGCCCGTGAGGTGCTGGTTGTCGACAACGGGTCGAGCGACGACACCGCCGTAGTGGCCCGGTCGTACGTGACCGCCGACGGGGGTACACCGGTGCGCTACGTCCTCGCG
>JBARRR010000044.1:0-22078 GCA_049644325.1 Candidatus Dormiibacterota bacterium
CGGTGGCGGCGATCTACCACCGCTGCTCGCCCGAGTACCTCGACCCCGTGGGCGGACGCCCGGACAGCCTGGTGGGAGTCCCCGCCCTGATGGCGGCGTGGAAGAGCGGCTGCCTGGGCCTGGGCAACGCCCCCACCTGCGGCGTCGGCGACGACAAGGCCGTTTTCGCGTACGTCCCGAAGATGATCCGTTACTACCTCGGCGAAGACCCCATCCTGGAGCAGCCGCCCACCCTCGACCTCACCGACCCGCGCCAGCGCGACCACGCCCTGGCCAACTTCGACGACTACGTCTTCAAGCCGGTTGGCGGCAGTGGCGGCAAGGGCATCGTCTTCGGCCCCGGCGCCGAGGGTCCCGACCGGGCCCACACCGCGGCGACGGCGCTGACCCGCCCCACGTCGCTGGTGGCCCAGCCGGTCCTCGACATCGAGCGGCTGCCATGTGTGACCCCGGATGGCGGCACCGAGTGGCGGCGGGCCGACCTGCGCCCGTTTGTCGTCATGGGCGAGGAGCCGTGGGTCGCCCCTGGCGGGCTGACACGGGTGGCTCCCGACCCCGAAGGCTGGCTCGTCAACTCCTCGGCCGGCGGCGGCGTCAAGGACACCTGGATCGTCGAGGACACCGCCTCCCAGCAGCTGGCGGTTTAGCCCATGCCGATCTACGAGGTCATCCACCAGTCGCGCCAGCGTTACCTCGAGACCGTGGTCCGCAGCCGCAACGAGGTCCGTCTCCATCCCATCGAGTCCGCCACTCAGCACTCGCTCTGGTTCCAGCTCGATGTCGCGCCGATGGCGGAGCTGGCATCGCAGATCGACTACTACGGCAACCAGGTGTGGTTCGTGTCGGTGGAGACGCCCCATCGCGAGCTGGTGCTGGTCACGCGGGCCGAGGTCGAGGTGCTTGAGCGGCCCTTCACCTACACCCTGGGTCAGCCCTGGGATGAGACCCACCTGGCCTATAACCCGGCGGCGGAGTTCACCTTCGCCAGCCCGCGGGTGCCCCGGCTGAAGGCGATCGAGGCCCTCGCCGCCGAGCTCGGGGTGAAGCCGGGCGATGGCGAGTCGCTACTGGCGGCCAACGCCGAGCTGCGCCAGCGCTTCGCCTACGTCCCGGGTGCCACCGCCGTGGACACGCCGCTGGAGGAGGTCCTGGAGCGGCGCATGGGCGTATGCCAGGACTTTGCCCACGTGATGCTGGCGGTGGCCCGCAGCGCCGGCTGGCCGGCCCGATACGTCAGCGGGTACATGCTGCCGGAGAGCGAGGATGCGGTGATCGGCGAAAGCCACGCCTGGCTCGAGGTCGGCAACAACAACGGCTACTGGGTGGGCCTGGACCCGACCCATGGCGTGGAGGCGCGGGCGCGCCACCTCTCGGTGGCGGTGGGCCGCGACTACGACGATGTCACGCCGGTCCGGGGCGCCTTCCTGGGCCAGTTCCGAGGCGAACCCCCCGAGGTCACGGTCACGATCCGGCTGAAGCCCGCCGACCCCGAACGCGAGCTGGCCCTGCACCTGGTCGACCAATAGACCGACCGCCGGGCAGTCGCCTGAGTAACCCGATTATCGGAGTCCTTAACAGCCGCTGCGTGTAACGCGATTGGCACGGCGCGGCTTTGACACGGCCGGGAGGCATCGCAATAATCCCCGCAACGGGGTGGCCCGCCCCACCCCAAGCCGCGACATGGTCCGCTGGATCGTGGCCGGTTCGTAACCTGGCCTGGGCTCTCTTCGCTCCCGCAGGGGAGCCCAGTGGCCGGGTTCCCAGCCCTGTCGACGCGGGGTGCGCAATGAAATCCTTCACCCCGTTGCAGAAGCCGCGCCTGGGGCCACCTCGTCGGGGTTATATGTAACATCACACGTGCCTATGGACATGAAACATCAAATGATGTAATGTTCCGCCATGGACTACATCAAGCGCATCACCACCCTGGTTGACCGCGTCACCGGCCGTCCGGCGTGGAGCTCAGCTCCCGTCGGCCTCGGCCTGCTGGCCCTCCTGGTGGCCTGGGCCGGCTTCTACTGGGACGTCGCCTGGCACATCGACCTGGGCCGCGACATCGAGCTCTTCACCCCGCCCCACATCATGATCCTGGCCGGCCTGGCGGGCATCGCCGGCGCCGCCAGCCTCAGCGTCGCCCTGGCCACCCTGCTGGAGACGAAAACCGGCTGGCGGCTGGGCCGTATTCACATCCCGTACGCCTCACCCGCATTCCTGGTCTGCGGCTTTGGCGCCCTCAGCGCCTTCCCGCTCGACGACCTCTGGCACCGCGCCTACGGCGTCGACGTCACCATGTGGAGCCCCACCCACCTGATGATGATCGGCGGCGCAATTCTCTCCATCCCGGTCATGTGGATGCTGCGCGCCGAGGGCAGCCGCGCCTCAACCCGCCCCCCGAGCCGCACCGCCCGGCGCCTCGACCGCATCGAGACGGTGACCATGGCGATGACCCTGCTGCTCGGCCTCTCCGCCTTCCAGCTGGAGTTCGACCTGGGCGTGCCCCAGTGGCAGGCGCTGTACCAGCCGGTGCTGATCGCGCTCGCCGCCTCGGTGGCCCTGGTCGCTTCCCGCGTCGTGCTGGGCCGCGGCGGCGCGCTGCTCACGACGGGGGCCTTCCTGGGCGCCCGCGCCCTGATGTCGGGCCTGGTCGCCCTCGGGTTGGGACGCAGCCTGATCCATTTCCCGCTGTACCTTGGGATGGCCGTGCTGGTCGAGCTGGCCTTCTGGGCCGCGGCGCGCTGGCACCGCCCGGCGTGGTTCGCCGCCGTGTCAAGCGGTGCCCTGCTCGGCACCGTCGGACTCGCCACCGAGTGGGGCTGGAGCCACGTCTTCGGCCTCCAGCCCTGGCATGCCACCCTCTTCCCCGGGATCTGGTCGGCGACCGCGATGGCCCTCGCCGGCGCCATCGTCGGCCTCGCCTTCGGCCGTCTGCTGCGTGGCGAGGCGGTCCGGTTGCCGGCCTGGAGCGTGGTCGCCGCCGTCGCCGCGGTCCCGCTGCTGCTGTTGGTGCCCCTGCCCCGCCACGGCATCGACGCCAGCGCCGACATCCGGACGGCGCCTGTCGGCGAGCCACGAATGGTCGTCAGCCACCAGGGGACACCGGGCGTCGAGCAGTACGTCAGCCTCGATGTCGGCGTCAGCCCCCAAACGGTGGCTGATTCCACCGACTGGTTCCGGGCGGTCTCCTGGCAGGGGACGGGCATGCACCTGACCAACATGCATCGGGTCGGGCCTGGTCACTGGCAGGCCGACGCGCCGGTTCCCACTGGCGGCGGCTGGAAGACGCTGGTGGTCCTCGACAGCCGCGACACCCGCGCCGCGGTGCCGGTCTACTTCCCAGCCGACCCAGCCTACGGCAACGCCGAGATCGCCGCCCTGCCGCAGAGGACTGCGACATTTCGCCCGGAGAGCTCGCTCCTGATGCGCGAGGCCCATGACGGCGCCCCCGGCCCCGCCCGCTACGCCTTCGCCGGGTTCATTGGCATGGCCGCGGCCTGGACCCTCACCGTCCTGCTGGGCGCTTACCTGCTGGCGCGCCGGCCGCTGTTGGGGCCGCGTCGGCCGGAGCCACCCCGCACCCGCTCCCTGGCCTCGGTAACCGTAACCTGACCGTAATGTGCTGAGAGCCCCCGGCACGGGCCGGCGAGCAGTAACTGGAGGGACCTCATGCAGGCGCCGCCTGACTAGCTAAGCGCCGGGCGGGATCCCCTCGGGCGGCTGGCCGCCCAACTCGGCCTCTATCTCCTGCTCGATTCCCTGGATCTCTTCCTCGATCTCCTCTTCGGCCTCGTCCGCGGCCTGGCCGCCCTGCGACTGGACCACGTTGGTGGCGCCGCTGATGGCCTGGGCCTCGGGGTCGCCGCCCCCGGGGTGGTCCATTGCCGTCACCCAGGTGACAGCCTGCTCCACCGGCGAGGCGCCTGACGCGGCGTGCGAGGCGGCGTGGGCGGCGCTCTGCCCGGCAGCGGAGCCGGCATCGTGGCCGATCGCCGCGGCGTCGTGCAGCGCGGTCCCAAAGAAGAGCGCCGACTTCGACGATCGTGGCAATAGCTTGGTGGCGTGGACGTCGTGGTCGGGCGCCAGCGACAGCACCACCAGGCGCTCGTCCTCGGTCAGGTCAAACGCCGCCAGCGCGGTCGTCGGGTCGGCGCGGACCAGGGCGTGGAACCCGGGGTCAACGGCCATTCGGGAGATGACGTCGTCGAGAGCAGCCTGCGACATGCCCTAATCATGCGATGAAATCGCCTCAGGCGGCGGTACATGGCGGCCGTGCTGGATGATTACCTGATACTCTGACTATCACGTTATGCCACCTAAGAAGGCGGGCCGGCGGCGGCTCAAGGACCCTATCCGCAACGCCGCCACGCCCGGTAAGGAGGAGCCCAAGGATCCGCCGCTGAAGCGGCTGGTGAAGGGCGAGGCTGCCACCGGCGCGCCGCACGCCGGCCGCAGCAGCATCGAGCAGGCGCGCACTACGGGGCCAGTGGGGTGGCTCCAGCTACTCGGCCCAGGGCTGATCACCGGTGCCAGCGACGACGACCCCAGCGGCATTGGCACCTACTCCCAGGTCGGCAGTCAGTTCGGCCTCGGCCTTCTGTGGATGTCGCTGTTCACGTTCCCGTTGATGGCGGCGGTACAGGAGCTCTGCGCCCGCATTGCACTCGAAACCGGCATCGGGCTGGGGGTCAGCCTGCGTCGGAAGTTCCCCGACACCCTGGTGGGCGCCGCCATCCTGGCGTTGCTGGTCGCCAACACCATCAACCTCGGAGCTGATCTCGGCGCCGTGGCCGCCGGCGGCGAGCTCCTTACCGGCGGCATGCTCCACTATGAATGGCTGCTGGTGCCGGTCGCCGCCCTGGTCCTGGGGCTGCAGCTCTTGACGTCGTACTCCGTGATCCTGCGACTCTTCAAGTACCTGACCCTGGCGCTCTTCGCCTACGTCGTCACGGCGGTCATCGTCCACCCCGACCCGGCGCGGGTCATGACCGCCACGATCGTCCCCCACGTGGAGCCGTCGGTCGGTTTCATCACCGCGATCGTGGCGGTGCTGGGCACGACGATCTCGCCTTACCTCTTCTTCTGGCAGGCGTCGTCAGAGGTCGATGAGATGAAGGCCGCCGGTCAGCGCACGGAGGGACGGCGCCGGGGTGTCACCAGCCAGGTCCTTCGCGGCGCGCGGCTGGACGTCATGGTGGGGATGTTCTTCTCGCAGGTCGTGATGTACTGCATCATCCTCACCTCCGGGACCGTCCTCCACGACGCGGGCCGCACCGATATCCAGACCGCGGGCGACGCCGCCGCCGCCCTGGCGCCGCTGGCAGGGCACTTCGCGTCGGTGCTCTTCGCAGTGGGGCTCATCGGCACCGGGCTGTTGGCGGTGCCCATCCTGTCGGCCTCGGCGGCGTACGCCGTCAAGGAGTTCGCCGGCCTGCGCGGCGGCCTCGCCATCCGTCCCCGGTACCGGCCGACGTTCTACGCGATCATCGTGGTCGCCACGCTGGTGGGGCTGGGCATGAACCTGGGTGGCATCGACCCCATCAAGGCGCTCTACGTCACCGCCGTCATCAATGGCCTGGTTGCGCCGCCGCTGTTGACGTTGATTGTTCTCCTCGGCTCCGACCGCAAGCTGATGCGATCGCGGGTCAGCGGCGCTCTCAGCAAGACCCTGACCTGGGCCGCCACCGGGGCGATGTGGCTGGCGGCGGGGGGCATGCTGCTCTCGATGGTGCTGGGCGGCCGCTAGCCGGTCTTGGCCCGGACCTCGACTTTGCCCTCCTGAACTCGGGTGTCAAACGCCGGCTGCGGCATCGACGCCGGGCCGCGCAGGACACAGCCGTCGGCGAGGGCAAACCGGCTCCCGTGCCAGGGACAGGTGATGGCGCCATCGGCGATCTCGCCCTCGTTGAGGGGACCGCCGGCGTGCCCGCAGGTGGCGGCCAGGGCGATGATGCCGTCGCCCTGCTTGAGCAGGAAAATGTCCGCGCCATCGACCTTGACCTTCTTCGGTTTGCCGTCGGTCAGCTTCGCCGCGGGGCCGGCATCGTGCCAGTCGGCGAGCTCCTCATCGATCTCGAAGCCGGCGTGGGTGACGCCACTCCCCCGGCGGTAGACCAGGTGGCCGCCAATGTATGCAGCGGCGGTGACAGTACCGAATCCGGCCATCGCCAGGGTCCGGCCCGCGCCCCGGTTGCCTGCCATGCGCGCCGCCGTCGAGAGACTGAACAGCGTGAGGGCGACGGCGTTGGTGGCGGCGTGGACCAGGCCCGACCGCTGCGGCCCACCGTAGAGGTCGGACCAGTCGGCCAGCCCGCTGGCGGCCGCGCCCAGGGCGCTGAGGTTGCCCATTGCCACCAGCATGTCGGCGGCCTTTTCCGAGTCCCCGCCACCGGCGACGTCGAGGACCAGGGCGCTGGTCCAGAAGCCAATCGGCAGGTCGGTCAGCACCGGGTGGAGCTGGTGGCCCAGCCAGGGACCGCTGAGGAGGTTCTTGACGGTGTCGGACCTGGTCGCGGCCTGGACCACCGACGCCACCGGCGCGCTGATCGCGTCCAGCGATTGCTGCCGCTCGACGGCTTCGATCAGCCGGTTGAGGGCGGCGCCCAGCCGGCCCCGGGTGAGCATCTCCGTCGCCGCCTTCACGTCGACGCCAGCCTCTACCTGCGCTCCCGGGGTCTAGAGGACGTGCATGCCCATCATCGCCACGGTGGTGATGATGGCGAAAACCAGGAGGATGCCGCCCACCAGGCGGTGGGTGGCGTTGTCGTCACCCGGGAGGATGGGGTACCAGTCGCCCCGCCGCTTGTAGAAGTTGCTCATGTCCTTGGTGGCCCCGAAGACGTTGAACAGGAGCAGGAAGCCGTAGCCCCCGAGGATCAGCGGACCGATGAGAAAGAACCAGGCCTGCATGGCACAAGTCTGGCGGGTCGGTTCGCGGATTTCAGTGTCGAAGTCCACACTGAAGCCGGGAAGCTGGGGATCAGGCGCGCACCACCGTCAACGGCGGGCGCTCGGTATCGTCCGTGGCCGCCTGCCCCTGGCCCGGCTCGCGCAGCCACTGCGGACGTCCCAGGGCATAGCCCTGGCCCATGTGGCACCCGAGCTCGCTCATCAGCCGAAGCTGGTACTCGTCCTCGATGCCCTCGGCGATGACCAGGGAGCCGAGGGCGTTGGCATAGGCCACCACCGCCTCGACCGCGGCCCGGGCGCCGGGGCCGCCGACGCCGGCGGTCAGGCGTTTGGCGATCTTGACGAACTCGGGTGCCCCCGCGGCCAGGACCTCGAGGGTGGAATGGCCATCGCCGACGTCGTCGATGGCGAAGCGGAAGCCCTCGTCGCGGTAGGCTGTCAGCACCTGCTGGAAGCGGTCAAGGTCGCTGATCTGGTCCCTCTCGGTGATCTCCAGGACGACCTCCTGGGGTGACCAGCCGCTGTGCTCCAGCAGCATCAGCATCTGGTCGACGTCGTGCACCGGCGCCAGCAGCGAGCTGACCCCGATGTTCATGAACAGCGGCTTGTCGATGATGACCTCGCGGCTCGACTCGAGGCAGATCCGCCGGCACATCCAGTCCAGGTCCCGCCCCAGCCCGAGGCGGGTGGCGGCCGCGAAGAACCCCTCAACGCTGAGGTTGACCCCCAGCCCGTGAGGCCGGGCGAGGGCCTCGTAGGCGAAGACCTCGCGGTCCAGGAGCTGGACGATTGGCTGGTAGCCGAATCGGATGTCCCGCTTCTCCAGTACGGTCGGCAGCATCTGCGCCCAGCTCTGGGGCAGGTCGGTGAGCTCGGCCCGGGTGCCAGTGGGAGCCGCCAGCACGGTGCGGTCGCGCCCGGCGATCTTGGCCTCGTACAGGGCGGCGTCGGCGCGACCAAGGAGCGACGAGCCGGTCTCGCTGCCGTTCCAGCAGGCCACGCCCGCGGACACGGTCTGACCATGGGGTACAGCGCTTCGGAGGCGGTCGGCGATCAGGCGAGCGTTGTCCGGCCCGCAGTCGGGCAGGATCACGGAGAACTCCTCTCCACCGTGGCGAGCCAGCATGTCGCCTTGACGCAGCTCGGTCCGCCACGCTGCCGCCGACCGCTGCAGGTGGCGGTCGCCCTCCATGTGGCCCATGGCGTCGTTGAAGTCCTTGAAGTTGTCAAGGTCGAGGATGACCACTGAGAGCGGGGTCTCGGTGCGGGAGGCGCGCGCCAGCTCACGGTCAAGCTCGATGTCCAGCCGGCGCCGGTTGGCGAGGCCGGTGAGGGCGTCCCGGTCGGCCAGGGCCCGGACCGCCACCACCAGGCTCCGGATGATGGCCCCCGCGACCAGGCTGGTGCCCACCACCATCACCCAGCGCGCGAAGGGGACGTTGTTGGCGTCGCGCAAGTAGAGCTCGCCGCCCACCAAGAGGGCGATCCAGGCCGTCTCCAGCACCGCCACGATGGGACGGTAGAAGTAGAACGCGTAGAGCGCGGCCCAGACGTAGAGCAAGGCGTAGGCGCTGGCGTCGGCTCCGTCGAAGTAAACCAGGATGGTTATCAGCGCCGAGCCGAGCAGGGTGATGTACGGATAGAAGCCCGCAGGGATGTGGTTGCGGCCGACCAGGAGGGTGCCGGTGACGGCGTAGGCGACCACCACCACCCCCAGGATCGCCACCATCTGGGTATCAGGGGCGCGGTTGGTGAGTGCGGTGAGCAGGACCAGGGTGGCGCCAGACCCGTAGAGGAAAGCGCCGCTTTTGGCCATCGTGGACCGCTCCGATGGCACAGCCTCCGACAGCATGTGCCAGCGCACGAAGTCCACCATCCTTCCGCTCATTCATTCATATTGGCGGCGCCTAGAGGCGGGGGAACGAGGCCGCGGCGATTGGCACAAGATCGTGTACCGCCCGCCGCCGCCGCCCCCCACGGGAAAGAAATAGATCAGGGCTGGCTGAGGTTGCTGCTGAGATGGGGACTGAATACGCCCACCCGGTGTCCCGTGAGGTCCTTGACGAGGTTGCCGCGGCGCTCACCGAGAACGGCTTCCTCGCCGAGGTCGCCGACGACGGCCCCGACGCCAAGCGCCGGGCGCTGGAGAAGATCCCCAAGGGGGCCGAGGTCTACACCGCGCAGTCGGCCACCCTGAACGCCCTGGGCATCGCCGAGGCGATCGACGAGTCGGGCGAGTACGACTCGGTCCGCAAGAGACTGGCCTCGATGGACCGCGCCACCCAGGCGGACGAGATGCGGGCACTGGGCGCCCGGCCGCAGTACATCATCGGCAGCCCCCAGGCGATCACGCGCGACGGCCAGGTGGTGATGGCGTCCTACGGCGGCAGCCAGCTGGCCGGCTATGTCAGCGGCGCGCGCCACGTGGTCTGGGTGGTGGGAGCGCAGAAGATCGTCACGAACGTGGACGAGGCCTTCGACCGCATCGACAACCACGCCCTGCCGCTGGAGTCGGCGCGCCTGGAGGCCGCCATTGGCGTCCCCAGCCGCGCCAACAACCTCCTCTTGATCCGTGCTGCCGTGCGGCCGCGCTTCAACGTGGTCCTGGTGCCGGAGGCGCTCGGCTTCTAGCCCTCCCGGCGCGACCGGCGGCCGCCGGCCAGGTCGCTCTCGGGCAACCAGGGAATAGGCGGCGCGGTTGACCTTGACATGGAACGATGTTACATTGATTCCCGTCGAGAACGCGGATGCGGATAGACGGCTACGGTAGTGCACGGTAGTGGGAGGAGAACCATGACGGCAGTGATCAGCAGTGCGGTGGCGGCGGCGGCGGGCAAGCCAGCGGGCGCCTTTGAGACCTGGGAATGGTCACTGCTGGTGGTGCCCGTGCTGGGTCTGCTCGGTGCCATCATCTACCTGGTGGTGACCGGCGAGGACGAGGGCCGGCACAACCTGGTGTTGACCCCGTTCTACCGCTCGGCCGCGTCGTTGCGGCGGGTCACCGGCATCCCGGCATGGTCCATCGGCGGCATCGGTCTGGCCCTCTGGTCGATCCTGGTGGCAGGCATCGGTTTCTACTGGGACGTCGCCTGGCACGCGGACCTGGGCCGCGACAAGGACCTCTTCACCCCGCCCCACCTGATGATCCTGGTCGGCCTGATGGGCTTCGGCGCGGCGGCGCTGGTGTCGATCATCTTCGCCAACATCGAGAAGGCCGAGACCGGGTTCACGATCTTTGGCATCCGGGTCCCCTACGCCGCCCTGCCGATGGGCATCATCAGCATCGGCGCCACGATCGGCTTTCCGTTGGACGACCTCTGGCACCGGACCTACGGCATCGACGTCACGATGTGGTCGCCGACCCACCTGATCATGATCGGTGGCGCCACCATGACCCCCATCGCCAGCCGCCTGATGCTCGCCGAGGCCGGTCCCGACGCAATGAAGACCCGCGCCGGCAAGATTCTCAAGCGGTCCCTCAACGGCTCCATGCTGGTGGCACTTAGCGCCTTCCAGCTGGAGTTCGACGTCGGCGTGCCCCAGTGGCCCGCCCTGTACCAGCCGATCATCATCGCGCTGGCCACCGGCATCGCCCTGGTCGCCGCCCGCGTCGCGCTGGGTCGCTTCGGCGCCCTGATCGTGGCCGTGAACTTCCTCGTGATCCGCGGCATCTTCGCCCTCCTCGTCGGCCCGGTGCTGGGTCAGGTCCTGCCCCACATGCCGCTCTATCTCGGCATCGCGCTTTCCATCGAAGTCGCCTGGTATATCGGCGAACGGCTGCGCCTCAACCCCGTCGGCAAGGCGCTGCTCTGTGGGGCCGGCATCGGCACCGTGGGACTCGCCACCGAATACGGGTTCAGCAAGGTCTGGAGCTATCACCCCTGGCACACCTCCCTGTTCCCCGGCATCTGGGCCGCGGTGGCGATGGCGCTGTTGGCCGCCCTTGTCGGCCTGGCCATGGGCAGTGTGCTGACCTACCGCAAGTCCCCACTCCGCTGGCAGTGGCTTTTGGTCATCGGCCTGCTGATGGCCGGGCTCCTCTATGTCCCCTACCAGCGCCATACGATCCCGATGACCGCGACGATCCACGCCACCCCGGCGGGCGACCCGACGGCGGCCATCGACCGCGACGGCCTGCCCGCCGTCCTCCAGGACTACAACGTCAGCCTCGATGTAAGCCCGGCCGACGCCCCGGTGGGCTCCGACTGGTTCAACCTGATCTCCTGGCAGGGCGGCACCACCCACAGCACTGAGTTGGTGTCGGACGGCAACGGCCACTATCACAGCGCGGCCCCCGTCCCCACGGGGGGCACCTGGAAGACCATCGTCTTCATGGCCAGGCGGGACGTGATGATGGCGACGCCGATCTCGATGCCCGCCGACACGGCCTTTGGGCAGGCGGGGACCAAGGTCACCGACGTAGACGGCAAGACGGTCTCGATGCAGCCATCGCAGGTGATCCTGCTGGCGGAGAACCAGGCGGCGTCGCAGACCGTGAAGGTGATCGGCTACACCTTCTTCTTCCTGATGTTCGGGTCGGTGATCATCCTTCTCGGCTTCGCCTACACGCGGGTCAACCGGCGCATGGACATGCCCTATGGTGGCGGGCCCTGGCCCGAGCCGCCGGATGAGGTGCGCAAGCCCAAGCCGGCCCTCAAGCCGGCCCAGGAATCGGCCTGATGGCGGCGCAGGTCCCCCACGGCGTCGTCGAGAGCAACCTGCGGCTGCCCAGCGGCGTTCGGATCAATTACCTCCGCGCCGGCCGGGGCGAGCCCGTGATCCTGCTGCACGGCATCGGCCATTCGGCGAGGGCCTGGGATCACACGATGCTGCCCCTGGCCCGGCACTACGACGTCATCGCCCCGGACCTGCCCGGTTGCGGCAAGTCGGACAAGCCCGACACCGACTACTCCCTGGGCAACCAGGCGGCGGCGGTGCGTTACTTCATGGATGTCCTCGAGATCGACCGCGCCACCATCGTCGGCCACAGCCTCGGTGGCGGCGTCGCCATGACCTTCAGCTACATGTACCCGGAGCGGGTCAGCCGCCTCGGGGTCGTCTCCAGCGGCGGCCTCGGTAAGGAGATCTCCGGCATCTTCAAGGCGGCCAACATCCCGGTGGCGCCGAAGTACGTGATGCGCTACCTCTTCCACCCCAAGGCGCGGCTGGCGCGCAACCTCGCCACCGAGATCGCCTTCCTGGCGGGCGCCGATCCTCTCTTCTCCCGTGCTGGCGGCTTCACCCGCGACACCGAGGAGATGCTCCTGGACATGGAGGACCCGCGGGCGCAGGCCGCCTTCCTGGGCATGCTCCGCTCCTCCTCCAATGTCCTCGGCCAGGCGATCTCGGCGCTGGACCGCCTCCACCTCGCCGAGCAGTACCCGGTGCTGATCGTGTGGGGGGCCAACGACAGGGTCTTCCCCGTCTCGCACGCCCGCCGCGCCGCCAGGGTCCTGCCCCGGGCGCGCGTCGAGGTCTTCCAGGACTGCGGCCACATGCCCCAGCTGGAGCAGGCCGAAAAATTCAACGAGGTCCTGCTGGACTGGATGCAGACGACCAAGGCGGCCAGGGTCGACGTCCGCGACATCGTCAAGGCGGGCAAGGCCCCAGCGGCCTGATCCGAGCCGCCTGGGGCGGCTCCAGTGACCCCTCAAGAGCCGCGCGGACGCGGCCGGTTACTGCGGCGGGCGAGCGCGGCGCCGTCAGGTAGCCTGTAACGCTGTGCAACCCGACCCCCTGCTGAACAAGCCACCGCGCCGCCGCCGCCGCTGGGGCGCGGTGATCGGGATCGTGGTCCCGCTGCTGCTACTGGTCGGGACGGTGCTGTTCCAGCTCTTCCGCCCCGTCCCGGCGGTGGCAGCCACCCCCACTGCGACCTCCGAACGCCGTGTCGCCGGCGACCCGCCGGCGCTCCCCTGGCCGACCAAGGGCCAGGCCGCCGTCGCCATCCAGGGCGTCGGCACGCTGGGCACCTTCGGCGGCGACACCCCCGGCCCGGTGGCCAGCATCACCAAGGTGATGACCGCCTACGTCGTCCTCAGCGATCATCCCCTGGCCACCGGGGAGCTGGGCCCGGCGGTAACCATCACGGCGGCCGACGTCGCCGACTTCAAGAAGCGACAGACGGCCCAGGAGTCGGTGGTGGCGGTGACGCCAGGCGAGCAGCTTTCCGAGTACCAGCTGCTGCAGGGGCTGTTGCTGCCCTCGGGAAACAACCTGGCCGACCTCGTCGCCCGCTTTGACGCCGGCTCGGTCGACGCCTTTGTCAGCAAGATGAACGCCACCGCTGCCAAGCTGCAGATGACTCACACCAAGTTCGTCGACACCAGCGGCGTTTCGCAACAGAGCCAGAGCACGCCCGGCGACCTCGTACTTCTCTCGCAGCAGGCCATGACCCTGCCGGTCTTCGCCGAGATCGTGAAGCAGCCAGAGGTGACCTTGCCCGTGGCCGGCCGGGTGTTCAACGTCGACGCGGTCCTGGGCCAGGACGGCATCGTAGGCGTCAAGACCGGCTCGCTGCCCGACATCGGCATCGCCGGCTTCGCCTTCGCCGCCACGGCGCAGGTGGGCAGCCAGAACATCATCGTCCTCGGCGCCGTGACCGGCCAGGACTCGTTGGAGAACGCCTTCAACGCCAGCAAGGCGCTGATCCGCGCCGTCAGGAGCGGTGTCAAGACCGAGCGCGTGGTCACCGCGGCGAGCGAGGTCGGCGTCTACCAGGCGCCCTGGGGCGCCAAGGCGTCGGTGCTGGCACCCAAGGACGTCCAGATGTTCAGCTGGCCGGGACTCACCGTGAAGACAACGGTGGAGATGCCGTCCCTGGCCGCCCCGGCCCAGGCCGAGACCCCCGCGGGCACGATGACCGTCAGCCTTGGTGACCAGCAGGTCAAGCTTGACCTGAAGACGTCGGGGCCGATCCCGGAACCGGGGCGGAGGTGGCGGCTGACCCGAATCTCTTAGACTACGCTTACCGAAGGACAGGGACTCTTAAAGAGAAGGGACTGCAGGCATGACACCCAGTGGCGGGACGGTCAGCCTGCTCTTTACCGACCTGGTGGGCTCAACGGCGCTCATGAACCAGATCGGCGACGAGCCGGCGGAGGAATTGCGCCGCGCCCACTACCGCCTGCTCCGCCAGGCGGTAACCGCCAACCAGGGGCACGAGGCCAAGAACCTGGGCGACGGCCTGATGGTGGTGTTCGACAGCGCCACCAGCGCAGTCGCCTGCGCCGTCGCCATTCAGCGCGCCGTCCGGCGCCATAACCAGGACCAGCCGCACCCCATGGAGGTGCGGGTCGGCATCAACGTGGGCGAGCCCATCCGGTCCCAGGAGGACTACTTCGGCTGGTCGGTGGTGACGGCGCGGCGCCTCTGTGACCAGGCGGAAGGCGGACAGATCCTGGCCTCCGACGTGGTCACCCACCTGGCCCAGCCCGACACCACGATCTCCTTTCGGGCGGTGGGAGACCTTCCTGTCGGCAGCCGGGGAAAGGCGGTCGCGGCCTTCGAGGTCGTCTGGGAGGCCGCGACCGAGGAGAAGCTGGCACTGCCCCCCCAGGTGCGCGACCACCCCCTCGAGCACTTCGTCGGCCGCGACGCCGACCTCGGCCGCCTGCGGCTGAGCTGGAGCCGGGCAGCGCAGGGTAGCCGGCAGCTCTTCTTTGTCGGCGCCGAGCCGGGGATGGGCAAGACCAGCCTGGTCATGCGCGCCGCCCGCGAGTTCCAGGAGCAGGGCGCGGCGGTCCTCTACGGAGGCTGCGACGAGGAGACGCTGGTGCCGTACCAGCCGTTCGTGGAGGCGGCTCGCGGCTACCTCCAGGTCTGCCCCCGAGCCGAGCTGGCGGAACAGCTGCGAAGCACCGCCAGCGACCTCTCCCGCATCGTCTCCGAGATCGCGGACGTCCTTCCTGGCACCGAGAAGCCGCTGGAGCTGACCCCCGAGGAGGCGCGCTACCGGGTCTTCGATGCCTTCCGCAGGCTGCTGGCGGCCGCCACCTCGGCCTGGCCTGTGCTGCTGGTCCTGGAGGACCTTCACTGGGTCGATCGCGGCTCGTTGCTGCTCCTCCAGTTCCTCGTCCGCGAGCTTCCCACCGCCAACCTGATGATCCTCGGCACCTACCGCGACAACGAGGTCGACAAGCGACACCCGTTGAGCCTGGCGATGGCCGACATGCGTCGCGACGCCAACGTCCAGCGCATCTACCTCGGGGGCCTCAGCGTCGATGAGGTCGGCGACATGCTGGAGGCCGAGAGCGGCCACGAGATCGACGAACGCGCCCTCGCCGTGGTCCACGCCGTCCACCAGCAGACCGAGGGAAACCCGCTCTTCGTCAGCGGCATCATGGAGCACCTCCTCTACTCGGGGCGCGTCAGCTACGCCGACGGCCGATGGATCACCGACATCCGCACCGCCGCCGACATCAGCGCCCCTGAGGGCGTCACATCGGCGATCGGGATGCGCCTGTCCCAGTTGCCAACAGAGTCCACCGCCACCCTGGAGCTGGCATCGGTCATCGGCACCGAGTTCAGCCTGCCGCTGCTGCGGGCGGTGGCCGACACCACCGAGGACCGGCTCATCGACGTCCTCGACGCCGCCGTCGGGGTCCACCTGCTGACCGAGGCGGCGGACCGGCCCGGCATCTTCCGCTTCTCCCATGCCCTGGTGCGCTCGGTCCTCTACGAGGGCCTCAGCCGAACCCGCCGGGCGCGCATGCACCAGCGCATCGCCGACGCGATCGAGTCCGAGCTGGAGGCGGCCGAGTCGCGCCACTCGCGAGCCCTGCCCGCGGGGACGCCCCTGCGGGTGGCAGCGGCGCAGCTGGCGGCTCACCTGATCGAGGCCGCGGTGCCGGGGAACGAGGCCAAAATGGCGCGCTACCTGCGCGTCGCAGGCGACGACGCCCTCGCCGCTACCGCCTACGAGGATGCCCTCGGCTACTACCGCCAGGCCCGCGACCTGCTCCCCCCCGACAGCGACGAGCGGGTCTCGCTGGCCTTCAACCTGGGCCTGGCGCAGCGGGACGTGGGTCACTGGGAGGATGCCCTCGACACCTGGCGGGAGGCGCTCGAAGCCGCCATCGCGCTGGGAGACAAGGACGCCGTGGGCCACCTCGCCTGGGACATCTGCTACCAGCTGGTCTGGGCCGGCCGCCACGTCGAGTGCCTGGAGATCGCGGGACGCGGCCTCAACGCCCTGGGCGACGCCGAGACCCCAAGCCGGGGCCACCTGCTCGCCGTCACCGGCAGCACCTTCGGCTTCGCCGGCAACTACGAGATCGGCGACGAGATGACGGCCTCGGCCCTGGCGCTGGCTCAACGCCTCGGCGACGAGGAGCTGATGGGGGACGCCCTGACGATGCGCACCGGCTTCTACTTCGCCTTCAACCAGCTGACCCAGGCCTCGGAGACGGGGCTGACCGCCACTGCCATATCGCGCAAGCTCGGCAATCTCTGGAACGTCGGTACCGACCTCGCCCTCGCCTACTTCGCCGAGGTGGCCCTGGGACGCACCGGCGAGACCAACGGGATCGCCATCGAGCTGAAGGAGATCATCGGCCGGCTGGGCCACCATGGCGCCGACCTGCTCTACACCCGGGCCGAGATGCTCCGCGCTGCCGCCGACGGGGACCATGCCGCCTATCGTGGCTGGGCCGAACGGGACCTCGCGATCTGCGCCAAGGCGGGCCTCGCCTGGACCGACACGTCGCACGCCTACCTGGGCGCCGCCGCCTTCTGGTCCGGTGACTGGGTGGAGGCGGAGGCGCACTACCGCAGGGCCCTGGAGACAGAGACGCCCAGCTTCACGGCCGGGGTGGCCGGCGGCGCCCTGTTCCGCCTCCTCGCCTACCAGGGCGAGGCGGAGGCGGCCATGGCGCTCTACACCCAGGTCCGCCACGACATCGCCGACGCCGGTCGGCCCAACGCCATCGGCCGCTGGATCGCCCTGGTGCACAGCGTCATCGGCCTGTCGCTGCTCGACCACGACGAGGAGGCGGCGGCGCTGGCGCCCCTGGTCGACGAGTTCCTGGGGATGGGCGCCGTGGTCAACACCCACGACGCCGGCCTGGTCGAGACCGTGGCCGGGGTGGCGTGGGCGGCGGGCAAACAATGGGATGTCGCCCAACGCCACTTCGACGCCGCCATGGCCCAGGCCGAGGTCATGCCCCACCGGGTCGAGCAAGCCGACATCCGCCGCTTCCGGGCGCGGATGCTGCGGGCTCGCAACCAGCCGGGCGACGCCGCCGCCGCTGACGCCCTCCTCGAGGAGGCGGCGGCGATCTACCGGGAGCTCGACATGCCCCGACACCTGCGGCTGCTGGAGGCAGCCGCCGCCGAACGGCTCTAGACCTGGTCCTCGGCGAGGCGGCGGATCACCGCCTCGCTCAGCCGGGTGCACTCGGCCACGGTGTCGTAGTCGACGTTGTCGGCGGTGTCGGTGGGCCAGTGATAGTTGCTCAGCGCCTTGTACTGGTTGAAGGACACCACCAGCGACGTCGGATAGCCATACCGGTTGGGGATGCACGCGTCCGTGCTCGACCGCGCCCGCATCCCCCGGATCAGGGGGATCTCCTGCTCGGCGGCGCACTCGGCGATGAGGTCGTTGAGCTCGGCCGAAAAGGGCTTCATCTTGAGGGTGCCCTCGGCCTCGACCATCACCAGCCGGGGCGAGCCCACGGTGTCGAGCACCAGGAAGGAGGTCCGGTCGGGCCTCAGCTCGGGGAAGTGCCGGCGGGCGAACCCCATGACGCCCTCCTGCAGCGACTCCTCCGAGCCGCACGACACCAGCAGGACCCTCACGCCCTGCACCGGCCGGTCGCGCAGGGCCCCGGCCAGGGCAATGATGACGGCGACCGCGCTGAGGTTGTCGTTGGCACCCGGGACCACCTGCCGGCGTCCGATGTCGGTGATGAGGGCGGTCGCGGCCAGCCCCAGCCCAACCCCGATGCGAGTGATGACGCGGCTGCGCAGCAGCGCGCCGACGGCCACGATCGCCGGCGCCCCCACCACCGGGTACCAGAAAGGCAGGCTGGTGTTGGTGCGTTCGACGCGCTCCGGAAAGCGCTTGGCGAGCCCCTCGGCGATGCCGGGATGGAAGATCAGGCCAGAGTGGGCGGCGTCGTGGTGGGCAAGGATCACCAGCGTCCGCTCGGCCTCGGGGTCACCCGCCTCGGCGACCACGTTCCACGTCGGTTTGTAGGGCAGGAAAGCGCGGCGGAACCAGTGGGGGCCGGCGGCGATGTCGTCGGCGATGCCCACGGCGGCGGCGGCGCCGCCGAGCACGCCCAGCCCCCGTCCCAACCCCAGCCTGGCGGCGCTCTTCCCGGCGGCCTTGCGCCGGCGCCGACGGGCCAGGCTGCGCAGGGCCAGCAGCCCCGAGGCGACGCCGATCCCGCTCATCAACCCGACCGGCCACCAGTAGCCGCCGTGGGCCACCTCCTCGTCGACCTGCACCGCCCAGCCGGCGTCGCGGAGGCGCTCCGCGATCCAGTAGGCGGCCTCCCGCTCGCCCTGGGAGGCCGACGGCCGGTGGATCTCCGCCAGGGTGTAGATGACATCACGGAGCTCGTCGTGCAGCGCTTCGGTGGGGAGCGGCGTTTGCGTGGTCATCGGTAGTCGACTATAGACGCGTCACCTGGATCAGCTTGATCACCGGCGCGTTACCCATCACCTGGTAGACCAGGAGGGCATGGTCGAAGGCGACGGTGTAGGTGTTGGCCGGGGCTGCGCCGGCCTTGAGCTCGAAGACGCCGGGTATGTGGCCACCCGGGAATGGATCCTCCGACAGCGCGGTGAGAAGGTCGACGAACTCGGCCACGTCGTCGGGGGCCCAGCGCTGGACCTCGGCCAGCACCCCGTCGCCGGCGAACCGGTGGCGATGGACCTGCTGCACTTCAGATGCCATATCGCCGGCGCAGGTCCTGGACCGACTCGCCCTTGCGAGGGCGGCCCTTGACCGCGGCCGACATGTTGCCCGCGAACGCGTTGTCGGCTGTCACCAGGACGGTGCGGTACCAGGCCTCGATGACGTCGCGGAGGGCGCGCAGGTCGTTGGTCTGCTCGGCGGCGCTGAGCGCCGCCACCATCTCGCGGTTGAAGCGCCCCGCCTCCTCGGGCCTGAGACGGCCGAGGACGTCGTTGAGGTGGGGCGGCAGGCGCAGGTCGGCGGCCCGCCGCAGCTTGACGCGGCGCAGGGCGCGCAGCGACGTCTTCACCATCTCGCGACGACCATCGTCATCCAGGCGTGCACCTGTCGCGTCCTCCTCAACTTCGATCCCCGGCCGCCCAGCATACGCCGATCCGGATCGTAGGATCTTGGTCATGCGCCAGCGCTGGGAAGCCCTGGAGACGTGGCAGCGGGCGGCGATCGCCTTACCGCCGCTGATGGTCTTCCTCTTTGTCCTCAACCTCGGTCCCTTCTCCCAGCCGCTGGGCAGCTCGATCATCTATGGGGTCATCGAGGGGGCGCTCTTCACCGGGCTGCTGCTGGTGGCGACCAATACCGAGCTCAACCGACGCCGCGCCGCGGCCGCCGGGCAGACGTCAAGCGCGGACGAAAAAGCGCGTGTGGCGGACCAGGAGATAGAGCCCCAGGTTGACGCCGATCCAGGCCAGGGCGCCGAGGAGCAGAGCCACTAGTAGGCCGATATCGGAAGCGATATCGCCGTGATAGTGACATTGAAAGCGGTATCATGGGCAGGCTGTGAAGAGCGCGGCGGCAGCCAGCATCATTCACGACGCCCGCATCCGAGCCGGGCTGTCCCAGCGCCAGTTGGCGAGGCGAGCCGGTACCTCCCAGGCGGTCATCTCCGCCTACGAGAACGGCCGGCGAGACCCGGGTTTCGCGCACATGCTAGAGCTGGTGCGGGCCGCGGGGTTTGCCCTCGACATGCAGCTGACCCGGCAGCTGGGCGCGCGCAGGAGCCGGCGCGAGGGGGACATCTGGAGCATGGTCGAGAGCGGCGAGGACGACGACCGCATCCGCGAGAACCTTCGCCTCAGCGCGACCCAGCGACTTCGCAAGATGGGCGCGATGCGCACCTTCGCCGGCAAGTACCGAGGAGCGGCGGGACGGCCGCAGTAGACCCCTTCGAAGCCCTGCTACGGGGCCTCGCAGAGGCGAGCGTCGAGTTCATCGTCGTCGGCGGCGTGGCCGGCACCCTCCATGGCAGCCGCTTCACCACCGACGACGTCGACGTGCTGGTTCGCGGCGGCAAGCGCAACCTTGAGCGGCTCGGCGGCCTCCTGGTCGGGCTCCAGGCCAGGGACACCCGGCGGCGCCCGCTGGAGAAGGTCATGGCCGACCTGGCCGAGGGGGGCAGCGCCCGCTTCCGAACTCGGCTGGGCGCCTTCGATGTCCTTACCGAGGTCCCCGCGGAAGGCGACTTCTCCTTCGCCGCGCTGGCCCGGCGGGCGTCCCGCGTCGAGATCGCGGGACACCAGATGATGGTGGCCGCGCTCGACGACCTGATCGCCATGAAGGAGCAGGCCCACCGCGTCAAAGACCTCGCCCGCCTGCCCGAGCTGCGCCGGATCCGGGAGCTGCTCGAGGAGCGCGCCCGCCATCGAACCCGGGCTAAGCGCGCGAATTGAGGCGCTCGGCGCCGATCGTCGGCGCGGAGCCAGCAGCCTGGCCAGGGACGCCCTGGAGATCCTGGCCGATGCACCGGAGGCCGATCGCGGGGAGCTGGCGGAGCTGATTGCAGCCCTGCGGCCGGCAATGCCGGCGATCGGCGAGATCGCTCGGGAGGCGGCCGGGCTTCCCCAGCCCCGCCTGCTTCTGAGGCACATGGAGGCGGAGCACGGCCGGGTTTCGGCCGAGGCGGCGATGGCGATCGGCCATGGCGCCGTGGTCGCCACCATCAGCAACAGCTCGATCGTGGCACGGGTACTGCGGCTGGCGCGCCCGACCCTGGTCCAGGTCCACGTCAGCGACCTGTCCGACGAGGGATACGACCTGGCCGGTACGCTGGCGGGGGAGGGCATAGCCACAGCGGCGGTCCCGGTGGCCAGCGACTCCCCCCCGGCAGACCTGGCTGTCGTGGGCTGCGACGCCCTCTTCGACGACGGCGGCTTCGTCAACCGTCGCGGAACCGCCGTCCTGGTCGCCACCATGGCCCCGCGACCGACACTGGTGCTGGGTGATCGCTGGCGCCACGTCCCCGGCCCGACGCCGCCGGGATGGCCGGAGGCCGACGCGTTTGAGGTGGTGCCCCCGCGGGATAGTGTCCGCTTCTTCTACTGACCGGGGCCGCCGCCCCGCGGCCATGACGGCCTCAGACTGACGCCAGCTCGCGCTCCTGCGGACCCTTGCTGCGGCTCCCGCGCCCGGCGGCCTTGCGCAGCCGTTCGAAGGCCCGGGCCAGCCCCGCCGGCAGGATGTCGATGTCGGGGAGCAGGCTGGGGTCGGCGACGATGCCGAAGTGCAGGTTGTTGTCGTAGCTGAGGACGCAGATGATCAGCCCGGTGTTGGGCGTAAGGGGCAGGGTCGGGTAGACCTCGAGGAGGCGGGAACCGCCGGCGTACAGCGGCATCTGGACCCCGGGAACGTTGGAGATGACCAGGTTGACCAGCCGCTGGTTGCTCAGGCCGGCGCGGATGGCGGCGCGCTGGACCGCGGCGGGGCTCAGCGAAGCGACGTCCATGAAGCGCCCTGCTGCGTCGGCCTGGCCGCCCTTGGCCTTGGACATCAGCTGCTTCACCGCCCAGTAACGGCGCATCACGTCCATGGGGCCCACCGGTAGGTCGACGAAGGTGCCAATGATCCGGTTGCTGACGTCGAGCTGGCGCTCCAGCCGGCCCTCCAGCTTCATCCGCTCGGCGTCGGCGCGTACCGACATCGGCACCATCACCCGGTAGCTGACGCCGGTGGTGGTCTCGCCACGGTGCTCGAGGTAGGCGTGGAGGGCCTCGGCGGTGACCGCCAGGACGACGTCGTTGACCGTGCCGCCCAGGCGCTCCTTGATCAACTTGGCGCCGCCCAGGGGCAGCTGCACAGCCTCCACCCGCCGTCCCCGGCCCACTCGACGATTGAACGGGCTGGAGGGCGCCGGGCGCATCACCGACCCCAGGTCCCGGAGTGACAGCGCCGCGCCGAAGCCTGCCGCGGTGCCACGGGCGGCAACGGCGGCGACGTCGAACGCCATGGCACGCGGCGCCGCCAGCCGCCGCGCGGGCC
>JBARRR010000045.1:0-4224 GCA_049644325.1 Candidatus Dormiibacterota bacterium
CGGCGCTTGACTTTAGAGTTCAGTGAACTGCTTCCCGACGGCACGCCGGGTTAGGCGGTCTGCTCGGGGAGCTCCTCCACCACTTCCCGCTCACCCAGAACAAGCTCCGGTTCCTCACCCTCGGTGATGGCCGCCTCGGTGATGACGCACTTCTTGATGTCGCCGCGCGAGGGCACCTCGAACATCGAGTTGAGCAGCGCCTCCTCAATGATCGACTTGAGGCCACGGGCTCCTGTGCCACGAGCCAGAGCCTTCTTGGCGATCGCCGCCAGCGCCCCCTCCTCGAACTCCAGCTCCACGTCGTCCAGGGAGAAGAACTTCTTGTACTGCTTGACGAAGGCGTTCTTGGGCTCGGTGAGGATACGGATGATGTCGGCCTCGTCGAGGTAGTCGACGTTGACCACGATGGGCAGCCGGCCAATGAACTCAGGGATCAGGCCGTACTTGAGCAGGTCCTGCGGCTGGAGCTCACGAAGGACCTTGGTGAAGGTCTTGTCGCGACCCTTCTGCGCGTTGGCTCCGAAGCCGATGACCTTGTGGCCGATGCGGCTCTCGATGATCTGCTCGATGCCGTCGAAGGCGCCGCCGCAGATGAAGAGGATGTTGGTGGTGTTGATCTGGATGAAGTCCTGGTGGGGATGCTTGCGGCCACCCTGGGGTGGCACGTTGGCGATGGTCCCCTCGAGGATCTTCAGCAGCGCCTGCTGCACGCCCTCCCCCGAAACGTCGCGGGTGATCGAGGGGTTGTCCGACTTGCGCGCGATCTTGTCGATCTCGTCGATGTAGATGATCCCGCGCTCGGCGCGGCTGATGTCGAAGTCGGCCGCCTGGATCAGGCGCAGCAGGATGTTCTCGACGTCCTCACCGACGTAGCCCGCCTCTGTCAGCGAGGTGGCATCGGCGATCGAGAATGGGACGTCGATGATCTTGGCCAGCGTCTGGGCGAGGAGCGTCTTGCCGCAGCCTGTGGGGCCGACCAGGAGGACGTTCGACTTCTGCAGCTCGACGTCGCCGGGCACCTTGCTGTGGGCGATTCGCTTGTAGTGGTTGTAGACCGCCACCGAGAGCACCTTCTTGGCATGGTCCTGGCCAACGACGTACTGGTCGAGCTGGGCGCAGATGGTCTGCGGGTTGGGGATCAGGCCGGCCTTGGAGCGCTTGTTACCGGTGTTGCGGGTGTCCTCCTCGAGGACCTCCTGGCACAGATCGATGCACTGGTCGCAGATGTAGACCCCCGGACCGGCGACGAGCTTTCGTACCTGGTCCTGGCCCTTTCCGCAGAACGAACAGCGGGTGTGGCGGCGGCGTTCTTCTCTTTCGTTCAACTCTGACCCCGCTTCACCTTACTCGACCCTCGACATAGGCGCCATAGGCGCGATGCCTAGGAGCTGGCTTCAGCCTTCGCCGGCTCAGCCTTCTCGCCGGTCTTGGCGTCGACCTTTGTGTCGCGCACCAACTTCTCGTCGACCTCGACCTGGATGGCCTCTGCCTTCTCGTGGCGCTGGATGATGTCGTCGATGATCCCGTACTCCTGGGCCTCCTCCGGGCGCATCCAGCGGTCCCGGTCGCTGTCCACCGCGATCCGCTCTATGTCCTGCCCGGTGTGGTTGGCCAGGATCTCGTTGATGCGGGACTTGAGGAACAGGACCTCCTGCGCCTGGATCTCGATGTCGGCCGCCTGGCCCTGGAAGCCACCCGAGGGCTGATGGATCATGATCCGGGTGTTGGGCAGGGCGAAACGCATGCCCTTGGTGCCACCCGCCAGGATCGGCACCGCCATCGACGCCGCCAGCCCCATGCAAATCGTGCTGATGCGGGGCTTTACGTACTGCATCGTGTCGTAGATCGCCAACCCCGCGGTGATCACGCCGCCGGGGCTGTTGATGTAGATGTTGATGTCCTTCTCGGGGTCCTCGCCTTCGAGGAAGAGGAGCTGCGCCATGACCAGGTTGGCGATCTGGTCGTCGATCGGCGTGCCGATGAAGATGATGCGGTCCTTGAGCAGCCGCGAGTAGATGTCGAAGGCACGCTCTCCCCGGTTGGTGGTCTCGATGACCATGGGGACGAGGTAATCCCGAACTGGCTCCATGTGATCCATATTACTCACGCTTCTCCTCAATCCAAAAGACACTGTTCCCGTACCGTGACCAATTCGCCTCAGATATCCACCATTCCATCTTCGCGCTCGGGTGCCTGGGGCGCAGCCTCGGCAGCCTCCGGCTCTGCCGGGGAAGCGTCCGTCGCAGCGGCTGCCTCGATGCCGGCCGGCTCCGCCGGGGCTGCCGCTTCGACGCCGGGAGAGTCGGTGATCTCTGATGCCGCGGCGCTCTCGGGTAGACCAGCGGGGTCCTCACCCGGCGCGGGCGGCGACCACTCCTCTCCCCGCGCATGGGCCGCCAGCCAGAGCAACGCCCACTGCAGCCGCATCCGCTCCTTGACGTAGGCCTGGACCCGGTCCGACCCGGCCAGCCGGTCAGCGTCCTCGGCCCCGGCGAGGGAGCGGTTGGCCTCGACCTTGGCGTGCTCGTCGCTGGGCTCGAGGCCCTGCTTCTCCGCCAGGGCGTCCAGCACCAGCTCCTGGCGGACGCGCTCGATGGCGGGCTCGCGACGCTCCTTTCGCATCTCCTCGAGGCTGGCGCTTCCGGAGGCGAAGAAGGTGTCCAGGTCAATGCCCTGCTGGCCCAGGTTGATCGCCAGGTTGCGGATCTCTCGGTCGACCTCCTCGTTGACGAGGAGCTCGGGCACCTCCACGGTGGAGCTCGCTACCAACGCGTCGATGGCGTCCTTCTGCTGCTTGAAGACGGCATCGCGGTCAGCGGCGACCTGGAGACGCTCCTGGAGCCTGCTCTTGAGCTCGTCGAGAGTGTCGCCGGCGCCGGCGGTCTTGGCCAGCTCGTCGTCCAGCGGGGGGAGCTCGTGCTCCTTGATCTCCTTGACGGTGACGTTGAAGTCGACATCCTTGCCGGCCAGCTCGGTGCGCCGGTAGTCGTCCGGGAGGTGGACAGGGATGGCCTTGGTCTCGTCCTTGCCCATGGCCATCAGTCCTTCGTAGAGCCCGGGGATGAGGCGCTCCTTGTCGATGTCCAGCTCCATGTTCTCGGTGGGGTTCTCGTCGATCGGCTCGCCGTCCTTCTTAACCACCAGGTCAATGACCAGGTGGTCGCCGTCCTTCGCCGGGCGGTTGTCGGCGGGCACCAGCTGGGCCAGCGACTCGCGCACCTGGTCGAGCGCCTCGTTGACCCGATCCTCGCCGATGGTCTCCTGCTCCAGTGGCGCCTTGACGGCGTCGACGTCGCCGAGGGTCACGTCCGGCTTGACGGTGACGCGGGCCTTCAGCTTCGCCGGCTGGAGGCGCTCGAACTGCTCAACCTCGACCTCGGGGGTGGCGATGATCTCGAGGTTGTTCTCCTTGACCGCGTCGCTTATGGCCTCGGGGACCAGGTGCTCGAGGGCGTGCTCCCGGAGCGCGGGCCAGCCGATCTCCCGCTCGAGGACAGCGCGCGGTGCCTTGCCGGGCCGAAAGCCAGCAACCCTGACGCGCGGCGAGAGGTGCTGGAAGGCGAGTTCGATAGCACGCTCGACCTGCTCTGTCGGCACCTCGATCTGAAGCTCGACGACCGACCCCGGTCGGCGCTCGAGGCTGACCTGCATGGCCAGTGGAGTCTACACGGGGGCCTCGCCGCATTCGGCGTGCCCACGTGGCACCGGCGGGTCGCCACGCTCGAGCCAGGATAACTGCGCTTTTGGACTCTCGCATAGCCGCGGGATAGGATCAGTGGGCTTGCATGGCTGATCAAAAGAACGACAAGGGCAAGAGCAGCGGGAGCCGTAGGGGCGACGCGGCGCCGACACCACCACCACGGCCGGGACAGCGAAAAACAGGCGGCCCGACCAAGGCACCGTCACCCTCTCGCGTGGTGGCACGATCCGTCGCCACCAAAGCGGCCACGCCTCCAGCCGCCCGGAAGCCCAGCACCAAGGCGCCCGCCGCCAAGCCCCCGGCGGGCAAGGCACCCGCGGTGAAGGCACCCGCGGTCAAGGTAACGGCGGCCAAGGCGCGCCCGGCCAGGGCTGCTGTTGCCAAGGCACCCGCCGCCAAGGCACCAGCGGTCAAAGCGCCCCCAGCCAAGCCTTCCGCAGCACGAAAGCCTCTGGCCAAGCCGGCCAAGCCGGCCGCCAAGGCCGCGCCCAAACCGGCGGCCCGGGCCAAGCCCGCCCCCAGGG
>JBARRR010000046.1:0-7020 GCA_049644325.1 Candidatus Dormiibacterota bacterium
GTCTCGCTCGGGCTCTATTTCGGCACCCTGCTGGCGTTCATCTCACTGCAGATCTCCACCGACCAGCTCAAGGCCATCACCCAGAGCGGAGAGTCGCCGCCGCTGTGGTTCATCATCCTCACCAACCAGGTGCCCTTCCTGGTCATCTCCATCGTCGGCGTCGGCTTCCCGGTGCGGCGCACCCTGGGGCAGGCCGCCCAGCGCCTCGGCCTCTACTGGCCGGGCTGGCGCTGGTTCCTGGGCTCGATAGGCTTCGCCATCGTGCTGGTGATCTTCGGGGTCGCCTTTGACCAGCTGATGGTTAAGCTCACTCCGCAGCAGAGCCAGGACATCCAGCAGGCGTCAGAGCAGCTGCTGAGGGGCGTCAATAGCTACCCCAGCGCGATTGCCCTGGCGCTTGCCGCGGGGATCGGTGAGGAGCTTCTCTTTCGGGGCGCCCTGATGCCCCGCCTCGGTAACCTCCCGGCGGCACTGCTGTTCGCCGTGCTTCACGCGCAGTACGCCATCAGCCTGGCCACCTTGGAGATCCTCATCCTCGGCCTGGTCCTCGGCTGGCTACGGCGGCGAGCCGGCACCACTGGCGCCATCGTTGCCCACGCCGGCTATGACATGATCTTGCTGGTGATCGCAGTTTATGCGGGAAGCCACTGATGGCCCGAATCATCGCCATCGCCAACCAGAAGGGCGGCGTGGGCAAGAGCACCACGGCGATCAACGTCGCCGGTAACCTGGCCACGGCCGGCTGGCGCACGCTGCTGGTGGACGTGGACCCCCAGGGCAACGCCAGCAGCGGACTCGGGTTCACGCGCGACCCCGAACGGTCGACGATCTACGAGGTTGTGATCGAGGGTCGCCCGGCGTCAGAGGCGATCCTGCCCACGTCGATCAAGGGGCTGGACCTGATCACCGCCGACATCGCCCTGGCGGGCGCCGAGATCGAGCTGATCAACATGCCCCGCCGCGAGGCCCGACTGCTCTACGCGCTCGACGCCGAGGCGCCCAACTACGACTACATCCTGATCGACTGCCCGCCCTCACTGGGGCTGCTCACGCTCAACGCCCTGGTGGCAGCGCAGTACCTGCTGGTGCCCATCCAGTGCGAGTTCTACGCCCTCGAGGGCCTGGGACACCTCTCTTATACCCTCGACCTGGTTCGCCGCCAGTCCAACCCTCGGCTTGAGCTGGCAGGGATTGTCATGACGCTTTACGATGGCCGGACGACGCTCAGCAGCCAGGTTGTGGAGGAGGTGCGGAAGATCTACCCGGACGTGACCTTCGATTCGATGATTCCCCGCAACGTCCGCCTTAGCGAGGCCCCCAGCTACGGTCTGACGATCGCCCAGTACGATCCCCGCTCCAAGGGCGCCAAGGCCTACGCCGCGCTCACCGCGGAGCTGATCCGGCGCTTCGAGGGTGACTCCAAGCCCGTGGTCCCCGATGCCGACGAGGCGGAGCAGCAGACCATGCCGATGGCTGCCGCGCCAACGCCGCAGGCCTCGGCCTCACAGCAGCCGGATGCCAAGGATCGGGGCGAGAACGACAGTGGCTAAGCGGCGTGGCCTGGGTCGAGGGCTGTCGGCCCTGATTCCAGGCGAGGCGACGCCCGCCTCCCCGCCGGGCACCGGCTCGCCGACGCACGTGCCGACCGACATGATCGAGCCCAACCCGCACCAGCCCCGGACCCGCTTCGACGACAACGAGATCGGCGCCCTGGCCGATTCCATCCGGCAGCATGGCGTCCTGCAGCCGCTGGTGGTACACCGGCACGGCGCCGCCTACCGGCTGATCGCCGGGGAGCGGCGGCTGCGGGCGGCGCGGCTGGCGGGGCTGACCGAGGTCCCGGTGACGCTGCACGAGACCCCGGCGGCGGAGGGATCGCTTGCCCTGTCCCTGATCGAGAATGTCCAGCGTGACGACCTCAGCCCCCTGGAGGAGGCCGAGGCCTACCGCCTGCTGCTGGAGGATTTCCAGCTGACCCACGAAGCGGTGGCGAGGCAGGTGGGCAAGACCCGGGCCCACATCACCAACTCCCTGCGCCTGCTCACCCTCGCGCCGGCGGTCCAGGGGGCCCTTATTTCCAACGCCATCACCGCGGGCCATGCCCGGGCCCTCGCCGGCCTGAGCCCCGATGGCCAGGAGGAGGGGCTGCGCCGGGTACTGAAGGGTGAGCTCAACGTCCGGCAGACCGAAGCCCTCGCCAGGGAGCTTGGTAATGCCTCCCCCTCGCCCCACCCCGGCCGGCCTCGGGGACCCGTTCCGGACCCCCAGACCAGGGAGCTGGAAACCCACTTCCGCACCGCCCTGCAGGCGCCGGTCAGCCTGACTCGTCGCCGCCGCGGCGGCCGCTTGGTGATCGAGTTCTACTCGGACGAGGAGCTCAACGCCCTGTACCGCCGACTGGTGCTGGGCGAGCGCGACTCCTAGCTTCCCGGCGTCCTCCCGCCCACCTCGGGCGCATGTGTATCGACTATGTGAAACATAGTCCGTTTCGTAGTCCAAACTAGCCCCAGCTCCGATTGCATCTTGGCAAGATCGTCAGCCTGTGGCATAGTTGCGCCAATGAACAGTGAAACATCTCCCCCCGCGCCGCCGGCAGATCCGCCTCCGCACGGTGAAACAATGCTCGTCGGTGAAACACCTCCCACGGAGTTCGACCTCGGCTTCCTCGTCGGGGTACTGGTCGGGGGGGGCCACTTCGGCGGCGACGGCCGCCAACCCCAGGTCACCCTGCGCATGCACACCCGTCACGAGCGACTCTTTCAGTGGCTGCAGCGGAGGTTCCCGGGCGGCCGCCTCTACGGGCCCTACCACCATGGCGGCCGTAGCTACTACCAGTGGATGGTGCGCGGCGAATACCTGCGCACCCAGATCGTGCCCCTTTTGGCCTCCCGGCTGGAGGTCCTCGACGAATACGCCGTCGGTCGTTTCCGGGCGATGTGCCGCGACTACAGCATCCCCCTTCCCAATTCGGCACCGGTTCCGGCCGGCGGTAGTCCAGGCTCCATATAATCCCAGCCATGCGCGACCTCCGGGGCCTTTCGTGTCCCTGAAGCAGCCCCGGGATCCCTGACCTCTTTGACCAGCCTTTACGAGCCGGTCGTCGACGCCCCCGCGCGGCCGAAGCAGAAGTCTTTCCTCCGCGACCTGCTCGAGGTTGTCGTCCTGGCGCTGGTCCTGTACGTGCTCATCCAGTTCGCGGTGCAGACCATCCACGTGATGGGGCCGAGCATGCAGAACACACTCCAGAACAACGACTTCCTGATCGCCTCCAAGGTCAGCTACAAGCTCCACGACCCACAGCGCGGCGACATCATCATCTTCAAGCCCAACAACGACGCCAGCAACGACTACATCAAGCGCATCATCGCCGGGCCAAATGACCGGCTCAAGATCAGCAAAGGGCAGGTCTTCATCAACGGGCAGCGCCTCAAGGAGGACTACCTGCCCGAGGCCTGGATCTGGTCGGATACGTGGAACAACGGCAATGAGGACACGGTCCCGGCGGACTCATACTTCGTCATGGGCGACAACCGCAACCATTCCACCGACTCCCGCTTCCTGGGCTACCAGAAGAAGGACCAGTTCCTGGGCAAAGCCTGGGTGCGGATCTGGCCGCTCAGCCAGTTCAGGGTGTTCAGCCCCGACTCCCAGCTCGCCAGCGCCAACTAAGCGGCGCCGCGGGGGGTCAGACCGGGCAGCTCTCCAGGGCCGTGAGGTAAGCCTCGGTGTCGCGGCCCTCGCCGATGGAGGTCACCACCTTGTAGGCGATCCGCCCGTCCTTGTCGATGACGAAGGTGCCCCGGTTGGAGACGCCCACCTCCTCGATGTACACGCCGTACCTCTGAGCCACCTCGCCGCGCGGTTGGAAGTCGGCCAGCAGCGTCGCCGCCAAGCCCTCATGCTGCTTGAAGGCCCGCTGGACGTGGCGGCTGTCGATTGAGATGCCGACCACCTCGGCCGCGGCGGCATCGAACCTATCCGCGGTGTCCGTCAGGCTGTGCAGCTCACTGGTGCAGATACCGCTGAAGGACCACGGGTAGAAGACCAGGACCACGTTGCGGCCCCGGTGCTCAGAGAGCGTCCAGGGCTGGTTGTCCTGGTCTCGAAGGGTGAAGTCAGGAGCTTCCTCGCCGACCTCGGGCATGGCTCAAGTCTCCTCCAGGATCCAGCGCTCGACCTCGCGGGTGTAGTCGAGCACCTCCTCCGGCCGGAAGAAGAGCGCCACCTCGCGCTTGGCCCGCTCGGGCGAGTCTGAGGCGTGGATGATGTTCATGCCGATGGTCAGGCCGAAGTCTCCGCGGATCGAGCCGGGGGGTGAGTCCTGGGGGTTGGTGGCGCCGACCAGGTTGCGAACATGGGCCACGGCGTTGGGCCCCTGGGCGACCATCGCCACCAACGGCGCGGACGTGATGAAACCCGACAGGCTGTCGTAGAACGGCTTGTCGACGTGCTCGGCGTAGTGCTGCCGCGCCATAGCCTCGTCCATCTGCAGCATCTTCAGCGCGTGGACCCGCAGGCCCTTGCGCTCGATGCGGCTGATCACCTCGCCGATCAGGCCGCGCTGGACCCCGTCGGGTTTGATCAGGATCAGGGTTTCCTCAGCCATTCCCGCTCCACTCTATGAGGTCGGTCAAAGCGCGCGGATCCTTGATCGGGCCGATCGCCGCCAGGACCAGGGGCTGCTCAGCGTATGTCTGGTGAGCGACGCGGCGGACGTCCTCGCTGGTCACGGCTTCGATCTGGTCGATCAGCTCGGCGGGCTCGAGGATCTCGCCGGTCAGGATGTGCTGCTCGCCGAGGTAGGCGGCCATCGCCCCCGTGCTCTCCAGGCGCAGCAGCAGCCGGCCCTTGACGTAGTTCTTGGCGCGGGTCAGCTCCTCCGGGTCCACCGGCTGGTCGCACATCTTGCGAATCTCAGCCATCACCTTTTCCAGCGCGTCGCTGGCCTTGACCGGCTCGGTGCCGATGTAGGCGCCGGCGGCGCCGCTGTCCGCCAGGCGAGCGGTGAACGCGTGGATGTCGTAGGCCAGGCCCAGGCGCTCACGGATCTCCTGGAACAGCCGGCTGCTCATCCCCCCGCCCAGGATCGTCGTCATCAGGTCGACGGCGTAACGGTCCGGGTGGCTGTAGGAGATCGACCGCGTGCCGACCACCAGGTGCGCCTGCTCGGTGGGCCGGTCGAGGATGTTGACCGCGCCCTGGGTGAGGGGGAGCGCCGGGTCAAACGACGGGGCCTCCTCGCTGGGCAGCTCGAGCTTCTCGGTCAGGTAGTCGCGGACCCGGACGTGGTCGACGTTGCCGGCCACCGCCACCAGGAGGTCTGAGGCCAGGTAGTGCCGGCGGACGTGCTCCCGCATCGCCTCCACCGTGATGCGGCTGACGCTGTCGGGGGTGCCCGCCACGTCGATCCCCAACGGATGGTTGGGCCACAGGATCTCCTCGAAGAGCGTATGGACGTGGTCGGCCGGGGAGTCGAGGTACATCCGCAGCTCCTCGAGGATGACGTCCCGCTCCTTCTCCGCCTCCTCCGGCTCGAAGCGCGGCCGCTGCACGATGTCGGTGATGACGTCGACGGCGCGCTCCAGCTGGTCGCCGGCCACCCGGGCCCAGTACATCGTCAGCTCCTTGTCGGTGGAGGCGTTGAGGTCGCCGCCGATGCCTTCGATGGACTCGGCCACCGCCATCGCGGTGGGGAAGTGCTCCGAGCCCTTGAAGACCATGTGCTCGACGAAGTGGCTGACGCCGGCCAGCTCCGGTGGCTCGTAGCGAGAGCCGATCTTGAACATGAAGGCGATGCTGACCGAGTTGCGCTCACGCAGCGGCGCCGTGACCAGGCGGGCGCCACCACTGAGGACCTCGAGGGTGTGACCGGTGGCGCTGACTACCACGCTGGCCGCCCGCCATCCGGATGCAACATCGCGGAATTCTAGCCGCCGGCTCTCTGGGGCCGCGCGCGAGCTAGGCTACGGGCGTGAGCCGGACTCAGCCGATGGGTGACGAGGGTCTCCACCTGGCGGTGGAGAAGCTGCGCGACACGATCACGGATGCCGTCGGCCACCTGGCCGACCTCGACGCCGAGGCCGACTTGGAAGAGTTCGGCCGCATGCTCGACCGCCTGGTCGAGACCAGCGCTGAGCTGCTGGCGCAGGCGGACGCCGCCGATGCCGGCCTTCACTGGCGGCAGGCGCTGGACGCGGCCCTGGCTCACCTCCGCGAGGCGCGCGACCTGCTCGATGACGGCGAGCCCTCCGACGCCGTGGCCCTCGAGGTCATGGCCGCGGGCGACGTGCTGCAGCGCCGGCTGGCAGACTGACAGCTCAGGCTAGGCTCGGCGGTCCCCCTTCCAGGCACGCCAGCGGGCGGCCACGTCGGCGATATCGTCCTCTCGCTTGGCGCGCAGGATCTTGCCGGTGACGCGGCCCATCCCCGCCGCCATCGCCAGGCGGCGGCGACCCTCCCAGTTCATGGCGCCGTTGCCCTCGACCAGGAAGCCGCGCTCCCGGACACGGATGTAGTGGTACTCACCGGCGTCCCGGAAACGCGCCGCCACCTGGTCCCAGCCGCTGATCTCCACCGAGTCGGGGTCGGCCGTCAGGCTGTCAGCCAGGTCGTCGACAGCGATGGGGATCAAGTGCAGGTGCGCGTGGGGCACGGTCTGCCCCGCCACCCCGTTCTCCCACAGCAGCGGCTCGAGGCCGTATTCGCCGCGGATGAACCGGCTGGCCTCGTCGACCAGCCCGGGCAGCTCGGCCCGCACCGCGTCGGGCGCCGACCCCATGCACAGCTCGTGGTTGCGGGTGATGACCAGCAGGTGGCCGGGCATCAGGGGGTAGAGGTCGGGGATCAGGGCCAGACGATCGGTCTGCAACAGGGCGGCGGGGTGTGCCGCCTCGGCGCAGAAGACGCAGTCGGCAACCGTCCCGGCGTCAGGTGACGAGCCGGCCCTATCGACGGGAGTCGCGTCCCCCAAAGCCGCGTCCGCCGTAACCGCCGCGCCCACCGTCGCGCCCGCCATCACGC
>JBARRR010000047.1:0-27798 GCA_049644325.1 Candidatus Dormiibacterota bacterium
GGCGCCGGCGGAGGGCGGCGCGGCGCCCGGGAGCCTGGCCCAGCGGGCGGCTGCCAACCAGCGCGCCGTGACCGTGCCCAACGCCGGCGGCATGACGCTCGCCATCTCGGCGCCCTCCCAGAGCGCCCGCCGAGGTGACACGGTCCCGGTGGGCGTGAGCCTCGGTGGAGCCGCGGGCGACCAGGCCTTCAGCGATTACTCGTTGACGGTGGCGGTCCTCCCCGGCCAGCCGGCGGGCAGCTCCAGCGGCGGCTCGACGGTGGTGGGTTCCTCGTCCGGCAGCAACCTGGTGGTGCGCGGCGGCGGCGACCAGGGCTTCACCTTCAGGTGGGTCAGCACGCTGGGAACCCAGGGGCCGGGGACGTACACGCTGCTGGCCACGTTCGTGGCCAGGGGCCAATCAACCAGCGTCAGCGTCCCGATCAACCTCAGTTGACCGCCAGCTAGCTGACCCGCTCCCGTACTCGGTGGCTCAGGCCGGTGCCGCGGGACCCCCGAGCTGGGCGTCGATGGCGGCGCGAAAGGCCTCGGGTCTGCGCATCGGCCCGATCCGCACCCTTCGCGGCTCACCTTTGGGGCCGGGATCGCGCATCACCAGTACGACGGTGGCCGCGGCTGACAGCCGCCCCACCACGCGGTCGGCCAGGCCCGTCTCCATCCGCGTGGTGGCGATGCCGTCGAGCTGGAGAGGCCGCCAGGTCATCGGCGGACCAGGGATTCCCACCCAGAGCCGCCGGTCGGTGAGCACGTAATTCCGGCGACGGCTGCGCGGCCGAACCTCGCGGTCGCTGGCGTAGAAGGCGAAGAGCGCGGCGCAGAAAAGGGTGAGCCCGGCGACCACGATCACGGAGCGAAACTCCAGCCAGGCGAGGCCAATGAAGATCAGCCCGGGCACCCACCAGATCAGCACCGTCTGGGGCTGCCAGCCGAGGGTGACGCCAGCGGCCTCGACGACGATGTTCTCTCCGGGGTCAAGGGGGGGCATGACGCTGTCCAACCCCTCGAGCGGTTGGTCGCTGGCGGGACTAAACCCGGGCTCCGGCATGTTGACTGATTCTATGGAGGCGCTTCGCGACCTCGATCGCGGCACCAGGTTCGACCGAGCCGACCCGCTCGAAGAGCTGGGGATGTTGCGAGTTGCGCCGGGGGATATGAAGGGCCTAGCGTTGCCACCCATGACCCCGGAAGCCGCCAGCGACGCCCCTCCAGAGTTCGACTTCGAAGCCGCCGTCCAGGAGAACGTCGACGCGCTCTACCGCGGCGCCCTGCGAATGACGGGGAAGGCACCGGAGGCCGAGGACCTGGTCCAGGAGACGTTCCTGCGGGCTTACCGTTTCCGGCACCAGTTCCAGCCCGGCACCAACTTCAAGGCCTGGCTCTTCAAGATCCAGACCAACCTCTACCGCTCGCGCTATCGCAAGCAGTGGAACGCGCCCCAGAGCCTGGACGACACCGAGGAGTTCTACCTCTATCAGCACCTGGGACCGGACAACGCCAATCCGTCGGGCGAGGATCCCGCCGCGGAGGCACTGGACCGCCTCGGCATCGAGGAGGTCCGCAAGGCCATCGAGGACCTGCCGCCGGCGTACCGGGCGGCAGTGCTGTTGACCGACGTCGAAGGTTTCAGCTACAAGGAGACTGCGGAGATCCTGGAGGTGCCGGTCGGAACCGTCATGTCGCGGTTGCACCGTGGGCGGCAGCGACTCCAACAGAAGCTGTATGAATACGCCAAGGAAAGCGGGGTGATCTCATGAAGCCTATGAAGGGCTTCGGCTGCAACGAGACGCTCTTCCGCCTGCACGCATATGTCGACCGGGAGCTGACCGAGGTCGAGATGGTCGAGGTCAAGCAGCACCTGGACGACTGTCCGCCGTGCGAGAAGCACTTCCTCTTCGAGGAGCAGGTCAAGAAGCTGGTGCACAACAAGGGCTGTCCCGAGCGTGCTCCCGAGCACCTGATCAGCAAGATCCTTAAGGACCTCCACCAGTAGCCAGCGCCGGGGGAGCCCGGCGATCTCGTTGAAGGATCGCCCCCGATAGATGCGCCCGTGCCGGGTGCGCTCAAAAAGAGAGAGGGCGCCCCAAAGGGACGCCCTCTCTGCGGGGTGGGAGGTGTGCTAGCTGGCCTGTGAGACCGGGCTCGACACCGTCAGGGTGGCGCGCACCGGCCGCTTGGCGGCGCGGCGACGACGAACCTTGCGGCGGGGCTTGGCGGCCCGCACCGGCTTGGGGGTCGGGGCCTCAGCCAGACCGAGGACCTGGAGGGACGACTTGGTGACGTCCTCGAGGACCGACTCGACCTGCTTGACCTGCTTGCTCAGGAGCTGCTCGGACGAGCGGGTCAGCTTGCTGCCCCGACGCTCGGCCTTCTTGAGCCAGCTCTGCTGCTTATGGGGCTGAATGGCGAACTCCACGGCCAGGGCCGCGGCGCCGATCGACGTGTTTACCGTCTCTCTAATCAAAATGGGGACCTCCTTGCGGTCGAACCCCACCTTGGGGTCGAACCTCTCTCACGCGTTGCGTCATAGCTTATAACACACTGCGTCATAACGCAAGGGCTGCGTCATTCCATGGCCGCGATCTCCCCCGAATCGCGGTCGCCAGGCGGCCAAAAACAGGTCCCCGATCGACCGCCGGAAACCGCGCCGTTACTGGACCAGAATTGTCCCCGCTTGGCCTCGTTCCAGGCGCCCAACCAGGGCGGCGATTTCACCCTCCTCGCGAAGGCGCTCGCACAGCGTCTCGGCGCGCGACTCCGGCACCGCAATCAGCAACCCGCCAGAGGTCTGCGCGTCGGCCAGAACGAGGCGGTCGGACTGGTCCATATCTTCGGGGAAGATCGTGAACTCAGAGGCCGCCTTGAGGTTGCGGCGAGTGCCCCCCGAGACCACCCCCTGACGGGCCAGCTCGAGCACTCCGTCGAGCACCGGGACAGCGGCGTATTCGACGACGGCGCCGAGCCCCGAGCCACGGGCTACCTCGCCAAGGTGGCCGAGCAGTCCGAACCCGGTGACATCGGTGGCGGCGCTGACGCCAACCTCGCGCATCACCCTGCCGCCGGCACGGTTGGGGTGGGTCATCTGGGCGATAGCGGCGTCGAGCAGATCCGCGTCGACCTCGCCATTCTTGGCCGCGCTGCTGGCGATGCCCACGCCGAGTGGCTTGGTCAGGACCAGGACGTCGCCGTCCTGACCGGTGCTGTTGCGTATCACATCAGCGGGCCGGACGCGGCCGACGACCGCCATACCGAACTTGAGCTCCGGGTCGTCGATGGTGTGGCCCCCGGCAACCACCACGCCATTGTTGTGGGCGGCGGCGTTCCCGGCGGCCAGGATCTCGTGCAGAATCGAAAGGTCGAGAGCGTCACGGGGGAAGCCGACCAGGTTGAGTGCCAGCAGCGCCTCGCCGCCCATCGCCCAGATATCCGACATCGCGTTGGTGGCGGCGATCGCCCCGTAGGCGGCGGGGTCGTCGACCACGGGCGTGATGAAGTCCGCGGTGAGGACCACGGCGAGCTCGTCCGAGACCTCGAAGACAGCGGCGTCATCACGCGTCTCGGCCCCTACCAGCAGGTCCTCATGCGCGGCCTGGGGCAGGCTGCCGAGGACCTCAGCGAGGTCGGTGGGGCTGAGCTTGCAGGCGCACCCCCCGCCATGCGAGAACGAGGTCAGCCGGGGCGCGGTCTCTTGCATCCTCTGATTGTGCTTTAGCCGCAGGTACACTGTGCGGGCCATGAACGTCGAAGCGCTGGCAGGCCTCCTACCGTCGGCGACAATCCTGACCGACACAGAGGCCATCACGGAGTACGCCGGCGACTGGTCGTCGGCGGCAATTCTGAAGAGCCTACGCGGCGCCCTCAGACCGCCCGCGGCGGTGCTGCGGCCGTCAAGCTCGGAGGACGTGGCCAGAGCCCTGCTATGGGCATCGGAAAACGGCGTCGCCATCGTGCCCGCGGGGGGACGGTCCGGGGTCTCGGGTGGCACCGTCACCCACGGCGGGGAGATCGTGCTCGACATGCGCGCCCTGGACCAGGTCATCGACCTCGACGAGGTCAGCGGCATCGTGCACGTCCAGGCCGGCATCCTTGGCACCGACCTGGAGGCGTGGCTCAACGCCCGTGGCCACACCCACGGCCACTTCCCCCAGTCGGTCTCCCTGTCGACCGTCGGCGGATGGATCGCGGCGCGGTCCGCAGGCCAGCTCTCGAGCGGCTACGGCGCGATCGAGGACTTCCTGGTCGCCCTGACCGCGGCCCTGCCCGACGGCACCCTGGCGACCTCCCGGCTGGCGCCGCGGACCGCCGCCGGGCCGCAGGTGCACCAGCTGATGCTGGGCAGCGAGGGCACCCTGGGCGTGGTCACCGAGGCCTGGCTGCGAGTGCGGCGCGCGCCGGCCACCCGCAACATGGCGTCGCTGGCCTTCGGCTCGTTCGCTGAGGGGCTTGAGGGCGTTCGGCGGCTGTCCCAATCCGGCGCCCTGCCCGACTGCGTCCGGGTCTACGACGAGGGCGACACCAGCATCGTCTTTCGCAACCTGGAGCCGGCGCCTGAGGGGTCGGTCGGGCTGATGGTGGCCGAGGGCGACGAGGTGCTGGTGCCGGCGCGAATGGAAAGAGCGCTGCAGCTGGTCGGAGGCCAACCCTCCGAGCACGACCTGGCGGGGCACTGGTGGAAGCACCGCAACGATGCCGTGGCGACCTATAAGCAGGTGCTCTCGGGCGAGCTGCTGGGGCCCGATGTCGCGGCCGACACTATCGAGGTGGCCGGCATCTGGTCACGGATCCCGGCGCTCTACCAGGCGGTCCGCGACGCCCTTGGCACGCACGCCGAGCTGGTCGGCTGCCATTGCTCTCACGCCTACGAGACCGGGTGCGCGCTCTACTACACGTTCCTGGTGCGGTCGGACGACCGCGAAGCGGCGCTGGCGGCCGCCTGGTCCGCGGCCCTCGACGCCGCCGTTGACGCCGGCGGGACCATGACCCACCACCACGGCGTCGGACAGCTCAAGGCACCGTGGCTGGGAAGAGAGATCGATGGCTTCGCCCCCTACCTGGTGCGCATCCAGAAGGCCTTCGATCCAAATGGGATCATGAACCCGGCAACGCTGCGACCGGCATGACGGCGGTCTGCGGGCGCAAAATCGGACCCATCAGGCGATGAAGAGTTGACATGGAGCTGACCTTCCTGGGCACAGGCGCGGCGTTTGCCGGTGACGCCTTCAACGCCAGCTACATCCTCGACCGGCGCATCCTCATCGACGCCGGCGCGCCGGTCCACGTCCTGATCAAGAAGACCGACCACAACATCGGCGACATCGAGGCGGCGGTGATCTCCCACCAGCACGCCGACCACACCTTCGGACTGCCGTTCTTCCTGGCGACCCGGGCGATCGAGGCGCCCGAAGCCAAGCCCTTCACCATCGTCGGCCCGCCGGGCTTCGAAAAATACGCCGAGGACCTGCTCAGCCTGGCCTGGGGTCAGCGTCTCCATGACATCGTCTGGGAGCGGCTCCAGCCCACGTTCGTCGAGGTCTCGCCCGGTGATGACATCGAGGTCGCGGGGTTCAAGCTGCACAGCGAGGAGGTGATCCACGTCACCGACATCCCCTGCCTTGGCTACCACCTGGGCAAGGACGGGGTGAGCTTCGGATACTCAGGTGACAGCGGGGTGTGCCCCGGCCTGGACGCGTTGATCGAGCTGTCTGACGACTTCCTCATCGAGGCCACCGGTGTGGACGCCGAGGCGGGCCATCTCTCGCTGCCGGAGGTGAAGCAGATCGTCAGCGCCAACCCCGGCAAGCGCTTCTTCCTGACCCATCTCAACCGGCACTGGATGGACGGCGGCGTTGACGGGGCGGTGATCGCCGAAGACCTGGCAACAGTGGAGCTCGGCCGGCAGTAGGCACTGGAGCTGGCGCTGGCTGACTCCACCTTCCGCGCCGCAGTCAGCGCGCCTGGTTTGGCCCTGGCTATCCGATCGGGCTCTGGGCAGCCCGGCGGCGACCCCCCAGGACCAGGGCCCGGATGATGGCCGGCCGCAGCCGCCGCCACGCGCCATCCGCCCGGGTCAGGTCATCGGCGCCGAGGCCATCCTCGCGGTAGATGCCTCGGCTGTAGGCGCGGCCCAGCTCATCGATCTCCAACTCCAGCGCCGGCAGGGCGCCGGCCAGCCGCCGCGCGAACTCCAGGGGTGTGTCGCTCTCGCGCCGGCGCACCCCCAGGCGGGCTCCCAGCCAGCCCATTCGACGCCACGCCGGCCGAACGTCGTCAAGACGCCGGGGGCCGCGAGCCACGGCCAGCCCCACCAGGACCACCAGCGCGACCAGGACCACCAGGGCTCCCCCACCGAAGGCCGGCTGCAGCAGCGCCGCGATTCCCTGCGGCTGGCGCGCCTGCACCCCCGGGACCGGTGCCGCGGGCGCCGTGTCGGCCTGGGTCGCGGGCGCCGCCAGCGGTGCGCCCCGCTCCAGCGCGGGGTAGGCCGGGTCAGGCGTGGGCTCGAACGGGACCCAGCCATAGTTGGGGAAGAAGACCTCGACCCAGGTGTGGGCGTCGGCGGCGTGGATCAGGCGAGGCGGCTCGGACGCCTGCTGGAAGGCGATATTCAGCTCGCGGTCGGCGGCGTTGGCGCTACCGGGACCGTACCCGTTGACCAGGCGGACGGGGATTCCCAGGCTGCGGACCATCTCTCCCATCGACGACGCGAAGTACTCGCAGTAACCGGTCCGGCTCTGGAAGAGGAAGAAGCTGACCGGGTCGATGCCCTTGGGCGGCTGGTCGACCTGCAGCTGGTATTTGAGGTTCTGCCGCAGGTAGCTCTCGATCGCCTTGGCCTTGTCGTAGGGGTTGGTCGCACCGGCCGACACCCGCTGCGCCAGCTGGGAGACGCCGGGGTCGATTCGCGAGAGACCACTTGTGGGCAGGCGCTGGGTTAGCGCGGTGACCTGCGCCGGGTAGGTGGTGCCGGCGGCCCGGAGCTCCTCCTCCGTGGCGATGGAGTACGAGGCGTCGACGGTATAGGTGTTCCCGGGCTGGATCGGCGGCAGGGCATAGGCGCCGTCAACCGGGAGGGCGCCCACCAGGGGCCCGCGTCGGCCGCTGAGGTCGGCGGGGTCGCCGCGGAGCTGCGATGGGACCGAAGCCCGGATCGGATCCCCGGGGAAGAAGAGCGTCCGGTCAGTCGCGCCCAGCACCCTGATGGTGCCGTGCACGGCTCGGCGCCCCAAGTAGGTGGCGGTCTCGAAGTTGGTGTTGGCCGCGGCCGGCGCCAGCACCCGGCTGGACTCGCCGGTCTCCCACACCCCGTTGTTGACGGCGTAGAGGTTGATGCCGCGCCAGTAGACGCCAACTGAGAGGTCGTTGTTGACCTCGAGGACGGAGTCCTGGCTGCGCAGCAAGGTCCCACCCGGCTCGACGCGTTCGGTGTAGCCAGTCTGGATGAAGCCGGCTCCGGGACCGCTGCCGTTGCCGGTGCCATTCTGCCCCTGGGTGTCCTTCTTCCCGGCCCAGAGGTTGGCGCTGAGGTCGGTGCGGCTGAGCGGCGGCAGCAGGATGAACGCCAGCACCAGGATCACGACGAGCACCCGGGCGGCGTGCACCCCCAGGCTCATGGAAACCTCATCCGACGCTCGCGAGCCCCACCGCCGGTCGAGGCCGGCCAGGTGGATGCGCACCGCCAGCGCCGCGGCGACCGCGATCCAGAGGGCCAGCAGCAGGGTGAGGCCCTTCTGGCCGGGATCGTCGAGCACCTCGACGGTGAGGACGACCACCATCGGCGCCAGGGCCACCGGCACGTTGCGGCTCCGCACCGTCCAGAACGCCAGCCAGGCGCACGCCAGCCAGGTGGAGGCGACCATCGCCACCAGCGTCGCCAGCTGCAGGGAGGCACGAATGCCAAGGACCCAGGTGACGAAGTCGCGGTCCAGGCGCCAGCCGGTGTGCGTGGCGGTGGCCGTGAAGAGCACCGCCACCGCCGTCACCTCGGCGGCGAGCCAGAAGGTGGTGGCCCGCGGCGAAAGCTTGGCCAGCACGATGGCGACCACCGTGCCCACCACGGCGACCATGGGGAGGCCGTCGCTATGCTGCACCCACGCCGAGTTGGCCACCGAGAGCGCCGACAGCCAGGCAAGACCGACGATGAGGAAGTAGGTGATCACACCCTCCCCCATGTCCAGCGAGCCCGTGAAGAGGTTGGGCGCGTCAGGGGAACGGCCCCGGCGCAGGCGCATGTGGAGGATCGGACCCTCCCGCGCCACCGAGAGCCTCTCCGTGATGAGCGTCCCGGTGACCGCGAACACGGCCACGACGATGCAGGCGACGACGACGAACCAGATCACGCCGGCGCCTCGGCGGCCGCGGGCGCCCGACCGCGAGAGCTGGTGACGAAGATCTCGTCGCCGGTGCTGATGTCCCACCAGACGGCGCGGTCGGTCACCCGCCGGGGGCGGCGCGAGCCCTGCGGGTAGGCGCCAGGGCGGAGCCGGATGATGGTGCTGCGGACGTTGCCAGGGGAGGCGCCGGCGAGGCGGTCGATCCAGCGCTCGTCGCGGCCCTCGGGGGTGATGACAAACAGCGTGTGGTTGCCGCGGACGGAGAGGGCCTGCTCCAGGACCCGGTCGAAGCCATCGATGCCGTCGGCGTCGGCCAGGGCCAGCGCCTCCAGCAGCACCGTCTGGTGGGGGGCGCCGCGACCGGGGCGGATGTTGGTCCGGGCGGCGTCGCTGCAGATCAGGCCGACGGCCTGGCCCCGCTCGGCGCCCACCATCGCGATCGAGGCGGCCAGGCTGACGGCGCGCTCCACGCTGGAGTCGTCGCCACTGCCGTAGTGCCGCCCGCGGTCGAGGTCAAGGGCAATCATCATGTCGTTGCCCTCGTACTTCTCGAAGCTCTTGCTCATGGGGCGGCCGAGCCGGGCGGTAGAGGGCCAATGGATGCGGTTGACGCCGTCGTCAGGGTAGTACTCGCGGATGCCAAAGGCTTCCGGCGGCGTGTCCACCTGCTGTCCGACCGGGACAGTTTCGCCGGTGGCGCCGCTGTGGCGGCCGACGATCGGGGTGGCGTCGACCAGCCGGGGGTAGACCACCACCTTGCCCGATGAGGGAACGGTGCGACTGGCCCGGAAGATGCCGAACGGATCCCCGGTGGCGAGCGTCAGCGGTCCCATGCTGTAGGTGCCGCGGGCCATGAACGTGCCATCACTGCGCCAGCGACGAGACCTCTTGGCCCCCAGGTTGAGGACCCGCCCGGCGTTGTAGCCAGGGATGCCGGCCTGGTCGAAGACCTCGATCCAGGGCAGTCCCAAGAGGGAGTCGTTGGTCACCACGAGGTGCTCCGTAAAGCGCTCGCCGGCCTCGTAGGCGCCACTGGGTGCCTCGCGCTCGAGGGCCAGCCTGCGGATGCCAAAGCGGGTCCAGACCCAGCTGACTAGCAGCAGCAGCAGCACGGCGTATAGCAGCGCGTAGGCCAGGCGCACGGCGGTGACATAGGCGAAGAAGAGCAGCGCCGCGATGCCGATTCCCAGCATCACCCGGCGCAGGGCGATGAGCAGGCGTGTCCGCCGGCGAGTGGGAGGGGCGGGCTCGGCGGGCGCCGCGGTGGGCTCGTCCACCATTGGGACGGGCTCGGCGGTCAGGGCAGCGGCGGCCTCGTCGGTCAGGGAAGCGGCCACGCCGGTGAAGGCCTCAGAGGCGCTTCGGCCGCGGGGCCTGGGGCACGGGCAGCGACTCCATCAGCTGCGCCAGGAGCTTGTCCGATCCAGCCCCCCGCATCTCGGCGCTGGGCTTGAAGAGCAGTCGGTGGCCGAGGACGGGGGCGGCCAGGGCTTTGATGTCGTCGGGCAGGACAAAGTCGCGACCATCCGCCGCCGCGCGGGCCTGGGACAGCCGGTAGAGCGCCAGCGAAGCGCGGGGGCTCGCCCCCAGTGATAGGTCGGCGTGGTCCCGGCTGGCCGCCACCAGGCGCACGATGTACTCCTTGATGTCGGCTGTCGCATGGACCAGGGTGATGGCTTGCTGGGCTTCGCGGATGTCGTCCTCGGTGGCAACCGCCTGCAGCTGCGAAAGAGGATCGTGGCCGTCGAAGCGCTCGAGCATCTCGACCTCGGACGCCTCGTTGAGGTAGCCGAGTGAGATGCGGACGCTGAACCGGTCCAGCTGTGCCTCAGGCAATGGGAAGGTGCCGGCGAAGTCGATCGGGTTCTGGGTGGCCAGCACCATGAAGGGGGCGTGAAGCGGGTGGGTGACCCCGTCGAGGGTCACCTGGCGCTCCTCCATCGACTCCAAAAGCGCCGACTGGGTCTTGGGGGTGGCGCGGTTGATCTCGTCGGCGAGGAGGACGTTGGCGAACACCGGGCCCGGGCGGAACTGGAAGGTGCGCTCGTTGGGATCGAACATATTGATCCCAACCACGTCGGAGGGCAGCAGGTCGGGCGTGAACTGGATGCGCTCGAACTGGCCGCCGATGCTGCGCGCCAAGGCCTTGGCCAGGGTTGTCTTGCCGACCCCCGGCACGTCTTCGATGAGGGCGTGTCCGCCGGCCAGGAGGCAGACGACGCCAAGCTGGACCTGGTCGGTCTTGCCGACGAGGACACGCTGGACGTTGTCGACCAGCGACTGGACCAGCTCGGCGGCGCGCTCGATGGCGCCGGGGTCAGTCGCCTGTGCTCGAGCCACCTGGCCGGGTACCTCCGTCTGCTGCCTTGGGCCCGCCGGCCCCGGCGCGGTGGCCTCGGAAGCGCTGCTCGATCATCCCCGCGGTCCAGCCACCGAGGCTTGAGAAGAAGAGTTGAGGCAGGTCGGTGGCGAAGACCTTGTCCACGCGCATCGGCCCGAGCCCCAAAGGGCCCACGATCTTGACCTGCTGCAGCTCGTTGAAGAACGTGAGGACGAAGGTGACCAGGATGAAGACGACGGCAACCAGCGGCCCGTTGAGCACGCCGTACTTGGGCTCGATCATGCCCGCGCTGAGGCCGCCGGCGAACATGGCGACCGCGCTGACGCCGAAGTAGGCAGCGACACCATCACCCGTGCCGCCGAGCAGCGCCAGTGCGTAGCTAAGGGCCACGTACACGGCCATCGCGACCGCCAGCCCAGCCAGGACGGCGCGATAGTTGATCCGTCGGAAGAAGGCGGGGTCACCCTTGATCTCGACCCGCCCAGGCGGCGTCGCGGCCGTCCCCCCGGCGGCGACTCGAGCACGATTGGCGCGTCTTTCCGCTTTCGAGCTCAAATGCCTAAACCGCAGATCCTTTCACTCTCCAAGGATACCGAGCGGGGTTGCGTTCGGTTCCAATTCAGGTGCGGCTAGTCGGACTAGAGCTTCTCGAAGCGCTCCACGTCGATGACGAAGACGATGGCGCCGCCGACCTCGACCTCGACCGGGTAGGGAACGAAGAAGTCTCCCGGCTCAACCAGCGGCGGCATCGGGTTGAGGAACTCGGTCCGGCTCTTGCTGCGCTGCCTCAGGACCTCCATGACGGTGTCGACCTGGGGCTCCGCGACCACGCAGAGCAGGGTGGCATTGCCACGCTGGAGGAAGCCGCCCTTGGAGTCGAGCCTGGTGGTGGGGATGCCCTTGTCAGAGAGGGCATCGCTGCAGTCGGCGGCGTCGTCGCCGTGCATGATCGCCACCACCATCTTCATCGCGACTTCGCTCTTCATGTCGATGCCACCGCAATGCCGTGGGCCGCGGCCCGCTCTAGGGTAACGCGAAGGCTTTCGGCGGCGACCGTCTCGGGGTCCTGGGCGGCGTCCACCACGTGGTAGCGATCGGGGTCGCGGCGGGCGAAGTCGAGGTAGCCCTCGCGGACCCGGCCGTGGAATGAGAGGTCCTCGGCCTCGATCCGGTCGCGCCCACCGCCGGCGGCGTCGCCGCGCCGGAGCCCGATCTCCGGGTCCAGGTCCAGCAGCAGGGTCAGGTTGGGCCGCACCTTGAGGACCATCTGCATCGCCATCAGCACCTGCATCTCGAGGCCACGACCGGCGCCCTGGTAGGCGAAGGTGGAATCGGAGAAGCGGTCGGCTACGACGATATCGCCCTTGGCCATGCGGGGAATGATCACCTCCTTCAGCAGCTGGGCTCGCGCCGCGGTGTACAGGTTGGCCTCGGCCCACGCCGCCATGTCGTGGTGCTCGACGTCCAGCAGGATCTCGCGGACCTTCTCGCCGAGCACGGTTCCACCCGGCTCGCGGACGGCGGTCACCGGCAGGCCCTGGGCCTCTAGCGACGTCACCAGCCGCCCCGCCTGGGTGGTCTTACCCGACCCTTCGCCTCCCTCGAAGCTGACCAGGAACCCGCGCATCGCGGAATCATACCCGCGTGCCACCCCTCGGTCACCCCGGCGGCCAGGGTGCCGTCAGCGCCGCTGAAAACCCCTATTCGTCGAGGTTGTAGAGGCGCGCCAGGGCGCTCCGGACCTGCTCCGCGCTGTTGGAGCGGAGCACCTCGACCGGGGTCCCGTGTGACTCCGCCTGCTGTATCGGGGAGTCTTTGCGCCGGTAGTAGTTCTTGAGGGTGAGGACCAGGTCGGCGGCCTCGGGGTGGTGCAGGATGCGCACCGGCACCCCCAGGTCGCGGACCGACTGCTCGACGTGGCTGCGACTGACGCCGTAGGGGAAGATCGAGATCGGCTCGTAGGCGGCCCGCGCTCGGCGCGGGGTCGATGTCCCCGCGGCATCCTTGCGCTTGCCCCGCCGCTCTCCCGGCGCCGGCGGCAGCGACGCCATCTGCGTCACCACCGAGCCGTCAGGGCGCTTGACCCGCAGCTGGGGGGGCTTGAACTGGCCGCGGAGGGCGAGGTCGACGACTTCGTCGAGCGGGGTATGGACCACCAGCTGCTGGCGCTCCTGGATCTCGACCAGCACGTCGAAGGTGGGAGGCGCCTTGCGCTCCTGGACCGACTTCTGGCTGCCGCGGCGCCGCGCCTCCTCGTCGCCCAGGGTCACGGTCTGGATGCCGCCGAGGAGGTCGTTGAGGGTGGGATTGACGAGCAGGTTGTCGAGGCTGCCGCCATGGGCGGTGGCGATCAGCTGGACGCCACGCTCGGCGATGGTCCGCGCCGCCATCGCCTCCAGCTCGGTGCCGATCTCATCGATGACGATGACCTCGGGCATGTGGTTTTCGACTGCTTCGATCATCACGGCGTGCTGCAGGGTCGGCGTGCGCACCTGCATCCGCCGCGACCGCCCGATGCCCGGGTGGGGGATATCGCCGTCGCCGCCGATCTCGTTGGAGGTGTCGACAATGACCACCCGCTGGCGGCGCTCGTCAGCCAGGACCCGGGCGCACTCCCGCAGCATCGTGGTCTTCCCTACCCCAGGGCGTCCCAGGAGCAGGATCGAGCGGCCGCTTACGACCAGATCCTTGATCAGGTCGATGGTCCCGGTGACGGCGCGGCCGACACGGCAGGTCAGCCCGACGATGTCGCCCTGGCGGTTGCGGATCGCCGAGATCCGGTGCAGCGTTCGCGCGATCCCGGCGCGGTTGTCGTCGCCGAAGGCTCCGACCCGGGAGGAGACATAGTCGAGGTCGGCCTGGGTCACCGGCACGGTCCCGAGCAGGAACTCGGAGTCGATGAACCGCGCCTCGGGCTCGCGGCCCAGGTCCATCACGATCTCGAGCAGCTCACCACGACCCTCCATCGCTGGTCGGGCGGCGTCGCGCACCCGCGGCGGCAGGGTGCTGAGCATCAGGTCGAGCTCAGCCGTCCAGTCGTCGTGCTTGCCGGTGAGGCTCAGGAGGCGATCCTTCGGCCACGGCTCGGTTGCCGCGAGGGCAGCGGCCCCATCCGCACCAGGGCGCCGAACACCGGGGCCATCACCTTCTCCTTCTTGGGTTTGCGCGCCGGCGCCAGGGCGCGGGCGCGGAGCTCCCGGACCAGCAGCTCCTGGCCGGCGAGGTGCTCGAAACCGGCGTCCTGGAGGACCCTGGTGGTGGTGGTGTCGTAGTTGCGGACGTTGCACCAGATCGCGCCCGGGTGGCCGGCAAGCTCGCGCTGGGCGTGCGCCAGGAGCTGCTCCTGGAGGTCGCCGCGGGGGCTGAAGTCACCCCGGGCCATGATCGACAGGGTGTGTGGACGCCCGGGCTGGGCGGGCTCGATGCCGACCCAGCCGACGATCTCGTTGGCGTGCTCCACGACCATGCTTTTGGAGGGGCGCCGGCCGAAGCGCTGCAGCCACTCGGCCTCGTGCACCGCGCGCCAGTGGTCGTAGTCGGGAGCCTCGACCTGGGAAACCGGCTTCGGAGTCGACGCCAGGTAGAGCGTGAAGAGGCCGAAGAGGTCCTTGCGCCGGGCCGCGCGCAGCCCGGGGATGGGCTCGACCTTGGACGGCTCCCCCAGAGTCTCGCGGAAGAAGACCCGGTCCTGCGCATAACGGCGGAAGGCGTGGGCCTTGAAGCTCTCCATCACCGGGTGGCCCTCGGGGATGCGGACGTAGATGCGGCCCACGCCCTTGGCGATGGCCTCGTTGCAGAGGTGGTCGATCAGGGCGCCCCCGGCGGCGCCGGCCGGCGATGGCGCCAGTGAGAGGTTTAGCACCCGCATCGCCTCCGAGGCCCGGGTGCGCCCGGCGGAGGCCAGCATCTCGGCCTGGATGAAGCCGACGACCTTGCCTTTGTCGTCCTCGAGGACGAAGAGCATCTCGCTGGGCGTCGCCAGCGGCAGCAGCGAGCTGAAGGTGCGGGTGACCATCTGCCAGAGCCGGATGGGGTGGGTGGCGCCCTCCCCTTGGAGTGACAGGTCCTTGCCCTGGTTGTAGATCTCGTCGATGCTGCCCAGGTCGGTCACCTGGGCGGCGCGGATAGGCATCAGCCGGCGGCCTCGCGGGTTTCGGCGTCCTGCCCGGCTTCGGTCGCGACGCCTGCGACGCCGGCCTTGCCTGATGCCCGGACCACCATCTCCTCGAGGAAGTAGCGATGGATGCGGTCATCGCCGGTCAGCTCCGGGTGGAAGGTGAGCGCCAGTCGCTGAGTGTCGCCGACCACCACGGGAGCGCCCTCGATCTCGGCCAGGACGTCGAGGCCTTCCCCCACCTCTTCGATCAGGGGTGCTCGGATGAAGACGCCACGGAAGGGAGCATCCAGCACCGACAGGTCAACATCGGCTTCGAAGCTCTCCGGCTGGCGGCCGTAGGCGTTGCGACGAACCCTCAGCGGCAGCAGGTGGAGCGACTCCTGGTCGGGCAGGCCGTCGCGCACCTCATCGGCCAGCAGGATCACGCCGGCACACGTCGCCATCACCGGGAGGCCGCCGCGGATGCGTTCGGCGAGGGGTTGCTGGAGGCCGAACTTGCGCAGCAGCTTGTCCATCGTCGTGCTCTCGCCGCCGGGTAGAACGACCCCATCAAGCCGGTCCAGCTCGGCGGGGTCGCGGAGTGGCACGGCGTCGGCACCGAGGCGCGCGAGCGCCGCGATGTGTTCGCGGAATGCGCCCTGCATCGCGAGCACGCCCACCCGGGGGCGAGTCATGCTGCCCGGCGCCGCCGTGCGATCACCAGCCGCGAGACGCGAGCAGCTCCTCCTGGGGGATTGCGCTGATCTCCAGACCCTTCATCGCCGCGCCCAGGCCGCGACTGGCCTCCAGGATCTTGTCGGGCTGGTCGTAGTAAGTCGTCGCGGCAACGATGGCCTTGGCCATTCTCAGGGGGTCCTCGCTCTTGAAGATGCCAGAGCCGACGAAGTTGCCGTCGCACCCCAGCTGCATCATCAATGCGGCGTCGGCGGGGGTGGCGATGCCGCCGGCAGAGAAGTTGACCACCGGCAACCGGCCCAGCTGGGCGCACTCGGCCACCAGCTCGTAGGGGGCCTGCAGCTCTTTGGCGGCGGTGTAGAGCTCCTCCTTGGCCATCGACTGCAGTCGCCGGATCTCGCCGCTGACAGCGCGCATGTGGCGCACCGCCTCGACCACGTTGCCGGTGCCGGCCTCGCCCTTGGTCCGGATCATAGCGGCACCCTCGTTGATGCGCCGGAGCGCCTCGCCAAGGTTGCGCGCGCCGCAGACGAACGGCACCTTGAACTCCCATTTGTCGACGTGGTTCTCCTCGTCGGCGGGAGTGAGCACCTCGGACTCGTCGATGAAGTCGATGCCGATCTCCTCCAGCACCTGCGCCTCCACGAAGTGCCCGATGCGGCACTTGGCCATCACCGGGATGGTCACCGCCGCCTGGATCTCGGCGATCAGGGCGGGGTCGCTCATGCGGGCCACGCCGCCGTCCCGGCGGATGTCGGCGGGCACCCGCTCGAGCGCCATCACGGCGCAGGCACCAGCCTCCTCGGCGATCTTGGCGTGCTCGGCGTTGACGACGTCCATGATCACGCCGCCCTTCAGCATCTCCGCCAGGCCGGTCTTTACACGCTGCGTCCCGGTCTCGTGGGGCACGCCGTTTTGCTTTCCGTTGGTCTCGGCCATCTGGATTCGAATTCTACGCCGGGGTATTCGGCTGAACCGTGGTTATTCCTTCCTCGAGCCCGCCGAAAAAACTGACCGCTTCGTCAGTTATCCTGTCCCATCATGGACTTCGCATTCGCCCCCGAGGAAAAGGCCCTAGCGGATTCATTCCGCGACTTTCTCAAGCGCGAGGTCCTGCCCAAGGAGGCGGAGCTCAAGCAGCGCTACCTCGAGACCGACGGCGATGACCCCGGGCTGCGCGACGACCTCAAAACCATGCGCCAGCGCTCTGCCGACCTGGGCTTCTACGGCATCGACATGCCCACCGAGATCGGCGGCGGCGGGCTGTCGTACGTGGGCCAGGCCTACCTGCGGGAAATCGCCGGCTCGAGCGGCAGCTTCCTCGCGGTCGCCTGCCTGAGTGGACCCGAGGGTCCCACCAACCTTCTCCTCGGCCTCAAGCCAGCGCTCCGTGAACGCCTGGTCCCGCCCTTTCTTCGCGCCGAGATCTCAGCCTGCTTCTGCCTGACCGAGCCCGACGCCGGCAGTGACAACCAGTCGATGCGCACCCGGGCCACCAAGGACGGGGACGACTGGGTGATCAACGGCACCAAGCATTTCATCACCAACGGCCAGCACGCCGACTTCTACCAGGTCTTCGCCGTCAGCGATGCCGAGAAGAAGGCCGCCGGCGGGGTCACGGCCTTCGTCGTCGAGAAGGGCACGGCGGGCCTGAGCGTGGGCAAGACCCAGGCGGTCATCTATGGCGGCGAGGGTCCCTGCGAGGTCGTCTTCGACAACGTCCGCGTCCCCGACGAGAACGTGATCGGCGACGTCGGTATGGGCTTCTACAACGCCATGGGCTTCCTCACCGGCGGTCGCGCCAATATCGCCGCCATGTGCGTGGGCTTTGGCCAGTACCTGCTCGATACCAGCACCGAGTACGCCAGGAACCGGGTCCAGTTCAACAAGCCCATCGGCAAGCACCAGGGCGTGTCCTTCCAGCTGGCCGACATGGCGATGGAGGTCGAGGCCGCCCGCCTGCTGGCCTACAAGATGGCCTGGCTGGCGGACCAGGGCGAGCCTTTGATCCAGGCGGCCGCGTACTCCAAGCTCTACGCCACCGAGATGGTCGGCCGCGCCGCCGACACCGCCATCCAGGTCCATGGTGGCATGGGCCTGACCCGAGAGCTGGGGCTGGAGCGCATCTACCGCTTCGTCCGCATCCTCCGGATCGTGGAGGGCACCTCGGAGATCCAGCGCTATCTGATCGGTAAGAGCCTGGGGCTCTAAGAACGCAGCTCTAGCGAGCAGTGGATTCGGGCCCGGCCCGCTCGCCGGCTGCTCCGCGTTCCGGTCCGCCAGCCTGGCTCGACAGCCTTCGCCGCGACTTCTGTCGTCGCGCCGCCTTGCGCTTGAAGATCGCTTCGCGACGGCGCCGTTTTCGTTCCCGACCGACGTCCTGGACTTGGGATTGTCGGGATCCCGGGGAGCCAGCGTCCGGAAGGTGCCATCGCCCTTGGCCACCAGGGCCCAACCCTCGACGTGAATCATGGGGTGGTGCACCCAGCAACTGGGGCCGCCGGTGTCGACTGTGGTCAGGCCACCGTCGGCGTACTCGTCGACGTGGTGCATCGTGGCATCGATCGCCGGAAGGTTGCAGCCGTCAAAGGCGCAGGTCGGGTTGGTCGCCAGCATCGCTTTCCGCTTGGCCGGGGAAAAGGTCCGGGCCCGCTTGCCGGCGAAGGCAATGTTGCCGGCGGCGTCTTTGAGCACCGCGCTGAGGTCGGCCTCGCAGACCAAGAGGTCAAGCTCCTCCTGGGAGATCGGAACCAGGCCCTGGAGTAGAGCCGGAGGGCCGTCCTGGCCCATCATCGCCGAGAGCGGCGCCACCACCACCAGCTGGGGCCGCCGGGCGTGCCCGCTGCCGGTGCCGCCCGACTCGGTGTCGGTACCACCGTCGTCAGGCTGATGCGCGTTGCCGATGTTGCTGCCACCGTCCAAGACCGACTGCTTGGCGAGCTGCACTAGGGCGTCATGCCGCCGCTGCAGCGCGGTGCGGGGATCCTGGGCGCCGACGGGGCACATGAAAAGCTCGAGTCCAGCCCGCAAGTAGGCGGCGCCCTCGCTGGTCAGGTTGCCGGAGACGGAGGCGCTGCCGTCGACAGTGGGACCGATCCTGAACTCCCGCCGCTCCCGAGCCCTGGCCGCATCCCGTCGCAACACTTCGCCATCAACCTCGGCCACCACCGCCGCCGCATGGTGCCGCAGCCGTCCCGCGTTCATTGCTCCAGCACCGGTCTCTAGCAGCCTGGCCTCGACGGTAGCAACGTCTTCCGGCCGCACCTTGGCAGTGTTACGGGACATCACCGCGGCCTGCTCGAAGCTGAGCTTGCCGTCTCTGAGCAATTCCACCGTGGACGGCAGCGTATCCAGCCGGCGGGCCAACATGACCCGGTCCATGGCCGACTCGGGAGACATCTTGCAATCGCGACTCAAGAAGTCGACCGCGTCGGATGCGCCGGTTCCGGCGTGCCCCTCCACCCGCTCGAATCTCGCGACGGCCCGGGCCCCAAGCAACTCCGCCTGGTCGATGTGGGCGCGAATAAGGCGTATGTATCTGGCCAGCTGCGCAGGCTCGAGTCCGTCGATGCTGATCTCACGCAACCGGCCGGTGACTCGCCTCAGCTCCTCGAAAAGCTCCCCAGCGAGACCCAGGTCTTCAGGCGCCTCTCCCGAACGCATGTACGTATGCTATCACAAATCTGTATAGCTACGCAAATTTGTAGATCCCCTGGCCCGGACCGAAAATGCAGACCATGACCTCCGGTGCTAGCCGGGCCTCTTGCGATTGCGGATCGCCTGTTTCATCGCCTCGACGTCGCCCAGCAGCGGCTCGGCGTACCCCAGCGCGCAATCACGAATCCGGCCGAGCAGCCGTCGCAGCCCCGCCTCATCACGGAATGTATCGGCCAGCACCGCCCGGTCCTCGTCATCGGTGACCGCCTCCCAGAGCCCGATGCCGGAGCGGTCAGGCTTTCGGGGAATGACCATGAAGCTCGGCGGCAGGTCGCGTATGAACCCGAGCCCCACCATCACATAGAAGTCTGGCCTGTCGCTGGGCCAGTAGTTGACCTCGACGAAGAACTTTCTGCTCCGCCATACCACCAGGGTGGCGTTGATCAGCGAGTCGGCGGGCACGAAGCCTCGCTCGGCAAACCATGGACCGAGCACCTCGTGACAAACGGGGCCGAAGTACTCGGCCTCGGGCCCGGGCCGGACGAAGAGCGGCGACATCATCCACCCGCCGGCCCGGCGGGCTTACATCCCCTGGATCGTCTTGTCGGCGAAGTGGCAGGCGGCGAAGTGGCCGCGGAGCTTCTCCTCCAGCGGAGGCTCGACCTCGGAACACACCCCAGGCACCTCAGCGATCGGGCAGCGGGTGTGGAAACGGCACGCACTCGGCGGGTGGATAGGCGACGGGATCTCGCCCTTGAGCTCGATCAGGCGCCGCTGTGACTCGACCCTCGGGTCGGGCACGGGGATGGCCGAGAGCAGCGCCTTGGTGTAGGGGTGCTTGGGGTTGGTGTAGATCTCCTCGGAGGGCGCGATCTCGCAGGCCTTGCCCAGGTACATCACCATCACGCGGTCGCTGATGTGGCGCACCACCGATAGGTCGTGGGCGATGAACAGGTACGTGAGGTGAAACTCGCGCTGCAGGTCCTCGAGGAGGTTGATGATCTGGGCCTGGATCGAGACGTCCAGGGCCGAGATCGGCTCGTCGCAGACGATCAGCTTGGGGTTCAGAGCCAGCGCCCGGGCGATACCGATGCGCTGCCGCTGCCCACCGCTGAACTCGTGCGGGTAGCGGTTGTTGAAGTAGGGGTTGAGGCCAACGATGCGGAGGAGCTCCTGGATCCGGGTGTCCTTGGCCTTGCCGTGGACGATTCCGAAGTTGACCAGAGGCTCGGCGATGATGTCCCCGATCGTCATCCGTGGATCGAGGGACGCGTACGGGTCCTGGAAAATGATCTGGATCTGGCGGCGTATCTGACGCAGCTTCTCGCCCCTCACCTGGGTCAGGTCCTCGCCTTCGAAGAACAGGCTGCCCGCGGTGGCCTTGATCAGCTGGCAGACCACACGACCCAGGGTCGACTTGCCGCAGCCCGACTCGCCCACCAGGCCAAGCGTCTCGCCCGGCATGATGTCGAAGCTCACGTCGTCCACCGCCCTCACCGTCTGGCCGACGCCGACGCTGAAGTGCTTCGTCAGGCCAACGGCCCGGACCAGGGGCTCGCCGACCGCCGCCGCCGCGCCACCGACGTCGGCCACAGCCGAGCTAGCCACTCGTGACCTCCTCTGGGGCGATCAGGCTGGGGCCCTCCTCGGCAGCCTTGCGGCCGCCCGGGTGAATACCGCTGGCCGCGCCCGGGCTGGTATCGATGATGTCCCTGGCGCCCATCTCTTCATTGGCGCGTTTCATCGTCACCCAGCAGGCCGCCCTCTGGTTGGCCTCGACCTGCTCCAGTGGGGGATCCACCGTGAAGCACTTCTCGACGCGGAAGGGGCAGCGGGGATGGAAGGCGCAGCCCTGGGGTGGCTTGATCAGGTCGGGGGGCAACCCTTCGATCGAGCGCAACCGGTCATGGCGGCTGGCGTCGATCCTGGGCAGCGAGCGCAGCAGCGACCAGGTGTAGGGGTGCTGCGGGTTCTCGAAGATCTGGTTGACGGGGCCCTCCTCCACGATCTGGCCGGCGTACATCACGATCACCCGCGAGCAGATCCCCGCGACCACGCCGAGGTTGTGGGTGATGAGCATGATCGAGGTTCGCAGCTCCCGGTTTAGGTCGCGCAGGAGCTCCAGGATCTGGGCCTGGACGGTGACGTCGAGGGCGGTGGTGGGCTCGTCGGCGATCAGGATCTCGGGCTCATTGGACAGCCCCATGGCGATCATGACGCGCTGGCGCATCCCCCCGCTGAACTGGTGGGGGTAGTCGTCAACCCGGGTCTTGGCGCCGGGGATCCGAACCTGGTCCATCAGCGAGACCGTCCGCGGCTCGGCCTGGTTGCGCTTGAACTTGTGGTGGGCCAGCATCGCCTCTTCGACCTGGTAGCCGACCTTGAGGACAGGGTTGAGCGAGCTCAGCGGGTCCTTGAAGATCATGGCGATGTCGCGGCCGCGGATCTCACGCATCTCCTCGGACGAGAGCTTGAGAAGGTCCTCGCCCTGGAACAGGACCTGCCCGTCGACCACCTTGCCGGGCGGCTGGACCAGGCCCATCAGCGACAGGGCGGTCACGCTCTTGCCGCACCCGGACTCGCCCACGATCCCCAGGGTCTCGCCAGGGTAGAGGTCAAAGCTCACGTCGCGAACGGCCTGCACCACCCCGTCGTCGGTGAAGAAGTTGGTCTTGAGGTTCTTGACCTCGAGGATTGGATTGGCCAACGACCCTGCCTAACGCTTCTGCCGGGGGTCGAAGGCGTCCCGGAGCCCGTCGCCCAGGAAGTTGAAGGCCAGCAGCGTGACCATCAGCGCCAGGGACGGTGCCAGCACGATGTGCGGCGCCAGACGGATGGCCTGGACGCCCTCGGACGCCATCGAGCCCCATGACGGCGTGGGCGGCGCGACACCAACCCCAAGGAAGCTGAGGAACGCCTCGAATAGGATCGCGGTGGGGATGCCGAAGGTGGCCTGGACGATGATCGGTCCCAGGGCATTGGGCAGAATATGGCCGAAGAGGATGCGGTGCGGCCGCGCCCCGCTGGCGCGGGCGGCCTCGACGAACTCGCGCTCGCGGATGCTCAGGGCCTGGCCACGAACCAACCTGGCCATGTCCATCCAGCGGGTAACCGCGATGGCGAAGATGATCGGGAAGAGGCCGCGGGTGCCGAGGATGGTCAGCAGGATCAGCGCCACCAGCAGGTCGGGAATGCCGTAGAAGACGTTGAGGATAAGCGTGATGATGGTGTCGAGGATGCCGCGGAAGTAGCCCGCCACGAGGCCCACAACCACGCCCACACTGATCACCAGGACCTGCGTGCCCAGTCCGACGATCAGCGAGACCTGGGCGCCCAGCATCAGGCGGCTGAGCAGGTCGCGTCCGAGGGAGTCGGCGCCGAGGGGATGGGCCAGGGTGGGACCGTCGTAGGGAGTGAGAAGCCCGACGCTCGACATGTTGTATGGAGTCCAGAAGATGGTGACGATCGCGTCCACAATCAGGAGCACGAGGTAGGCGGCCGCAAGCAGCGCCAGGCGGTTGCGACGGAAGCGACGCCAGCTGTCGACCCAGAGGCTTACCTGCTCGCGGACCACGGTCCCGCCGGCGAGCTCGAGCTCTTCGGCAGTGGCGGCGGTGGCGGCGGTGGCCATCAGTAGCGGATCCTGGGATCGATGGCGGTGTAGCTGATGTCGACCAGGAGGTTGGCCACCCCCACCATCAGCGCGTACATCGTGAACACCCCGATGGTGATGTTGTAGTCGTGGCGGAGGATGCTGCCGACGAACTCCTTGCCCAGCCCGGGAATGGTGAATATCGACTCGATAACCACGCTGCCGGTGATGATGCCGATCACCAGCGGACCCAGGATCGTGGTCACCGGGATCAGCGCGTTTCGGAGACCGTGGCGGATGATCACCACGCGCTCACGCAGACCCTTGGCCCGCGCCGTCCGGATGTAGTCCTGACGAATCACCTCGAGCATGCTTGCGCGCGTCAGCCGGGCCACGATGCTCGCATATGGGAAGCCGAGGGCGAACGCGGGGATGCTCAGCTCGATGGGGTCGCCATAGGTGCCCGACCAGTGCAGCGGGTAGTAGAAAGCCCCGCCGGTGGCGCTGGCTAAGAACACGGCGAAGAAGAGGAGCAGGAAGCTGGCCAGGACAAAGCTGGGCATGCTGTACCCGATCACTGACGTCGTGGTTAGCAGGTAGTCGATCCATGTGTTCTGCTTGATGGCGGCGATCACCCCCAGCAACATCCCCAGGCCGATGGTGATGAGCAGTGCGGTTCCGCCGACCTCGGCGCTGACGGTTAGCTCGCGCAGCACGAGGGGCGTGATATCAAGGCCGCGGTTGACGAATGATTGGCCCAGGTCGCCATGCAGGAAGGCATTGGTCGCCCACTCCTGGTACTGCTCCGTGAGTGGCCGGTCGAGGCCGTATTCATGCAGGACCAGCTCGAGGCGGTCGCCCCGCACGCGCTCGCTGATGAAGGCGTTGCCGGGCAGTTGGTGGATGCCAATGAACACAAGCGAGGAGACGGCCACCACCGTGAAGGCGATGAGGACAAGTCGCTGGCCGATGTAGGCCAGCGTGCCCCGCGTCAGCATGAACTCATTATCAAACTTGGCCCCGGAATTTGACCGGATTTTTCTTGGAAAAGAGTTGGGGCCCCGGAGAAGACTCCGGGGCCCCTTGCGCTACGACCTCAGTGCTGGAGGATCGAGATCTCGTTCCAGTAGTGGTCGAAGAAGTTGTTCGAGCCGGCTCCCTTGAGGTACGGCTTGAACAGGAACTGGCCGACCGAGTAGTACAGCGGGATGTAGACGGCGTTGTCGCTCAGCTCCTGCTGCAGCTTCTGGTACTCCGGCAGTGCCTGGTCCAGGGCCAGACCGTCTGCCTTGGCCAGGGTGTCGTCATACGTCTTGGAGTCGTACCCACTGGAGTTTGAGGTGCCGGTTTCGGCCTGCGCGCCCCAGAGGTTGTCGTACCAGTCCTGGGGATGGTTGTAGTCGGCCTGCCAGCCATCACGGCTCAGCATGTACTTGCCGCCCAGGCGGTCGGAAATGAACGCGCTGGCGTCTGGATGCGGATCCAGGTCCACCTTCACGCCCAGGTTGGTCTGCCACTGGTCCTGGAGGAACGTGGCCACGTCATCGTTAGGAGCACCCGTGTTGTACGAGTACTTGATTCCCTTGGTGAGGGTCCCATTGGGGTCGGCCTTCTGAAGCAGGGTCTTGGCCTGCGAGGCGTCGAACTTGCCCAGCGGGTCCTTGTCATCACCCCAGTACCCCAGGAGGCCCTTGGTGATGAGACCACCCTTGGCCGGGGCGCAGATGACGTTGGAGCAGACCACGCTGGCCAGCTTGTCCTTGTCCACCGCCAGCGCGAAGGCGAGGCGGAGGTCATGGGCGTTGCCGGTGGTGGCGGCAAGGTTGATGCCCTGGGATTGACCATCGATGGTCAGGGTGCTAGCCGTTCCGCTCTGGTCCGTGAACGGACCTTTGCCCGCGTGGGACGAGTTGACGTTGAACGTCACCCAGGTGGTGCGCACCTTGGGCTGCAGCGTCAGCTGCGACTTCTCGTTCGGGTCCTTCTGGATGCGCAGGATGTCCGCCTTGGGCAGCTGGCTGTTACCGCCGTAGCCGACCAGGTCGTACTGACCCTGCTCCCAGGCCGCGATGTCCGTTGACTGCGAGCTGGGATCGTGGATATCCATGTGAACCTTGGTGAGGACCGGCTTGGGGCTGCCCCACCAGTTGGCGACCGGGGCGAAGTCCGCAGACTGCTTGGCCGTATGCGCGGTCATCTTGAAGGCGCCGGTACCGATCAGGGTCTCCGGCTTGGTCCACCAGTCCCGCGCGTTGGCAACGATGACCTTCTGGTCAACGATCATGCCGGTGGTTGACTCCAGGGTGATCGCCGACAGGAACCATCCTGCCGCGGAGCTAAGCTTGGCGACCACGGTGTAGTCGTCAGGAGCGGTCAGACCACTCATGGCGAACTTCGGGTCGTTGGCGGCCAGCTTGGTCTCCACCTGGGTCTGGAAGTTCTTGCTGGCGTCGACGAACGCCTGCTTCTCGGCGTCGGTGGCGGTTGCGCCCGGCTTCTTGGGCTTGAGGCCCAGCGCCTTGGTGGCCTTGGCCACGGCACTAAAGCCGGTGATGGCGCCGAGGTTGCTCGCGTACGGGCCCTGCAGGGCCGCGGCGCGGTTCCAGGAGTAGAGAACGTCCTTCGAGGTGACCTTGTCACCGTTGGAGAAGGTCACGTCCTTCCGCAGGTGGAAAGTGTAGGTCAGGCCATCGGCCGAAACGCCGCCATTGCTGGCGGTGGGAACGTCGGTGGCGATATCGGGCTGGATCGTGAGGTTGTTGTCGAACCGCGTCAGGCCATTGAAGATGTTCTGCGCGATTTCGGAGTCGACTTCCGCGTCGAGAATGCCAGGATCCAGGGTCCCGAATTCCTGAAAGTATGGGAACTTCAGCGTCTGGTCAGACGCCAGGTTCTGGCTCTGTCCAGAAGAGCTCCCACAAGCGACCAGCAGGACGCCGGCCATGGAAGCCAGGGACAGCGCCCTGAGCTTGAACGCAGATAGTCGCAACTCTCTCCTCCTTGTGGTTGCTCAATGCATCACCGATGCGTCTGCGTAACCCGCCTATTGAGATACGCAGGACGTCCACATAAGGGTGTGCCTATCGGCACCATAGGTGCTTACACGGAACTTTGTCAATCTCGTTCCCCTTTACATGTCCTTCTTGAGATTCATGCGCGCAAGGGCGCGCACATCGCGCCCGCCGTCCGACGTTAATAGGGTTCCCATCCCGTCCCCACCGGACGTCGGCAACGTTGCCCGACAGGCCCTCGTTGGTGGCGGCGGTCAGCGCTCTTCGAGCACCCGGCACGCGGGTGCGAGGGGGCTTAGATGCGGTCCAGCAGGGCCTTGCGCTGAGAGAGGAACTCGGGACGGGTGAGCTTGCCCGACCTGTAAAGGCGGGTCACCTCCCGGATGTCGCCCAGCAGCTGCGTCAGCGGAGCGTCCACGTTGCCAGGCGCCTGGAACCCGGGAGGCCGGCTGTCCCAGGTCTTGACGAAGAAGAGCGCCTTCAGGGCGGTGTAGGGGATGGCCAGGGTGTCCATGGTCTGCTTGTCGCGCGAGTAGAGGGTCAGCGAGAGCCCGTACTTGTGCTGCTCCAGGCTGCCATTGAGGTAGCCGCGCACGACCTCCCCGTCCTGCAGCCTGATCGCCACCTTCTTGTCGGCGGCGGCGGCGTGCTCGTCAGCGGGGCCGGAGTCAAGCCGGATCTTCTTGACAGCGGGCAGCGGAACCAGGGCCGCCTCGTTGTTCCCCGTCCCCCGGGCCACCTTGAGGTGGAAGTCGGGGGACTCGAGGCTGAAGTCGTCGGCGGTCCCTTCGATGACCTCGTTGTCAGCAAACCGCACGGTCAGATTGGCCAAGACCTACCCTTCACCTCCTTGGAATTCGAGCCGAAGGATACAACGTGATCCCCCGATATCCTGTCTCGAGCGTGTAACGGGAAAAGCCCCGAGTTCCTTGCACGAGCGATGCCGTCGTCACATCAGGCACAGTAACGGTCAGGCAACGAGAATGCCGAACGGCACGGTAACGTATACGGCACGATGCTATGATGCCGCCTGCCACTCCAGCCTTATTGGGGACTTCGTTGCAACCACAAACAGCCGAGTCTTCCGACCCGGGAGACATCGAGCTGGTCAGGGCCTTTCAGGCCGGTAGCGTCGAAGCCTTCGACCAGCTTTTCATTCGTTATCACCAACCAATCTCCGGGCTCACCAACCGCCTGGTGCGAGACCCGCTGCTCGCCGAGGACCTGACCCAGGAGACGTTCTTCCGCGTGCTGAGATCGCTGGACCGGGTCGACGAGGGCTTCAATTTCTCGGCCTGGATACATCGCATCGCCACCAACCTCTGCTACGACGAGCTGCGGCGGCGCAAGCGGGGGCAGGGGCAGACCAACCCAGAGGAAGGCCCCCGGGCAACGCCGACGGTGGTTGGCATCGAAGGTCCCGACGAGGTCCTTCAGAGCATCCCCAGCACCGACATGGCCGGTCATCCGGAGGACGCCCTGGCGATGCGCGAGCTGCGCCGCGAGGTCTGGGACGTGGCCGCCAAGCTGCCCGAGAATTACCGCACCGTCCTCAGCTTGCGGGAGCTGCAGGGCCTCACCTACAGCGGCATTGCCCAGGTGATGGGGCTTTCCGAGAGCGCCATCGAGACCCTGCTCCACCGGGCCCGCAAGCGGTTCAAGGCTGAATACCTCTATATGGGGTTCGTCGACGCCGACGGCGAGGACAAGTGCCTGGGGCTCCAGGAGCTCCTCGGCAGCATCCCCGCGCGCAGCCTGCGCCGGAGCCAGCGTCTGCTAGTCAAGCAGCACATCGACACCTGCTCGGTCTGCCAGGCGGTGCTGACGCCGGCGACGCCTGGGGGGGACGATGGCGTCGACCCCGACGCTGAGGCGGGCTAGAGCAGCCTTGCCGCGGCGGCGCTGACCGCCGCCGCCGGGTCTTCAAGGCCCCGCGCTTCGACCACCTCGTCGAAGGCGTCCTCTAGCGAATCCTGCCAACCGTGGCCCAGGCTCCCGGCGACGCAACCGCTGCGGATGCCCAGTCCGCGCGCGCGCCGGCCGGCGATCACCGGGGCCTTGCCGTGGAGGCTCTGGCG
>JBARRR010000048.1:0-13071 GCA_049644325.1 Candidatus Dormiibacterota bacterium
CTAATTACGCCTGGGTTCGCGGACCCGGTGTGCGGGTTCACGCCGTGGCGGGAGGGCCAACCGAAAAGTGAATCGCCTGCAGAGGCGCTTGGCGCGCCTGACGACTGCCGTCGTTGTCTTCGGCGTGATGTCTTTGAGCGCGGCGCCAGCGCTGGCTGCTGACCCCATCACCTACTACCAGGGCGCGGCGAATGGGCAGGCTCTCAGTATTTCGGCCAATCCCAACTCGGTGGTCAACCTCAACCTCGGCTTGCTCACGACCGAGCTGAACACGATCCTTCAGACCGCCGGCCTTGGCGGCACCGTTATCACCGGGATCCTTTCCGACCTGAACAATCCGCTCTCACCCCTGGCCGTATCCCTTGACGGAGCGACTTCGCAAGGTAAGGCAGCCGCGGGACAGGCGCTGACCGGTGGCACCGCGTCAACAACTCCCGTGTCGATTGACGACGCCGCACTCTCAACGGAGCTGGCGCTGCTGAAGACCGCGCTCAACAAGATCCCGAAAGCGCTCCTTGACCAACTGACACCACTGCTTACGGCAGCACTGAACCAGGTCATGAGCAACCTGGTGGCCAAGCTGGCCGCGCTCAACCTCCCGCTTTTGACGGGTGGCCAGGTCACCACCATCAGCAACGACATCACAGCCATCGGGACGGCGATCACGAACCTCGGCTCCTCGATCGCCGACACCCTCGGCAACCCTTCGGCGAACATCCTCAACAGCTACTCGGTCAACTTCCCCGACGAGATCAACAACAGCAACGTGACGGCCAAGGGCGGAATCGTAACCTCGGGTCCGTTTAACCTCTCGGACTTCACGGCGCGGGCGATGCCCAGCGACGCCACCGGGTCCAACACCGTTAGCAGCCTCAACCTGATCCCAACCGGGGCCATCTCGCTGGTTAACCTGCCCGCCGGCCTCAGCGCCCTTGCGACGCTGATTTCAACGCTGGACTCGGACGTCAACGGCATCCTCACCAACACTTTGTCGGGCCTTGGGCTCGGCAGTGTCGGCACCGTCCTTGGTGGGACCATTACCACGATCACGGGCCAGGCCAATGCTCTCCTTGCCACAGTGATCACCACCCTGAACAGCGCCTACAACACCCTGGTCGCCGCCATCAATGGGGTTCTCACTGGCCTGACCGGGCTGGGTCTGGGGACGCTTTCGCTCAACGACCTGCTGAGCACCGGTCCCTCCACGGCCCTGGCCACTGTTCTTCGCAAGAGCGATGGCACGGTCCAGGCCAACGCCATCGGCGACCTGGCCAACGTCAAGGTCCTGCAGCTGACCAACGTCAACCTGCTCAGCGTCCTGAAGGCGATCCCGGGGATCGGCAGCCTCGGCCTCAGCCTGGACAAGGCGCTGCTGACGCTGGACGCGGTCCACGGCACCTCCAACGTCACCCTGGACGGCACCAACCCGTCGAAGCAGTCGGCCACCGGCACGATTGCCGACATCTCGATCCTGGGGCAGAGCCTGAAGGCCCTCAGCGGCCTCAACATCGACGCCATCCTGCCCCCCGGCACGACCTGTGTCATCTCGATCCCCGGTGGGGTCAGCGGCACCGCCTGTGCCATCCCAGCCGTGCTCCCGGCGCTTCCCGGGACCCCGCTTGACGGGCTGATCACCATCACGCTGGCGCGCGGCGCCACCGTCAACAGCACCGGGCCGATCAAGAACGGGACCGCAGGCATCGTCACCCTCGAGGTGAGCGCCAACGTGGATTGCTCCAAGGTGCCTGGTCTCTCCAACCTCGGCATCCTGGGCGCGCTCACGCTCTGTGGTAGTCCGCCGGCCGCAGCCGGCGCCCGCGCCGCCGCCGCGCCTCGAGCGGCCACCGGGAACATGCAGCTGCTGGACATCCAGCTCGGTGTTGCCAACAGTGCCGCCAGCCTGGAGCCGAGCACCCTGGGTGCCAGCTGCACCCAGAACTGCAACCCGGTGCAAGTTCCCAACACGGGCAGCTCCGAGTGGTTGCTCGGCATTATTGCCGCCCTGCTGGTCCTCGCCGGCGCGGGCATCCAAGTCTTCCGGACACGGCCGGAAAAGGCCTAAGTCTCGAGGTGTTGGGGGTCGCGGCTACCACCGTGCCCCTCAATTAATTGACGGACGATGCACCGCGCCAGCCGGATCAGGTTAGCCAGCTGGCTGATGTTTGGAATCGCGATCTCTCTCTTTCTCTACGTCGGCGCCAACGTCGGGTACCAGATCACCAGGCAGAACGAGCTCTCCGACGCCTGGAACAAAGAGCACACGACCGCCGCCGCCAACCAGCCGGGCCACCTGGTCAGCATGCATCGGCCCCGCCAGGCTGAGGGGATCCCACTGGCCAAGATCACCGTTCCCTCGATCAACTTCAGCGGCATCGTTCTTGAGGGAACCAACAACCAGGTCCTCTCGGGCGGCCCTGGCCACCTGACGGGCACGGCCTATCCGGGCGAGGCCGACAACGTCGTCATCTCCAACCACAACTCCTATTCGCAACAGTGGGGCAACCTCAAGAAGGGCGAGACCATCGACGTCGTCACCGACTACGGCAGCTTCACCTACAAGGTCACCGGCTTCAGGGTCGCCGAGTCCGACGACCTATCTATCAGCGCCTCCACCGGCAAACCCAACCTGACCTTCACCACTTGCTGGCCACTGTGGGCGGGGGCCCTGGCGCGCCAGCGCTACGTCGTCACGGCGGACCTTCAGTCATGAGCCGTCGCCTGGCGCGTGCCGCCGTCCTTGCCTGCGTCGCCTCCCTGGGCGCCGCGATGACGGGTGGTGCGGCGACTCTTGGCAGCCCACCGGTCATCGGCAGCCTGGGCGGTTATGTCGTAAGCCCCGGACAGCTGCTGGTCGTCAACGGCGACCACTTCTCCAGCGACATCAGCCCCGGCGACTGCGGCTTGTCGGGTCTGCCGACGGTGATCTTCAACGCCGTCGACGGCTCGGGTGCCCACCAGGTCAAGCCCTCCTCGGCCAGCTCCACTGTCTGCACCAACCGGCGCCTGGTTGTCCAGGTCCCGTCGTTCAACGTCGCCGCCAGGATCCAGGTTCTGGACCCCAGCAACACATCCACCAACACCAGCGGCAGCGGGTTCTATCCCCAGGTGACGATCCAGCCCAGCGGCTCTGACAGCCCGGCGGCCGGCCCGGTGGGCACCCAGGTCACGATCAACGGCAACAACCTCCACCCGCCGACGGCCTCTTCGTCGCTCACCCTCACCGTCGGCGGCCAGGTCAAGCCGGCCAGCTGGGGCCCGACCATCAGCTTCGCCCCCGGCACCAGCAGCGGCGACACGTGGATCTCATTCCAGGTCAGTGGTGACGCCAACAATCCCAACCTCCAATCCCAGCAGGCGTCGATGAGTGCCGGCACATTCACCTTCCAGCCGCCGACGCTGCAGGGGGGCACCATCACGGGCAAGGTTGTCGGCGACCGCATCACCCTCGGCGGCGCCAACCTCGGCAGCGGCGGCAGCCTGACCTTCCCCGGCGGCCTCGTCGGCCAGGGCGTGAGCTGGAGCCCCGGCGCCATCAGCGCCACCATCCCGCCGGGGGCGCAGTCGGGCGCCATCGGCGTCAGCGTCAACGGGTACGGTTCGGTCAGCGCGCCGTCGATCTCGCTGAACCCGCTGGTCAAGACGATCGCCCCCAACCGGGGCTCCGCCGGCGATGCCGTCAACCTGTCCGGGTACAACTTCGGCAGCAGCCCCGGCAAGGTCACCACCGGTGGGGTCGACCAGGCTGTCAACAGCTGGTCCGACCAGTCGATCTCCTTCACCCTCAGTGCTGACTCGGACACCGGCTCGACCGTGATAACTCGTTCCGACGGCGTCGCGGCCAACACGGTCGACTTTGGCATCGTGCCCCACATCGACAAGCTCGAGTCGGACAATGTCCCCGGGGGGTCACAGGTGGTGGTCGACGGCAAGAGCCTGGGGTCTGCCGCCGGCAGCGCCACCGTCGGGGGGCATCCCGCCGCCATCCTGCTCTGGAGCCGCGACAGCGTCCTGGTCGGGTTGCCCACCGACCTCCAGCCCGGCCGCTACCCGCTGGTGCTGACGGCGGCCTCGGGGGCACCCGGCAACGCGCTGCCGATAACCATCGTCGCGGGGCAGGCTCCCGGGTCGTCGGGTGGTCCGGGCGGCGGTGGCAGCAGCACCGCCCCCAGCTTCGACAACAGCCACGGTTTCGTGAAGCCGCCCAGGACCGATTCCGCGGTCCAGCTGACCCTCGATGCCAACCCGCACCAGGCCAGTCCCGGCTCGAGCGCTGATCTCACCGTCACGCTCAAGCTCAAGGGCAAGCCGGTCAACGGCGCCACCGTCGAGCTGAGCATGCTCGCCTCGCCGAACAACGACTACGCCTTCACGCCGGCGCACGGGGTCACCGATGCCGACGGCGTGCTCAAGGCGACGGTGAAGATCAGCGGCAAGCCGGGCGAGAACGTCATCCTTGCTCAGAGTGGAGTATTCAGCGACCAGGACCACGTCACCGGCCAGTCCAGCGCCTCGGCAGGATCGGTCAACCCGGCCGGCACTTTCCCCTGGCCCCTGCTGGCCGTCGGCGCCGCGGCGCTGGCGCTCCTGGTCGGCTTCGGCTTCCTCCAGCTCCGGGCGGTCCGCCTGCTGGCGTAGCCGAGGGGCCCGCGGCGCCCGATGAGCGCCGAGCGCGTCTACGCCACCGGCTGCCGCAAGGATCCCTACGACCGGCGGGACTACGCCATCACGCCGTTCCTGCGGGCGGTGTCGGCGCCGGACATCGTCGACCACCGCGCCGAAATGCCCGAGATCTTCGACCAGGGCCGGGCGGGGACATGCGTCGCCTGCGCCAGCGGCTACTACGACAAGAGCTTCCAGGAGCGCCGCGAGCACGCTTGGGACATGCGGCCGCGGACCCACCGCTTCAGCCCGCTGTTCATCTACTCACAGCGCGGCGACAAGAGCGGGGACAACGGCATGACCATCCGCGAGGCGATGAAGATCATCAATGACGAGGGCGTCTGCTCCCTTGCCGACATGCCCTACAGCGAGACCGGCATCGACACCCCGCCAACGGCGGCGCAGCTGAAGGCGGCGAAACCGTTTCGCTCCAAGAGTTTCGCCCGCATCACCTCGATTGCCGATGCCGAGCGCTACCTCGCCGACAACTGCTTTGTAGCCGGGCTGATGGTCCACCAGAGCTTTATGGACGCGCCTGGGGGTCGCATCCCGCTGCCCCGCCGTGGCGACCCCTTTGTCGGCGGCCACGCCCTCTGCTTCGTTGGCTACGAGCGCCGCCGGAGCATCCTCCGGTTCGTCAACTCGTGGGGTCCGGCGTGGGGCGAGGCGGGCTTCGGGACCATCGATTACGACGTCTTCACGGCCCTGTTGATGGATGCCTGGGGCATGGTCGACGCTCCCGACACCGCGACCCGCGGCCGGCGCCGCTGAGGCGTTTTCCACAGGTTGACGCGTTGCGCAAGTACCGCTCCACAGGCTCTCCACAGGCTCGCTGTGGAGTAACCCAAAACGGGCGTTCAAAGCCAAATGTTCCGGATTGACGAACTCATTTCGACTCCGCACACTACTGCTCACGGTCTGTCAGAAAGCCGGCCCGGGGAGGCAACGAACCGGGTGCCAGGGGCTCCGTAAGCCGCGAGGCAAGCGGGGTCAACGGGCCCCCCGCAAGGGGGGTGGCGGCAGCGCCAGCACCCGGGTGTCAACAGCCAGGGAGGCAGCGCTGTAACGGCAGGCCCCTTCTTTTTCGGCCGCCGTCGGCGCTCTTGACCCTCCCTAACCTCGCCGGCGGTGTCCGATCAAGGACTCCTCAGAGAGGAGTAGCCCCAGCCGGGATCGAACCGGCGTCGGCAGCGTGAAAGGCTGCTGTCCTAACCACTAGACGATGGGGCCGCGGACGCCTCAATCGTATCGGTCCGCCGGGAGCGTTAGGCAAAAAGGGCCCCCACAGCGATGATCAAATAGACGCCCAACAGCTGAGCGCCCTCCAGCCAGTTGCTGCGGCCGTCGAGTGCGATCACCGCGACGATCAGCGTCGCCAGCGCCACCGCCGCGATTTCGAAGCCACTGAACACAAAGTCCATCGGCCGCGAGACCGCCAGGCTGATAAAAACCAGCACCGGCGCGATGAAGAGCGCAACCTGGGCCGAAGACCCGATCGCGATCTCCAGGGTCAGGTCGACCTTGTTACGCATCGCGAAGTAGATCGCCGAGGCGTGCTCGGCGGCGTTGCCCACCACCGGGACCAGGATCAGGCCGACGAACAGCGGCGATAGGGGCAGCACCTCCAGCGCCGGCCGCAGCGACGACACCAGGATCTCGGAGACGTAGCCGACCAGCAGCGCGCTGCCCCCGAGCACAACCAGCGACCGCGTCATCGTCCAGCGGGGGACCTCGGTGGGGGTGGGGCCACCGAAGAGGTGCGAGTGGGTGACCTGGGTGAAGAGCAAGGCGCCGATGTAGAGCACGATCAGGACCGCTCCGACCCCTGCGCTCAGCAGGTGGCCCTGGTTGGGCGTCACCAAGCGGGTGGCGAAAATGATGGCGGGGAAGACCAGCGCCGCCACAGCCAACAGCAGGGACGATGCGTGAACCCCGGCGGCCTGGCGATTGAAGACCAGCTCCGAATGGCGCAGGCCGCCGGCCAGCAGCGACGCCCCCAACACCAGCAGCAGGTTGCCCACGATCGACCCGATCAAGGACGCCCGCACCACCTCGAAATCGGAGTTAAGGATCAGGAATACGCCCACCACCAGCTCGGTGAGGTTGCCGAAGGTCGCGTTGATCAGACCACCCAGGCGGGGGCCGGTGCGGATCGCGAACTGGTCGGTCGCCTCGCCGATCAGGCCGGCCAGGGGAATGATGGTCAGCGCCGAGGTGATGAAGGCCAGGACCTCCAGGTGCGAGAACTCGGCGAATATCGCCACCGGCAGAAAAACCAACAGCCAGCTGAGCGATGGCTTGAGGAGGTTCATGGCCCGTCATGGTAACGGGGGCTTGCCGGATTCGGGCCCATGCTACGTTCCCGTTGTGCTCGACACCGTCCGCCAGCTGATCGGTTTCGCCCGCTTCCTGCCGGCGCGCGCGGCCCACGAGCAAGAGGACGCGGCCGCCCTGCGCGAGCTCCAGCAGCGGCCACTGAAGCTGCCCCGGGGGCTGGAGATCGAGTGGCTTGGGGTCGCCGGCTATCGAATCACGTCCCAGGGCCAGACCCTGGTCATCGATCCGTATTTCTCGCGGGCGCCGCTGGAGAGCCTGCTTCGCGGCCGGCCGGCGCTACCCGACGGCAAGAAGGTTGCGCGTCACCTCAAGGCCCCAGGGAAGGTCGTGGGCGTGCTCGTCAGCCACGCCCATTTCGACCACGCTGTGGACGCCCCCGAGGTGGCCCGCCGGCACAACTGCTCCGCCTACGGCTCACGGTCGCTGGCCAACCTGATGCGCCTCCACGGGCTGGCCAATCAGTCGGTCGAAGTCGAGCCATACCGGCGCTACGAGCTGGGGCCGTTCGCTGTCACCTTCGTTCCCAGCGCCCACGCCCGCCTCCTGCTCGGGCTGGGCGTCCCCTTCGACGGTGAGCTGATGTGCGAGCACCTCGAGGCGCTCACGCCGAGCGCCTACCGTTGCGGCCAGGTATGGGGCATCCACATCGAGGTCGCCGGCATCTCGATCTACCACCAGGGCAGCGCCAACCTGGTCGGCGATGCCATCCGGCATCGTGGCGTCGACATCCTCCTCGCCGGCGTCACCGGGCGCGGCTACACCCACGACTACTGGAAGCGCCTGCTACCCAAGCTCGAGCCATCGACGGTGGTGGTCAGCCACTTCGACGACTTCTTCCGCCCGGTTGACGCCCCCATGGGTTTCGCCACCAACGTCCACCTCGCCGGGGTGCCGGACGAGATCGCCCGCGTCAGCCGCGACTTCCAGGTCGTGGCCTTGCCCCTGCTGCAGCCCGTAGCCGCGGCCTAGCGCGTGAGAACCGCCCTCCAAGCCTTTGGCGGCTGCTCCAGCATCTCGTCGACCAGCCCGTACTCGACCGCCTGAGGCGCGGTCAGGAAGCGCCCGCGCTCGAGGTCGCTGCGGACCACGTCCTCCGGCTTGCCGCTGGCACCGGCGATCAGCTCGACCAATGTCCGCCGCCCCAGGGCCGCCTCCTCGGCGGCCGTGGCCACGTCGCCCGACACATCTGCGGGTGGCATGCGCATGACAAAGCGGGAATGGGGCAGGGCGGCGCGTTGGCCTTTCGCCCCAGAGGCCATCAAGAGCACCGCAGCCTCGGCGGCCACCCCGGTGCAGACCGTGGCCAGCGGGCAGGACACCATCTGCATGGTGTCGTATAGCGACAACGCTGGGTCGAGCGGCGCCGAGGCGCAGTTGACGTAAACGGTGACCGTGGCGGCAGGGTCGTCGCGCTCCAACAGCAGCAGCTGAGCTACGGCCAGCTGCGCGCTCTCGGCGTCGAGCTCGCCGAGGATGATGATCCGCTCCTTCAGCAGCTGGTCGCCCTCACCTCGCGGGGTGAAGGACGCGTGACCAAGGACGAACTGCCGATCCGGTGACTCCTCGCTCACGGGGAATAACCCTACCCCCGCTTACGATTGCCACCACCAGCGCCTTCACCTGGAGGGCGCGAGCGGAGGAGATCGTTGGCCGACGCCGTCACAGAGGCCCCACCTAGCCCGGTGCCGACCGTCGACACCCGTCCCCACGGCAATCCATTCGTAGCCCTCGCCATCGTCCTCGTGGCGGCGTTCATGATCCTGCTGGACATCTCAATCGTGAATGTCGCCATCCCCTCGATCCAGCGCGACATCCACGCCACCTTCTCACAGGTCCAGTGGGTCATCGCCGGCTACGCCCTGGCCTATGGTGTTCTCCTCATCACCGGCGGCCGGCTGGGCGACATCGTGGGCCGCAAGCGCATGTTCATCCTCGGCGTGGCCGGCTTCACGGTGGCATCCGCCCTCTGCGGCCTGTCTCAGTCGGGGTTGCAGCTGGTCGCCTTCCGCGTCTTGCAGGGGCTAATGGCGTCGATGATGTACCCCCAGATCTTCTCGATCATCACCATTGCCTTCCCGCCTGTGCGGCGGCCTCTGGCGCTGGGCATCCTGGGCGGAGTGATCGGGCTGGCCACCATCACCGGCCCTCTGTTGGGCGGGATCCTGATCCAGCTCAACATCGCCAACCTCGACTGGCGGCCCATCTTCCTGATCAATGTGCCGGTCGGCGCGGGCGCTGTCATCGCCGCCGCGCTGTACCTGCAGGAATCGCGTCCTCCAAAGGCGCCCACGCTCGACATCCCGGGTGTCCTGATCGCCTCGACCGGGCTGTTCCTGCTCACGTTCCCCTTGGTAGAGGGCCGCGACGCGGGATGGCCGTGGTGGGCCTACGCGATGCTGGCCGGGTCGGTGGTGGTGATGATTGGCTTCTTCGTCTACGAACGGCGCAGGGAGGCCCAGGGCAAGGACCCGCTCATGGTCTCGCGCCTGTTCCACCACCGTAGCTTCGTAGTTGGCCTGCTGGTCTTCCTGGTGTTCTTCTCCGGCCTACCCGCGACGTTCCTGACGCTCTCCCTCTTTCTTCAGATCGGCCTTGGCTTCTCCGCGCTCAAGTCCGGGCTGACTCTGATCCCCTTCGCGGTGGGCAGTGGGCTGTTCTCCGGACTCTCGATCCGGCTGGTGCCACGGTTGGGGCGCAAGGTCCTCAACGCCGGTGCGGCCCTCGCGTCACTGGGCATCCTCGGCACCATCTTCACCATCCACCAGGTCGGCCCCGGTCTCAACGGCACTGAGCTGATCCCGGCGCTGTTCGTCGCCGGCGCCGGTCTGGGGCTGATGGTGGCACCCTCACTCAACTTCATCATCGCCGCCATCGAGCCGCGAGACATCGGCTCGGCATCAGGGGTTCTCACCACCGTGCAGCAGGTCGGCGCCGCGCTCGGGATCGCCATCATCGGTGTCATCTACTTCGGCCTGCTCAGTAGCAATGCCGACAGCATCGCCGACGGCCTCAGCCAGCAGATGGCCCAAGACCTCCAGCAGAAGGGGGTGCCGGCGCCCATCGCCAGCCAGGTTGGCAACGGCTTCAAAGCCTGTTTCAAGGACCGGGCCAAGGAGAGCGACCCCACAGTCGTTCCCAGCAGCTGCCAACCACCCCAGGCCGCGCCCCCTGGGGCTACCCAGGCGCCGCCCCAGGTCGGCCAGGTCATCCAGGCCACCATCGCCGACTACGCCAACCGTGGTCGCGCCCAGGACTTCACCGACACCATCCAGCGTTCGCTGCTCTACAACGCCGGCGTCTTCGCGTTGACGTTCGTCCTGCTGTTCTTCCTGCCCTCACCCAAACGGCCGCCGCCCTTGACCGCGGCTGCCGGACACTGAGCGCCCGCTGGCCTGAAGCGGCGGACATAAGAAAAGGGACGGAGCCGCAAATGGGCTCCGCCCCTTTTCCTGAAGGAGTTCCCCTAACCCTTAGGAGGTGGCCTCCCCGCGGTCCCGCCGCGAGCGGGTCAGGGCCAGCGTGACGCCGCCGATCACCAGGAGCGCGAGGCTCAGGAAGCCGGCCTGCGCCATGCCACCCATACCGGTGTTCGGGGCCTTTGCCGTGACCGCACCCAGGACTCCCTGGGACGGCGCCGGTGAGACGGTCGTGGTGGTTCCGCTGCTGCCACCACTGTGGTTCTTGGCGACGTAGAGGATCGCCGTGCCTGTACCGCCGTTGGGGACGGTGACGGTCACGTGGTTGGTGCCGTCGGTCCCGTTGCAGGCGATCCAGTGGTATCCGGCCGGGAGGCCGCCGGCGACATCGTAGGCGCCGGTGGGAACCGTGGTCGGACTAAGCGGGTTGGCAGAGGCGCCGATGGTGGCCGGGCCGCTGGCGGCGAGAGTGCCACCGGGGACCTCGGTCGTGGTCGCGCCACTGGTGCAGTCGTAGATGTGGCCGGCCAGCTGGCCCTCATCGCGGGCGACGTAGAAGATGCCCACGCCGTGCCCGTTGACGGGTACCGTCACCGACTCGGTGGCGGCGTTGGCGCTACCGCTGCTGTTCCCGCCACAGGTGTAGACGAAGTGGTAGCTGGCGGGGTTGGCGGCGCTGACCGTGTAGGCGCCGGTGTCGACCACGGTCGGGCTCAGCGGGTTGGCCTGCTGGGCAACGGTGCTTGGACCGCTGGCCGAAACCTTGCCGCCGGGTACTTCGGTGGTCGTGGCGCTGCCGGTGCTGCAGTCGTAGATGTGAGCGGCCAGGTCACCGGTGTCGCGGGCGACGTAGAACTTGGCCTCACCCACGCCATTGGTCGGAACCGTGACGCTTTGGGTGCTGCTGTCGCTCACGTCGTTGCAGGCGACGAGGTGATAGCCGGCCGGGGCAACCCCGGTCTCGGTGTACTGACCCGCGATCACGCCGTAGTTGATGGGGTTGGCAGCCGCCGGCTTGTTGACGGGACCGCTGACGGCGATGGTGCCGCCGGCGATGTCAGAGACCATGTTGGCAGTGCCGCCGGTGCAGTCGTAGATGTGGCCGACAATCGCGCCGGTGTCGTGGACGACGTAGAACACGCCTACGCCCTTGCCCCCGACGGGCACATGGACGGCATCAGTTGCCGCCGAGCTCGAACCTGTCGACGTCCCGCCGCATGCGAAGGTGAAGTGGAAGCCCGCGGGAGGCGTGGCCGACTCGGTGTAATCGCCCGCTGGGACGACCGGGTAGCTGATGGGGTTGGCGGCGGCGGGCTTGGTCGTAGGACCGCTGCTCACCGCGATGGTGCCACCGGCTACGTCGTGACTGACGTCAGCCACGCCCGTGGTGCAGTCGTAGATGTGGCCCGCGATGGCGCCGGTGCTGGGCACCTGCGTTGGCGGCCCACAGAGCACGTTCTGGGCACTGGTGCCGCTGCCAAGCGAACCCTTGGCGCCGCTGTAGAGCACCGTGTTCTGGCAGGTGGCGTTGGCCGGCAGGTTGGTGTTCGACATGAACAGGAAGTAGCCGATCATCCCGCCGCTACCGACGGGGTGCTCGACAAAGGCCTTGTGGAGCACGTTGGCGTTGAGGGTGAAGGACGCCGGGCTCGAATGGCCACTGCTGTCCACGGTGTAGTCGATGGTCTGGTAGACGTTGAGATGTCCGCCCTCGTCCTCCAGGAGCTGAAGCTCGTAGTTCCCGGCCACCGGGCTGGAGCCGTTGAAGATAACGTGGTCGGTGATCGAGGTGGTGCCGGCGGGGAAAATGATCTCTCCCTTGTACGGCTGCTGTGCGATCTCCTTGCCGCTGACGGTGTCGGCGGCCAGGCACTTGCCGCCCGAGACGAACCCGCCCGGCATGGTGCAGTGCCCGGATCCGAACCAGGCATATGAGTTCTGGGTTCCGAAGATGAACAGCGCCCCGATCGCCTGGGCGGCCACCAGGGCCACCACGATCAGAGCCACGCGCCAGCGGTTGGATCGCTGATTCGTGTTCTTGACTGAAACCAACTGGGTCAAGGGACTCCTCCTTATTCCGAGGAGCCGATCCCGCTGTGGCATCGTGGTCCCCTCTGCGCTGGAGCTTGTTACTTAGGTGTTACTAGCAATATGACGGATGTGTAACACAAACCTTGCATACATGGGGGAGAAAGGGAACCCCACAAACAGGGGGGAACCTGCCACCGAGAGGCCCGACGCTGCCATACAATCGGCGAGCGATGAAGGCGTGGGTGGTACGAGCCTGGGGTGAGCCGGACTCGATGGTGTTCGAGACGGTGGACGATGCTCCCGCCTCTGACGGCCTGGTGCGCGTCAAGGTCGAGGCGTCCGCGATCAACTTCTTCGACGCCCTCCTGATCGCCGGCACCTACCAGATGAAGCCGGAGTTCCCCTTCACCCCGGGAGGTGAGGTCGCCGGCACGGTGATCTCGGCGCCATCAGGCTCCGGTTTCGCGCCTGGCGACCGGGTCATGGCAGGAGCGCTGATGGACGCCATCGGCCACGGCGGCTACGCCGAGGTCGTCGACACCCTGCCGATGATGGTGCAGAGGGTCCCTGACGGCATGTCCTTCGAGGACGCCGCCGCCTTCAACATCGTTTACCAGACCGGCTACTT
>JBARRR010000049.1:0-2633 GCA_049644325.1 Candidatus Dormiibacterota bacterium
CGGTTCCTCCGCCGGTACCTGAGGGACCCCAGCCGCCCGAGCCGCCCCCGGCTCCCGAGTCCGCTATCAATCCTGACCTCACCGTGGTCACCCCGCCTCCGGTGATTGCAGCGCCAGAACCCCCACCGTTGCCAGTGCCCCCTCCCGTGCCGGCGCCCGAGCCGGAAGCGCCCGCGCTCACGCTCTCAGCCGATCGCCACTACTGGTGGGACGGCAACACCTGGCAGGACGCCACCAAGGTGCGACCCCCCGGCGTGCCCATATCCGAGGACGGCACCCAGTGGTACGACGGGCTGTCCTGGAGGCATAACCCCAGCTGAGTCAGTTCAGGCGGATATCCGGAGGGAAGTTGGCGAACCAGGCCATCATCCCCTGCTGGCGGCCCAGGACCGCGCGCCAGAGACCCTCGGGGTCGCTGGTGAAGCTGTCCACCGGCTTGGCGTCGACCACGAACCAGCCGCCCGCGGCGATCTCCGCCTCCAGCTGACCCGCGGTCCAGCCGGCGTAGCCGGCGAAGACGCGGACCTCCTCGATGTCGGTGCCCACCTCACCCGGCGCTCGGCTGACGTCGAGGGTGCCGATCCCCGACACCACCGGCTTCCAGGCATCGGTGGCATCGTCGCTGCGCGCCCGCGATAGGCAAATGGCAGCGCCCTCCTCCACCACCGGACCGCCGACGAAGACCACCGGCGGCTGCGCCGCGTAGTCACCCCACTCGGGCCAGGCCTCCACCAGCCGGGTGAGACTGGGACGATTCAGAACCAGCCCGATGGCGCCGTCATCGCCGTGGTCGAGGACGAGAACCACGGCCCGGTCAAAGTTGGGGTCGCGCAGCGCAGGCTGAGCCACCAACAGCTTGCCGCGAAGGTCGTCGCCGGTCATCAATCGATGATTGCACGCTCGATCGAAGGGAAGGCTTAAGGTCTAGCCACGTCCATGGGAGGAGACGCGATGACCGAGACGACCAAAGCCACAGCCGCTGCCGCCGGGTTCTTGGACCTCGGCATCTACAGCGTCAACCGGATGGGGTTCGGCGCGATGCGGATAACCGGGCCTGGGATCTGGGGACCACCGGAGGACCTCGAGGAGTGCAAGCGCGTCCTGCGGCGGGCCGTGGAGCTCGAGGTCAACTTCATCGACACCGCCGACAGCTACGGCCCCGAGGTCAGCGAGAACCTCATCGCCGAGGCGCTCTACCCATACCCCGAAGGCCTGGTCGTCGGCACCAAGGCAGGGCTGGTGCGCCCGGCGCCCGGCCGCTGGGAGCCCGACGGCCGGCCCGAGCACCTGCGCGACGCGGTCGAAGGCAGCCTCCGGCGGCTGCGCATGGATCGCCTCCGGCTGCTCCAGTTCCATCGCCATGACCCCAAGGTGCCCTATGAGGAGTCGATCGGAGCACTGGTCGAAATGCAGCGCGAGGGCAAGATCCAGCACATCGGCGTCTCCAATGTCAACGTCGACAAACTGACGCGGGCGATGAGCATGGCCGTGATCGTGTCCGTGCAGAACCGCTACAACCTCACAGATCGCAGCTCTGAGCCGGTCCTGAACATGTGCGAGGACAACGTGATCCCCTTCCTGCCGTGGTTCCCGGTGGGGGCAGGCAGCCTGGCGGCCGACCAGTTGTTGGCCGAGCTGGGACTGGTGTACAGCGCCACCCCGGCGCAGGTCGCGCTGGCATGGCTGCTGCATCACTCGGTGATGATGATGCCCATCCCCGGGACGTCGAAGGTGGCGCACCTCGAGGAGAACGTCGCCGCGGCATCGATTCGGCTGGAGCCGGCGGACCTCAAGGCCCTGGACGCGATCGCGCCCGCCAGCTGAGCGTTTGACCGAGGCCATCCAGCTCGCCGGCGAGCGGACCGAACTCGGTCGCGCGGTCAGAAGCGAGATGGCCCGCGCACCGGGTCCCGAGGCGACGGCCGCGCTTGTCAACCTGCGTCTGCAGCCGCCCAACACCCTGCTCCACGACGGTCGCGCCTGGGAGAAGCTGACCCCGGCGCGGATTATCAGCAGCACCCGCACCCTGCTGGCTTCGAGGGACGCACGGGAGGCTGGCTTCCTGGTCCACGCCAGCTATGCCTTCCTGCGCGCGGCCGAGCAGAGCCGCCGGGTCGGCGAGCACCTGCGGCCGATTGTCGAGGCGGCACTGGAGGCGGAGGCGCTGGTGCTGGCGTCCGGACTGCCGGCGTGCGTGGTGCGGGTGGGGTATGTGTACGGCCCGGAGTCCGCGGACCTCCGCGCCTACCGTCTCGCCTTTAGGCTTGGGCGACCGTACTGGGCGGGCCCAAAGAAACGGCTGCAGCACCATGTCCACAGTGCCGACGCCGCCGCGGCGCTGCTGAAATCGGCACAAAAGGGTCGCTCCGGCAAGCTGTTCTACGCCACCGACGCCACTCCCGCGTCTTTTGCTGACCTCGGCGACTACTTCGCCCGCCACGTCGGCAACCCGTTCCCCACCCACATCCCGAGGGTCAGCCGGGTGTTCGCTCGCGCGATCATCGCGGACGAGCACATGGAGATGGTTGAGATCGGGGTGCGCGGACCGGCCGAGCCGCAGGTGCGCAGCTTCACACCGCGATACCCTGATTACCGCGCCGGCCTCGACGCCGTGTTGGCGGAGTGGAGCCGGA
>JBARRR010000050.1:0-35737 GCA_049644325.1 Candidatus Dormiibacterota bacterium
TGGCTCAGCCGGGCCGCCCGGTGGCGACGTCGGAGCTGGCGGCACGCATGAAAATCCGGCCGGCCTCGGTTACCGGCATGCTGGCCAAGCTCGCGGCGCTGGGCCTGGTCAACCACGACCGCTACCGCGGCACCTCCCTCACTGCCGCCGGTGAGTCGCTGGCGCTGGAGATGATCCGGCACCACCGGCTCCTCGAGACCTACCTGGTGGTGGCCCTGGGTTACGGCTGGGACGAGGTCCACGAAGAGGCGGAGCGGCTCGAGCACCACATCTCGGAGCGGCTCGAGGCGCGCATCTTTGACGCCCTCGGGAGGCCGCGCTTCGACCCCCATGGCGACCCCATTCCCAGCCCCAGCGGCAGCGTGCCCAAGCTGGCCCTGCGCTCGCTGCGGGACAGCCGCACCGGCGACGCGGTCACCGTCCGCCGCGTCTCTGACCGCGACTCGGCCAAGCTCAAGGCGCTGGACCAGCTCGGGGTGGCCATCGGCAGCCGCATCGACGTGGTCGCCGAGAGCCGGTGGGAGGGACCGATCGAGGTCCGCGTCGGCCGGCGGAGACTGCAGGTGCCCCTGGGACTGGCGGGCGCCGTCTTCGTCGAGGACGCCGGTGGCCGCCGATGACTGAGACCCGGCTGCCGGCCGCCAAGGCGCCCGCCTCGACCGCCGACAGCCGCGCCCAGGCTGCCGCCGAGCTCGCCTTGAGCGGCGGCTCCAAGGGTTTTCGGGCTCGGTTGCTGCCGTTCCTGGGACCGGCGTTCATCGCCTGCGTGGCCTACATCGACCCCGGCAACTTCGCCACCAACATCCAGGCGGGCTCGACCTTCGGCTACCAGCTGGTCTGGGTGGTGGTCGCCGCCAGCCTGATGGCGATGCTCATCCAGACCCTCTCAGCCAAGCTCGGCATCGCCACCGGCCGCAACCTCCCCGAGGTCATCCGCGACGCCTTCCCGCGGCCCCTGGTCATCACCCTCTGGATCATCACCGAGCTGGTGGCGATGGCCACCGACCTGGCCGAGTTCCTGGGCGCCGCTCTTGGCCTCTACCTGCTCTTCGGCATCCCGCTGTTCCCATCGGCCCTGATCACCGGCGTGATCACCTTCCTTATCCTCGGCCTGCAGCAGCGGGGCTTCCGGCCCCTGGAGGCGGTGATCGCCGGCCTGGTGGGGGTGATCGCCGTCTGCTACCTGCTCGAGACGATCATGGGCAAGCCCGACATCGGCGCCGCCGCCCAGAGCTTCCTGCCCCCCAGCTTCTCCGGCGCCCAGGGCGTGCTGCTGGCCACCGGCATCCTCGGCGCCACCGTCATGCCCCACGTCATCTACCTACACTCGGCGCTGACCCAGGGACGGATCGTGGTCAAGGAGCCCTCCAAGCTGCGGCGGCTGATGCGCTATGAGATCGTCGACGTTGCCATCGCCATGACCATCGCAGGGCTTATCAACGTGGCCATGCTGATGATGGCGGCGGCCACCTTCCACGTGGCCGGCCAGACCCAGGTGGGGAGTATCGAGACCGCCCACCAGACCCTGACACCGCTGGTGGGGCGGGCGTCGAGCGTGATCTTCGCGATCTCCCTGCTGGCCGCCGGGCTGTCGTCATCGACGGTGGGGACCCTCGCCGGCCAGGTGATCATGCAGGGCTTCCTGCGGCGCAAGGTGCCCCTCTTCGTCCGCCGCCTGGTGACGATGCTGCCGGCGCTGCTGGTCATCGGCATCGGCATCGACCCCACCTACACCCTGGTCATCAGCCAGGTGGTGCTGTCCTTCGGCATCCCCTTCGCCCTGATCCCGCTGGTCATGTTCACCAGCCGGCGAAGTGTGATGGGGACGCTGACCAACCACCCGTTGACCACCGCTGCCGCCTCGATCATGGCGGTGCTGATCGTGGGGCTCAACGGCTTCCTCCTCTTCCGCCTGTTCCTGTCCGGCGCCTGACCTTCGGTTCGGGGTAGGTTAGTCCGGTGTTCGGCCACATCCTGGTGCCGCTCGACGGCTCCCGCCTGGCGGAGGACATCCTCGGGCCGGTCCGGGAGCTGGCGCTCAGGCTGGGGTCGCAGGTGACCCTCCTCCACGTGGTCGAGGCCAATGCGCCGGCCCGGGTTCACGGCGAGCCTCACCTGACCAGCGCCACCGAGGGCGAGGCCTACCTCGACCGGCTGGTCGAAGGACTCCGGGCTGACGGCGTCAACGCCGAGAAGCACGTCCACGACCGCTCCGTGGCCGACGTCGCCGCCGCCATTGACGCCCATGCGCACGAGGTCGGCGCCGACCTGACAGCGATGTGCAAGCACGGTCGCGCCGGGCTGCGCGGGGTGTTCGTCGGCAGCATCGCCCAGCGCATCCTCCGCGGCGGAGGCACCCCGATCCTGCTCAAACGGCCGGAGCGGGCCAAAGGGCAACCTTTCCAGCTGCGCCAGGTCCTGGTCCCCATCGACCACGAGCACGACACCCACAGCGCGGTGGACCGCGCCGCCACCCTGGCCTTGGCCTTCGAAGCCCGGGTGCGGCTGATGACCGCGGTACCGTCATTGAGCCGCGCCGGCGTAACCGCCCGGCTGCTGCCGAGGGCCAGCGCCGCCAGCCTGGAGATGGAAATGGAGACCCTATCGGCCCAGCTGGAGGAGCAGGCGGCCCGCCTGGCGGCGGCCGGGGTGGAGGCCAGCGCCGCCATCCGCCATGAAGAGCCCGCCGAGGCGATCCTGCTGGAGGCGGACAGCTGGCCCGCCGACCTGGTGGTCATGAGCACCCATGCCAGGACGGGCTTTGACGCGTGGTACAGCGGCAGCACCGGCACCCGCGTCATCGCCGAATCCAGCCGCCCCCTGCTGCTCTTGCGCGATCTTTAGCGGCGGCCTGGCGTCTACTGCGTCAAGAGGGCATAAGTCCCAGTTCCGAATGGGGGGTGGGCGTATATAATCCGGTGCGATGTTGATGCACTGCGTCACGGGATCCCGAGATGTTTGAGACAGCCTCGGGAGGCAGTCGTCGGGCCTCTGAGCGACCGCGCCGACGGACCCAGACCGCCAAGGCCCGCCCCAAGAAGGCTTCGCCGAACGGCAAGCACCTGTCCCCGGAGCCATCCACCGGCCTGGAGGCCAGTCGCGCCAGCGGCAACCGCTGGTGGCTGGAGCTGGTCCTCTCCGTCATCCAGGCCCCCGTCGGCATCGCCCAGTCCCAGGCCGAGTTCCTGGTCACCCAGCTGGAGAAGACCGGCAACATCGGCCAGCGTGAGGCCGAGCGGCTGCTCTCCGAGCTTCGCAGCACCCGCGAGAAGGCGCAGGGTCGGGCCGAGCAGGAGGCCGGTCGACTCGATCGCTTCATCGAGGGCAAGATCGAGGACGTCCTCAACCGCATCAACATCCCCTCCCGGTCGGACATCGAGCGGCTCAACCACAGCGTCGACGTGCTCACCGCCAAGGTCGAGGCGCTGGTCAGCCGGCAGGAGCGCGGGGGCTCCCGCTGACGGCCTCTCCGGCCAACGTCCGGACCCGCAAGCGGCGGCCCGAGCCAGAGGCCCCGGCCCCGGCGATCGAAGACGAGCCGAGGCTGATCAAGAAGTACTCCAACCGCAAGCTCTACGACACCAGCTCGCGCCGCTACATCACGCTGGAGCGGATCGGAGTTCTGATTCGCGAAGGCGAGAACGTGCAGGTCATCGACCGCACCAGTGGTGAAGACCTGACCGCGGTGACCCTGTCGCAGGTGGTCCTCGACAGCGAGCGGAAGAAGCACGGCGCGATTCCCGAGGCTCTCCTCCAGCAGCTGGTGCGTAACCCCGGCGAGGCGTTTTCGGAGGCGGTCCGCCAGACGGTGTCCGCCGGCCAGGACCTGATCCAGAAGGCCGAGACGCGCGTCGTGCGCGAGCCGCAGCAGGCGCTGGCCGAGGCCCGTAAGACCCTGCAGGGCCTCAAGATCCCGCAGCAGAAGGACATGGAGCGGCTCGAGCGCCGCGTCCGGGAGCTGACCGCCAGGGTGGAGCAGATGGCTGAGGTCATCGAGCGACTCGACCCAGGCGCCAAGGTGGCGGCGGTACGGTCGCGCCGCCGGTCGCCCGCCCGCAAGGGCTCGACCACACGCTCCGCCAGGCGGCCCAAGGCCGGCTGATGGGCAAGACCGCGCTCGTCCTCAGCGGCGGCGGGCTGGCCGGCGCCGTCTACCACATCGGCGCCATGCGGGCCCTCAACGACGCCCTCCTCGACCGCTCCGTGAACGACTTCGACCTGTATGTGGGAACCAGCGCCGGGGCGGTGATCGCCTCGTGCCTGGCCAACGGGATCGGGACCAAGGACCTGCTCCGCTCTGTCTCGGGCCAGGCCGGCTACGTCAACCTCCACCGCGCTGACGTCTTCATGCCCAATTACAAGGAGTTCGCGGCCAAGCTGGTCGGGCTCCCCCTGATCACCGCCTCGGCAATCCTGCACGCGCTACGGCACGTGGGCGACATGGACTTCTTCGACTTCGGCGCGCTCTTCGCCGACGCCTTGCCGTCGGGTTTCTTCGACAGCAGCGCCACCGCACGCTACCTCCACCGCGTCTTCGAATACATCGGCGCCACCGACAACTTCCGCGAGCTGAGGAAGGACCTGGTCTGCGTCGCCACCGACCTCGACAACGGCGACCGCGCCGTCTTCGGCACCGGCCACAACGACAGGGTGCCCATCTCCATGGCGGCGGCGGCCTCGGCGGCGGTGCCGGTGCTCTACACCCCTATCAGCATCAACGGCCGCGACTACGTCGACGGCGGCCTGCGCGGCACCGCCAGCATCGACGTCGCCATCGAGGCCGGCTGCGACCTGATCATCTGCGTCAACCCTCTGGTGCCATTCGACAACACCTCGCAGGACATCCCCAAGCTGGGGCCCAACGCCCGCAGCGTCCGCGAGAAGGGCTTCAGCGCGATCATCAACCAGATCACCCGGATCAGCCTCCACGCCGGCCTCCAGTACCACCTCAAGCAGCTGCGCCGCGCCCACCCGGAGGTCGACATCATCCAGATCCAGCCCAAGCGCACCGACGCGCGCATGTTCTTCAACAACCCGATGCGCTTCAGCTCCCGGATGTTGATCGCGCGGCACGGCTACGAGTCGGTGATTGTCGAGCTCGACGAGAGCCACGACAAGAACAAGGAGATCCTGGCCAAGCACGGCCTATCGGTGCGCCGGTCGCTGGTGCGCGAGCAGCTCCGCCTGATCAAGCGCGCGGCCTACGATCCCCGCGTGATCAGCAAGGTGCTCCAGCTGCGCACCCGCGGGCCGCTGATGGTGGGCCACCGCGACGAGCGCTGGGACCAGTTGGCCTCGACGCTGGAGCTTCTCGACCGCGAGGTGGCCTACCGCCACTCGGAGACGAATGGCAACGGCGACAAGCCCGTCGCCGCCGCAGCCAAGGGCGGCGTCAGCCCGGTCGGCGCCCCCCGCAATCGAGTCGCCCAGAAGCGGCCGCGCACCCACCGGCGCAGCGCCCCGGCCCGGACCGCGCGCCCCTCCCGGCCGCCCCAGGCCAAGGCCAGCTAGACCCCAGCCTTCTGGCCGGCGCTCAGCGCTGGTAGGTGCTGTAGATGTCCGGGCGCCGGGGCGCCACCGCGCTGATGTGAACGTCGGGTGCGGGGTCTACGGAGACGTTGCCGCGGGCCTTCAGCGTCCCCACCACCGACTTCGCCCCCGTCGTCAGCTTGGCGCTGTCGCCGATCACCTGGAAGTTGTAGGGCGCGTTCAGGGTGTTGCCATCGACGGTGAGGTTGCCGTCCCTGCTGCCGATCACGCTCTTGGCGCCGAGCCGCTGGCCGTTGACGGCGATGGCCTCCGCGCCCAGCTGGCGCATCGAGTTGGCCAGGTCCTGGAGCTCGAACGGCTGCATCGTGAAGCCCACCGTCATCGTCACCCCGGGACCGTGGACCGGGACGGTGCCATCCAGCACCTGCAGCTGGCTCAGCTGCTCCTGGAGAGCGGGGCTGCCGGAGCGGTTGCTGTCGGCCGCGGACTGCAGCTTCTGCGCCTCCGCGGTGAGGTCGGAGCGTGTCAGTACCAGCTGCTCGTTGGACTGTGCCAGGCCCGTGATCAGGAGCGCCAGGGTGACGTTGTCCTGGCCGCTGAGGAGCTTCTCGGCGGTCGCCTGGGAGCGCACCTGGATGGTGAAGGCGAAGCCCAGGACCATGATGGCGATGACGAAGACCACCAGGTCGCGGCGGGGGACGCGCAACCTACCCAGCACTGGCGTACCGGGTGTTGACGGCGCCGTCGTAGGCCGGCAGGCTGAGGTTGCGCTGCGTCTGCCAGGTCAGTTTCAGCTGGTAGAGCTCGCTGCGGCTCTTGAGCTCCTGCAGCTTGCCGTTGTCGGACAGGGCCCGGTTGAAGGCGTTGCCGTCGCCGATCGCCTGGACGTGGTATGGCGCGGTCAGGTGGGCGCCGTTGAGAAGGACGTCGGTGCCGGCGACGTAGAAGCTGCTGGAGGCGATCACCCGCTGGTTGTTGACGCTTACCGACTCGGCTCCTGCCGACCAGAGGAGGTTGACCACGTCCTGGATGTCGAGGTACTTGACCTGCCAGTCGCGCTTGTTGTCGCCGGGGATGTGGGGGTCGTTGCCGTTGGACAGGTCGACGGTGATGCCGGGACCGCTGACCGCGCTGAGGCCGGTGCGGTCCTTCTCGTCAATGGCCTGCGACTGCAGCTGTTGCGCCTGGCCCGAGGTCCCCGCCAGCCGGTCGTTGAGGGCCTTGATCTGGTCCTCGAGCGACTTGATCTGGTCGCGCAGGGACTGGTTGTCACGGTCCAGCTGCTGGGCGCTGTCCACCAGCTGCTGGTCGCGGGCCACGGTGTTGGAGCCGGGGATCAGGCTCGACTTCAGCTGGGCGGTGACCGCGGTGGCCAGGATGAAGGTGACGATGACGACGGTGATGCCCCGGGCGCGGTTCTGCCCGGAAAAAGGAGATTGGCTCATCAGGTTTGGTGTTGGGGGATCATATCGGCATGGTGATGACGCGCGAGAGCGCTTATTCGATTGCCCAGAAGCAGTTCGACCGGGCGGCGGACCAGGTCGAGCTGGAGCCCTCGATCCGCCGGGTTCTCCGGGAGGTCAAGCGCGAGCTGACCGTGCATTTCCCGGTCCAGATGGACAACGGCGACACCCAGATGCTCACCGGGTACCGCGTCCAGCACAACATTACCCGCGGTCCCGCCAAGGGCGGCCTCCGCTTCCACCCCGAGGTCACCCTCGACGAGATCAAGGCCCTGGCCATGTGGATGACGTGGAAGTGCGCCGTGGTGGGCCTGCCCTACGGCGGCGCCAAGGGCGGCATCATCTGCAACCCCAAGGAGATGAGCGCGCAGGAGCAGGAGAACATGGTTCGCCGCTTCGCCACCGAGATCTCCATCCTGGTCGGCCCCGAGTCCGACATCCCCGCTCCCGACGTGGGCAGCAACGCCCAGATGATGGCCTGGTTCATGGACACCATCTCCATGCACAAGGGGTATTCGGTCCCTGCGACGGTCACCGGCAAGCCGATCGCCGTGGGCGGCTCGGAGGGTCGCCAGGAGGCAACCGGCCGAGGCGTCACGTACACCGTGATCGAGGCCCTCAACCACCTCGTGCTCAGGGGTCCCGACTCCACCGCCGTGGTCCAGGGCTTCGGCAACGTAGGCAGCACCTCGGCCCGGCTGCTGGCCAAGGAGGCCGGCATCACCGTGGTCGCGGTCAGCGACTCCAAGGGCGCCATCTACAACGGCCACGGGCTTGACGTCGACGACGTGATCGAGCACAAGAAGCGAACTGGCAGCGTGGCGGGCTACGCCGCGGCGGACCAGATCTCGGAACGCGAGCTGCTGGCCCTGGACTGCACCGTACTGGTCCCGGCCGCGCTGGAAGGCGTGATTGACGGCAGCAACGCCCACGAGATCCGGGCGCGGATCATCGCCGAGGGCGCCAATGGCCCGGTCACGCCCGACGCCGACGACATCCTCGACGCCAACGGCGTCTTCATCATCCCCGACATCCTCGCCAACGCTGGCGGCGTGACCGTGTCCTATTTCGAGTGGGTCCAGGACCTGCAGGAGTTCTTCTGGGAGGAATCCGAGATCAACTCCAAGCTGCGTCACATCATGACCAAGGCCTTCCACGAAGTCGTCAAGGCCCACGCCGAGCGCGGCCTGACGATGCGGACCGCGGCCTACGTCCTGGCGGTGGACAAGGTGGCGCGAGCCACCTCGGTCAGGGGCATCTACCCCTAGGCTCACCAGGTCATCTGGCCAACCCGCGGCGGAAACCGGGCGGGGCCGCGTTGAATAGATGTGATGAAGACGGCCCTGGTACGTTGCGTGGCGGTTGCCATGATCCTGGCCGGCCTGGTGGTCGGCGGCAGGGTGGTGTACGGCTTCATGCACACCCAGAGCCAGGACTCCGCCCAGGACAAGGCGTGGCAGACGTTCGTCAGCGCCGCCGCCGGCCAGGATAACGCCAGCGCCTCAGCCCCCAGCCCGGCTGCCGGGACCGGGGCCGGGACCGGTGGCGGACCCAGCAACCTCTACCTCAAGTTGACCATCCCCAAGATCAACACCAGCGCCGTATCCGTCGACGGGGACTGGAACAGCCTCAAGCAGACGTCGATGGTCCACTACCATGACTCGCCCGCGCCGGGTACCAAGGGCAACGCCCTGGTGGCGTTCCACCGTGAGCCCCACTGGCTCGACATCAACAAGGTCGGCCCTGGCGACCAGGTCCAGGTCCAGATGGCCGACGGTAAGACCTACACGTACCAGGTCGACTTCGTGAAGGTGGTGAAGCCCGCCGAGACCGACCTGTACAGGCCGACGACCGGCCTCGACCTGACCCTGATCACCTGTGACCCACCCTGGCATGACAACGATCGGATGATCATCCGATCGCACCTGGTTACGGTCAGCCCCTCCGCCTAGCCATAACCTGGGCGATAACCTGGGCGGCGGCCGGCGCGGGCGTGGAAGACGCCCTCCATGAAGGTGCAGTGGTCGGTGAAGCCCAGCCCCCGGTACGTCGCCAGGGCGGCGTCGTTGCCGTGGCGGACGTTGAGGATGATCTCGTCGCAACCCAGGCGGAAGAGCTCCGCGGCCACCGCCGAGGTGGTGGTGGAGGCGAGGCCCCGGTTGCGGTAATTGGAGTGGGTCAGGACGTTGCCGATGGCGCCTACGCCGTACAGGGGTGAGACCGCGTGGGTGCCGGCGACGGCGATCAGCTCGGCGCCCCGGTACACGCCGAAGTAGATGCCCCGGGTCAGCTGCCCGGGCAGCTGGTGGCTGTCGGTCCACATGCCGTAGATGCGCTTGACGGCGTCGAGGTCGTCGATGCCAAGCCTCGAAACCGCCAGCTCGCGGCGAGGACGCAGGCTGCGGGCGTCCGCCCGCATGCGCCGCATTTGGTAGGAGGTGCTGATGTGGAAGTGGCGTTCCAGGCTGTGGAGAGCCTCGGCACGGGCGCTGAAGACCCCCGACGCCGGCGCCGCCGGCAGCGCTTCCAGCACACGGTCGATGCCGCCGGGGTCGCCGCAGGCGTAGACGCTGACCAGCTGTGGCAGCTGCGCCAGCATCACCAGGCTGTTGGTCTCACCGGCCTCCTCGGATGTCCAGACCTGGGAGAGCACATCGCTGGAGGGGTCGAGGTAGCCAAGCGGGTAGGCCCCCCACGTCCGGTCCTGGAGGAGGAAACGCGCCGCCTCGTGGGGCCCCGGGGAGCTGATCGCCGGCGAGGTCTCGGACAGGGTCATCCTCGAATGTTAGTCGGCGCCGGCCCCATCGCCATAGGATCAGAATGCGAGATGGTAAAATCCGCGAAAACCTAGCTGAGGAGGCGTCATCAGCCACCGTAAATACAAGAGAGGCGACCAGGCGACCCGACCGCTTATGGCGGGCGCCGGAAGGGATGGCGCTGCTGTGCCCCGCGATGGAGTTTCGCGGGGTCTTTTTGTAACTGGGCCCCTGTTGAGTCTGAAACCGGTGAGGCCCTGATGGCGATCGACACCGACGTAGCCGCACCGGCACAGGTCGAGGCCCTGCAGCCCATCGGGCGGGGCAAGAAGGCCCGCCGGGCATACGGCTTCGATGAGGTGGCGCTGGTCCCCGGGCGGATCACGATCAACCCCGCCGAGATCGACATCTCCACCGAGATCGGCGGTCACCGTCTCGAGCTCCCGATCCTGGCCTCGGCCATGGACGGCTCCGTGGACGTCGACTTCGCCATCGCCATGGGCCGGTTGGGCGCTTTGGCGGTGCTCAACCTCGACGGTGTGCAGACCCGTTACGAAGACCCGCGCGAGGTCCTCCGGCAGATCGCCGACGCGCCTGCGGATCGGATCAACACCCTGATCCAGCAGATCTACCAGGAGCCGGTCAAGGACGAGCTGATCAAGCGCCGTATCAGCGAGGTCAAGGCCGGTGGCGTCCTCTGCGCCGTCTCCACGATTCCCCAGCGCGCCGCCGAGCGCGCGCCCCTGATCGCCGAGGCGGGCGCCGACCTGATCTTCGTCCAGGGCACGGTGCTGACCGCGCGGCACGTGTCGAAGGCCTACACCCAGCTCTCCTTCCGGGAGCTGGTGCAGCGCTGCCCGGTGCCGATCGTGGTGGGCAACTGCGTGGAGTACAACACCGCGCTGGAGCTGATGGAGGAGGGCATCGCCGGCATCCTCGTCGGCGTCGGGCCCGGCGCCGCCTGCACCACCCGCGGTGTGCTCGGGGTGGGCGTCCCCCAGGTGACGGCCACCAGCGACGTCGCCGCCGCCCGCGACGACCACTACCAGCGCACCGGCCGCTACGTGCCGGTGATCACCGACGGCGGCATGCGCATCGGTGGCGACGTCTGCAAGGCCTTCGTCTCGGGGGCCGACGCCGTCATGATCGGCAGCATCTTCGCTGCCACCAACGAGGCCGCCGGCCACGGCTACCACTGGGGCATGGCGACGCCCGACCCCAACCTGCCGCGCGGCACCCGCATCCACGTCGGTACCAGGGCGTCGTTGGCAGAGGTCCTGGTGGGTCCGGCCCACGTCGACGACGGCTCGCAGAACCTGGGCGGCGCCATCCGCAGCTGCATGGGGGTGTGTGGCGCGATGAACATCCGCGAGTTCCAGCAGGTGGAGATGGTGATCGCCCCCGCGATCACCAGCGAGGGCAAGCAGGCGCAGAAGGCGCAGCACGTCGGCATGGGGGCGAAGGGCTAAAGGCCCCAGATGACCAAGTCAGCGGTGCAGGACGCGACACCGCCGCTGAGTGTGCCCCTGGTCGAAACCACCGAGGAGCCCGGCAACCTCGAACCTGGCCAGGTTGCGCCCCAGACCCCGCCGACGGCGCCCGAGACGGTCCTGGTCCTCGACTTCGGCAGCCAGTACAGCCAGCTGATCGCGCGGCGGGTGCGTGAGGCCAAGGTGTACTGCGAGCTGGTCCCCGGCACCGCGTCGATCGAGAAGCTGCGCCAGCTCAACCCCCGGGGCCTGATCCTCAGCGGCGGCCCCGCCTCGGTCTATGAGGAGGGCGCTCCCCACCCCGACCCGGCGATCTACGATCTCGGCGTCCCGGTCCTGGGCATCTGCTACGGCATGCAGCTGATGGCGGAGCAGCTCGGCGGCGGGGTTGAGCCGTCGAGCAAGCGGGAGTACGGGCTGGCCTCGTTGGTGGTCGACGACAAGAAGAGCATCTTCGGGCGGATGCCCAACCAGATGCCGGTTTGGATGAGCCACGGTGACCGCATCAGCGCGCCGCCCCCAGGTTTTCGCGTCCTGGCTCACTCGGGCAACTCGCCGGTGGCCGCCTTCGGCGACGACCGCGGCCGGCTCGGCATCCAGTTCCACCCCGAGGTGGTCCACACCCCGCTGGGCAAGGAGATCATCCGCAACTTCCTCTATGACGTCTGCGAGTGCTCGGGCAGCTGGGAGCCGGCCAGCTTCATCGAGTCGGCGGTGCAGGCGATCCGGGCCCAGGTCGGGGACAAGCGCGTTATCTGCGCCCTCAGCGGCGGTGTCGACTCCGCCGTGGCAGCCACCCTTGTCCATCGCGCCATCGGCGAGCAGCTGACCTGCGTCTTCGTCAACAACGGGTTGCTGCGGCTGCAGGAGGGTGAGCGGGTCATCGACGTCATGACCAAGGGGCTCAACATCGACCTGCGCTACGTCGACGCCACCGACCGCTTCCTCAATGCGCTCGCGGGCGTGGTCGACCCCGAGGAAAAGCGAAAGGTGATCGGCCGCGAGTTCATCGAGGTCTTCTCCGACGAGGCACGCCAGCTCGACGATGCCGGTTTCCTGGCCCAGGGCACGCTGTACCCCGATGTCATCGAGTCGACCTCGCACGACACCACCCACGCCCACAAGATCAAGAGCCACCACAACGTCGGCGGCCTTCCCGCGGATCTCAAGTTCGAGCTGGTGGAGCCGCTGCGTTATCTCTTCAAGGACGAGGTCCGGCAGGTTGGCCTGGCCCTGGGGCTCCCCGAGGACATGGTCTTCAGGCAGCCCTTCCCCGGCCCCGGGCTGGCCATCCGGGTGATCGGCGAGGTGACCAGGGACCGCCTCGACACCCTGCGCGCGGCCGACTGGATCGTGATCGACGAGATCAAGCGCTCGGGGCTCTACCGCGAGGTCTGGCAGAGCTTCGCTATCCTCACGCCGATCTCGTCGGTGGGGGTTATGGGCGACCTGCGCACCTACGCCAACGTGGTCGCGGTCCGGGTGGTGACCAGCGACGATGGCATGACCGCGGACTGGGCCAAGATGCCATACGACGTCCTGGGCGCGATATCCTCCCGCATCGTCAACGAGGTTCCGGGGGTCAACCGGGTGGTCTACGACATCTCCAGCAAGCCACCCTCCACCATCGAGTGGGAGTAACGCCACGTCCCGGGACCCCACCGAGGACCCCAGCAAGAACCGGTTGTTCGCGATCATCGGCCTGGTGGTGGTGGTGATTGTGATCATCCTGTTGGTGCTGGTCTTCATGCGCCATCCCAGCCAGCAGCAGAACTGCGTCGCCGTGACCGGCGGCCAGACCGGGCAGCTCAACTGCCAATAACGGTCCAGCCGCGGCCCGGGCGGCTACGATTTTCGCTGTGAAGGTCCTCGTCCTCGGCTCCGGCGCCCGCGAGCACGCCCTGCAGTGGATGTGTGAGCGCTCGGCGATCGTCGACAAGGTGATGGCGGCGCCGGGGAGCGGCGCCACCCAGGCGGTCGGCACCCACATCACCATCGACCCCCAGGACCCGGCGGACGTCCTGGCGGCGGTCCACGAGTACGACATCGACCTGACCGTGATCGGCCCCGATGACGCCGTCGCCGCCGGCGTCGCCGACCAGCTGGGCAAGGCCGGCCGCCAGGTATTCGGGCCGACGGCTGCCGCCGGCCGGATCGAGTCGAGCAAGTCGTTCGCCAAGGAGGTGATGCAGGCCGCCGGGGTGCCCACCCCGGCCTACCGAGCCTTCGACGACGTCAACCTCGCCCGCGACTACATCCGACGCGTCAACCGGCCGTTGGTGGTGAAGGCCGATGGCCTGGCGCTGGGCAAGGGCGTGGTGGTCTGCACCACCGTGGCCGAGACGCTCAAGGCGGTGGACCGGGCCATGGTGGAGGGCGCCTTCGGCGCGGCCGGCGCGCGCGTCATCCTGGAGCAGCGGTTGGAGGGCCCCGAGGTGAGCCTGATGTGCCTCTGCGATGGCGAGCGGGCCGTCCCCATGGCGCCCGCACGGGACTACAAGCGCGCCGGCGACGGCGACCAGGGCCCCAACACCGGCGGGATGGGCGCCTACAGCCCGCCCTCGGACGTCGACGAGGCCATGACCGAGCGGATCGTGCGCGAGTGCGCCCAGCCGGTGGTCACCGAGCTTGCGGCCAGGGGCACCCCCTACCGCGGCTGCCTCTACACGCAGGTGATGCTGACCGAGGCCGGCCCGATGGTGATCGAGTTCAACGCCCGCTTCGGCGACCCCGAGGCACAGGTGGTCCTCCCCCGGCTCAACACCGACCTGGTCGAGGTGATGCTGGCGTGCACCGAGGGCGATGTCAGCCGCGCGCCTCTGAGCTGGAGACCGCTGGCGACCGCGGGCGTGGTCCTGGCCAGCCGTGGCTATCCCGACAAGTACGACACCGGGCTACCCATCGAGGGCCTCGATACCCTCGATGAGAACGTGATGGCGTTCCACGCCGGCACCCGCCACACGGCCAACGGCTACATCACCAGCGGGGGTCGAGTGCTCACCATCGTGGCCCTGGGCGACACCGTGGCCGATGCCCGCCGGCGCGCCTACGACAACGCCGCCCGGGTAACCTTTGACGGCGTTTTCTACCGCAGCGACATCGCCGCGCAGGAGCTGGCGGTCACCGGCTAGCCCTAAAGGAAGGAGCAAGCATTGGTCGAGGTCGGGATCGTGGTTGGCAGCAAGTCCGACCTTCCGGTTATGCAGAAATGCGCCGACACGCTGACCGACCTGGGCGTGGAGTCGGAGATCAAGGTGCTCTCGGCGCACCGGACCCCGGCACTGATGGCGGAGTGGGCGCGGACCGCGCGCGACCGCGGTCTCAAGGTGATCGTCGCCGGCGCGGGCATGGCAGCCCACCTGCCGGGGGCGGCCGCGGCCTGGTCGACGCTGCCGGTGATCGGCGTTCCAATCGCGTCCGGTCACCTCAACGGCCTCGACTCGCTGCTGGCGATCGTCCAGATGCCACCGGGCGTGCCGGTGGCGACGGTGGCCGTGGGCGAGGCCGGCGCCAAGAACGCCGCCTACCTGGCGGCCGAGATCATCGGGCTTAGCCGGCCTGAGGTCGCCGACGCCTACGAGGCGCTGCGCCGCAAGTTCGTCGAGGACGCCAGCAAGGCCTGAGGGTTTGACCGCGGCGCCCTCTCCCTAAGCTTCAGGGGTGGGAGAGGCGCGGCGTCAGCGGGTCGTCATCATCGGGGCGGGATTCGGGGGGCTGAACGCCGCCCGCCGCCTGCGCCGGGCGCCCGTCGACGTCACTCTTCTCGACCGGCACAACTACCACCTCTTCACGCCGCTGCTGTACGAGGTCGCCACCGCCCTCCTCGACCCATCGGAGATCGCCTACCCCGTGCGGGGGGTGCTCCATGGCGCGAGCAACGTCGACTTCCGGGTGGGTGCAGTCGAGCGCATCGACCTCGACCGCCACCGCGTCCACACCGCGGAGGGGGAGGTCGAGTTCGACCAGCTCATCCTGGCGGCGGGCAGCGTCAACAACTTCTTCGGCAACCACAGCGCCGAGGAGAAGGCCTTCGCGCTGAAGGACCTGGGTGAGTCGCTGGCGATCCGCAACCAGGTGCTGGAGGCGTTCGAGGAGGCGGCCTGGACCCAGGACCCCGAGCGCCGGCGCCGGCTCCTCAGCTTCGTCATCATCGGCGGCGGCCCCAGCGGCGTGGAGCTGGCCGGCGCCTTCCATGAGCTGATCTACCTGGTCCTCCGCAAGGACTACCCCCGGCTCGACCTCGCCGAGGTGCGCGTCACCCTGGTTGAGGCCGTGGACCACGTCCTTGGCGCCTTCCCGCCCAGCCTGCGGGAGACGGCGGCCAGGACCCTGCGGCGCAAGGGCATCGAGCTGGTCTTCAACGCTCCCGTGGAGGAGGTCGCCGACGACGAGGTCCGCCTTCGGGACGGCCGTGTCATCCCGGCGGCCACGGTGATCTGGACCGCGGGCATCCAGGCGTCCAGCCTCAGCGCCCAGACCGGCGTCGAGCTGGGCCGCGGTGGGCGGGTGCGGGTCGACGAGTTCCTCCGCCTCCCCGGCCGCCCCGACGTGTTCGTCATCGGCGACATGGCCGAGTCGATGCACGAGGGCAAGCCGCTAGCGCAGCTGGCCGGCGTGGCCCTCCAGCAGGGGAAGGCGGTGGCCCGCATCATTGCCGCCGAGGCCCGCGGCCGCCAGCCCAAGCCGTTCCATTACTTCGACCGTGGCACCATGGCCACCATCGGGCGAAACGCCGCGGTGGTCGACATCCGCGGGCTCACCCTCCGCGGCTTCATCGGCTGGGTCACCTGGCTGCTGGTTCACCTGGTCCTGCTGGTCACCTTCCGCAGCCGGGTGCTGGTGATGATCAACTGGGCCTACGACTACTTCTTCTACGACCGCCCCGTCCGCCTGATCGTCCGCGCCGACAGGGAGCGCTAGCCGATCAGCTCGTCGTCGGGGCTACCCCCCGGCACCGGCGGCGACACGTCGGCGAGGCCCAGGTAGCTGATCTGCTCGGTGTTGACCAGCATGAAGTCGCGCCGGAAGCCGGCGAGCTGGGTGTTGGGCTGGGTCGGGGCCACCGTCGCGTTGGTGACCGGTAGGAAACGCGTCGCGGCCTGGGAGAGCATGTGACCCAGCTCCACCCCGGGGGCCAGGTGGACGTTGGCGTTGATGGCGAACTGGTTGGCGTGGACCAGGATCCGGAAGGCGTCCTTGGCCACCCGGGCGCCGCCGGTATCAGCCCCGCCCCCGACCGGGGCCACCTCGGTCAGCTCGGTCATGAGCACCACCGAGGCCTTGTTGACCATTCCGTGGCTGTGCTCGTTGAGGCCCAGCAGGGCGTCGGGCAGATAGGGATACATATGAACGTCGTCGAGGTCGATGTACCGTTCCGGCTCGTTGACCAGGTCAGTCAGCCGGCGGCTGCTGCGCAGGCGGCCATGGAGCAACATGTTCTCGGCAAAGACCTCGACAGAGTACTCGCGGATCTCGATCGCCATGCTCCGGCAAACTTTAACCCGGCCACCGCCCTCGGGCTCGGCCTAAGCATGGAAAAGGAGAAACAGCTTGGAGACATATCGCACGCCTGACGAGCGGTTCGAGGGCCTCCCTGGATTCGACTTCGAGCCCCACTACATCGAGCAGGACGGCGTCCGCATGCACTACCTCGACGAGGGGTCGGGCGACCCCATCGTGCTCTTCCACGGCGAGCCGACGTGGTCCTACCTCTACCGCAAGATGATCCCGCCGCTGGTGGCGGCGGGCCACCGCTGCGTCGCGCCCGACTACTTCGGCTTCGGCCGCTCTGACAAGCCCCAGCAGCAGAGCTGGTACACATACGACCGCCACGTGGCCTCGATGAAGCGGCTGGTCGAGGAGCTCGACCTGCGCAATGCCACCGCGGTGGTGCAGGACTGGGGCGGCCCCATCGGGCTGAGGGTGGCCACCGAGATGGACGATCGCTTCGCCCGGCTGGTGATCCTCAACACCGGGCTCTGGCGCGGCCAGAACAGGATGTCCGAGGCCTGGTGGGTGTTCCACGACTTCGTCGAGCGGGTCAAACCCGACCTGCCGATCGGGCTCTTGGTCTCGCGGGTCTGCGCCATCGAGCCGGCGCCGGAGGTGGTGGCGGCGTACGAGGCGCCCTTCCCCGAGCCCGACTCGAAGTGGGGCGCGGTGGCGTTCCCGATGCTGGTGCCGACCTCGCCAGAGTCGCCCGGCGCCGCCGAAGAGATCGAGCTCAACCGCCGCCTGGAGGAATGGAAGAAGCCGGCGCTGGTCGCCTTCAGCGACTCCGACCCGATGTTCACCACCCGGACCGGGGAGCGCTTCGTAGAGCGCATCCCAGGAGCGGGACCACTGGTGGTTATCGAGGGGGCGGCCCACTTCCTGCAGGAGGACAAGGGCGAGGAGATCGCCGGCCACATCGTGGAGTTTCTCAAGACCAGCTGACTGGTCGGCGGGAGCCGATCACCCCCCACTTAGAATGTGCCGGTGCCACGCACCCGCCTCACCGATACCGTATTTCGTGACGCCAACCAGTCGCTGATCCAGTCCCGGATGAAGACCGCTGACATGGTCGAGGTGGCCGGTGACCTCGACCGCGTCGGCTACCACTCCCTCGAGGTCTGGGGTGGCGCCACCTTCGAGGCCAGCCTTCGCTACCTCAACGAGGACCCCTGGCAGCGGCTGCGGGCGTTGAAGAAGGTGGTCCGGGACACCCCCCTGCAAATGCTGCTGCGGGGGCAGAACCTGGTCGGATACAAGAGCTACCCCGATGACGTCGTCCGCCTCTTCGTGGAGCGCGCCGCCACCGCCGGGGTTGACATCTTCCGGATCTACGACGGCCTCAACGACCTCCGCAACATGGTCGTGCCGATCAAGGCGGCCAAGGTGGCGGGTCGCCACGTCCAGGGCGCGATCAGCTACACCGTCAGCCCCATCCACACGGTGCGGTCGTTCACCGCCATGGCCCGCGAGCTGGTCGACATGGGCTGTGACTCGATCGCGATCAAGGACATGGCGGGCCTGATCACGCCCGGCGAGGCGGGGCGACTGGTGGCGGCGGTGCGCAAGGCCACCGACCTGCCGGTGGCGTTCCACACGCACTGCACGTCGGGCATGGGGCCGATGGCGGCGCTGGCCGCGGTCGACGCCGGCGCCGAGATCATCGACACCGCCATCTCCCCGTTCGCCTGGGGCGCCTCCCAGCCGCCGACGGAGTCGATGGTGGCAGCGCTGGCCGGAGGCCGCCAGGAAACCGGCCTCGACCTGGCCCTGCTGAGCTCGATCAAGGACAAGTTCGAGGCGCTCCTGACGAAGTACGAGCCCTACCTTGACCCGCGTGCGGTGCGGACCGACACCAACGTAAGCACCTACCAGATCCCGGAGTGGATGCTGGTCCGGATCCGCGACCAGCTGGCCGTGAAGGGCGCGGAGAAGAAGCTGCCCGAGGTGCTGGAGGAGATCCCCAGGGTCCGGGCCGAGATGGGCTACCCGCCGCTGGTCACCCCCACCAGCCAGGTCGTGGGCGCCCAGGCGGTGGCCAACGTCCTCTCCGAGGAGCGCTGGGAGGACATCCTGCCGGAGACCCGCGACTACTTCCTGGGGTTATTCGGCGAGCCGCCCGGCAAGCTCGACCCCAAGGTCCGCAAGCTGGCGATCAAGGACGAGGAGCCGATCACGGTGCGCCCCGCCGACCTCCTCGATCCGCTCCTCGACCGCGCCAAGAAGGACCTGCGCAAGGCTGGGATCCGGTCGGAGTCGCCCGAGGCCCTGCTCAGCTTCATCCTCTTCCCGGTGGCGGCGCTGCGCTTCCTGCGTGGCGAGGCCGGGGAGGAGAAGATCGAGGCCCGCAAGGCGGCCAAGCAGGAGACCGCCCCTTCGCCCGCCGGTAGTGGCACGGAGTACCAGGTCGAGGTCGACGGCGAGCTGTTCACCGTCCGCGTCAGCGGCGGCGCCGCCGCGGTCGTCCCCGGCGCTCCACCTGCCGCGGCGGTCGCGTCCCCCGAGCCCGCAGCCACGGCCGGGGCGCCTACGCCGGCCGCCGCCGGGGTGCCATGGATCACCGGCGACGGCGCATTGAAGGCACCCATGCAGGGCCTCCTCCTCAAGGTCCTGGTCTCCTCCGGCGAGGCGGTCAAGCTGGGCCAGCCGGTGGCGGTGCTGGAGGCGATGAAGATGCAGAACGACATCACCGCTTCCAAGTCCGGCACTATCAAGGAGATTTACGTCCAGGAGGGCGCGGTGGTGACCCCCGGGCAGGTCCTGATGGTGATCGAGTGATGAGGGGTCAAGCAGGGTCCTGATGGCGGCCCGCGTGACGAAGAAGCCGATCCGCAAGGTGCTGGTCGCCAACCGAGGCGAGATCGCCGTGCGCGTCATGCGGGCTTGCCGGGAGATGGGCATCAAAACCGTCGCCGTGCACTCAGAGGCGGATGAGAAGGCGCTCTTCGTCAAGATGGCCGACCAGGCGGTGAACATCGGCCCGCCGTCGGCGGCGATGAGCTACCTCGACAAGGGCAAGATCCTGGCGGCGGCGAAAAAGACCAGGGCCGACGCCATTCATCCCGGGTATGGCTTCCTGTCCGAGAACGCGGAGTTCGTGAAGATGTGCGACCGGGCCGGAGTCACCTTCATCGGACCGCCGGCCAAGGCCATGGAGAAGATGGGGGACAAGGTCTCGGCGCGCAACACCGTGAGCAAGGCGGGCGTGCCCATCGTGCCGGGAACGCCGCCGATCAAGGATCCCAAGGAGGGCGAGGCCTTCGTCAAGAAGGTCGGCCTGCCGGTGCTGGTAAAGGCCGCCGCCGGCGGCGGCGGCATCGGCATGAAGGTGGTCGAGAAGGCGGAGGAGCTTCTGCCTGCGATCGAGACCTGCCAGTCGACCGCGAAGCAGGCGTTCGGCGACGACACCATCTTTATAGAGAAGTACGTCGCCGAGCCGCGCCACATCGAGATCCAGGTGATCGCCGATCGTCAGGGCAACTACCGCCACCTCGGTGAGCGCGAATGCAGCATCCAGCGCCGCCACCAGAAGGTACTCGAGGAGTCGCCCTCGCCGGTGATCACGCCGGAGCTGCGCCAGAAGATGGGTGCGGCCGCGGTCGAGGCAGCCCGCGCCTGCGGCTACTTCAACGCCGGCACCATCGAGTTCATCTTCAGCCGGGGGGACTTCTACTTCCTGGAGATGAATACTAGGCTCCAGGTGGAGCACCCGGTCACCGAGATGGTGACCGGCATCGACCTGGTGCGCACCCAGATCCGGGTGGCGCAGGGCGAGGAGCTGGGCTTCGCCCAGGAGGACGTCCGCCCCAACGGCTGGTCGATCGAGTTCCGGGTTAACGCCGAGGACCCGGCCAACAACTTCATGCCGGCGCCGGGCCGCATCAGCGCCTACCACGAGCCCGGCGGACCCGGTGTCCGGGTCGACTCCGGCGTCTACGCCGGCTACACCATCCCTCCCTACTACGACTCCATGATCGCCAAGCTGGTGGTCTGGGGGGCCAACCGCGAGGAGGCCATCCAGCGAGGCCGCCGGGCATTGTTCGAGTACGCCATTGGCGGGGTCAAGACCAACATCCCACTGCACCTGGCCCTCACCGAAGCCAAGGATTTCGTCGCCGGCAAGCTGTCGACCCACTTCATACCCGACCACCCCGACCTGATGGACCGGGTGGCGGAGCTGGTCGAGTCAGGCGCGGGGCTGCAGCTGGGCGGCTCAGACGCTGCCCGCGTTGCGGCGGTGGCCGCCGCGGTCCAGCATCACCAGGCGCTGACCTCCGGCTGATGACGGTCCTGGTCACGGGCGGCACCGGGGCCCTGGGGAGCGAGGTGGTCAAGCGCCTCCTGGCCGGCGGCGCCGAGGTGCGGATCACCAGCCGTCGGGCCGACGCCGTTGCGCCCGACGGCGTCGAGGTGGTGCAGGCCAACCTCGGCAGCGGTGAAGGCTTCGAGCGTGCCGTAGACGGCGCCGATGCGATCGTCCACCTGGCCACCAGCTTCACCCGCAGCCGCGCCGACGTCGACGGGACGGCGCAGCTGCTGGCCAAGGCCAAACGCGCCGGGGTCGTCAACTTCCTGTTCACGTCGATCGTGGGCATCGACCGCGAGCCGATCGGCACCTATCCCTACTACCGCACCAAGCTCGAGACCGAGCGCGTGGTCGAGGCCTCGGGCGTGCCCTGGACGATCCTGCGGGCAACCCAGTTCCACTCTCTTGCGCTGCGGGCGCTGCAGGCCAGCGACCGGCTCCCCTGGCAGTGGATCGTCAGCGACGCGCGTTTCCAGCTGGTCGACCCCGGTGACGTGGCCGAGCACGTCATCGACGCCATCGAGGGCCGGGCCAAAGGTCGGCTCCCGGACATCGCCGGGCCCAAGGACGAATCGATGGAGACGATCGCCCGCGCCTATATGCGGCACCGAGGCAGCCGCAAGCCTCTGCTCAAGAGCTGGATCGACTTCGGCTTCGGGCGCGGCTTCGTCGCCGGCCAGAACCTGGCGCCGGCCGATCGCCAGGTCGGCAAGGTTTCGTGGGAGGACTTCCTCAGCCTCCGGCCGGAGCTCCGCGCGGACGCCTAGGTCTAGTGCTGGAACCCGCGAACGTGGGGTTCCTGTTTCTCCGGGGGCTTGTCGGGCGGTATCGCCTCCAGCTTGGGCTTCCAGCTCTCCTTGAGCCAGACCTCGTAGCGCTGGCCAAGCCACTGGACGTTTTCCCAGGTAGCCTCCGATCCGCCCGCCTTCTGCCACCCCGGTATCAGCGGCTTGACCAGCGGCCACAGATACTCGAAACCCAGCGGGCCGTCGAAGTAGACATCCTCGCTGAGCAGCCCGCGCGACACCAGCACGCCCACGGACTCGAAGAAGGCCATCACCGTGGTCAGCTGGGCGCGCTCGGAGCTCCCCACCGGGTGCTGCTGGTCGAGGTCCTCGTAGTTCTTGGCCTTGAACTTGCTGAAGACCCAGCTGCGAGCCACGACCTGGGCCTCGGTCTGGGTGCTGTTCAAGAGCTGCACGTAGAGGATGGCGTCCTGACCGGTGGGCTCGGGCATTAGTGCAGGGTACGGGATGGGGCGGCGCCTTGGCTAGGATTGACTGATGGCGCTGGCCGATAAGAAATGCGTGGCCTGCACGGCGGAGACCCCCTCGCTGACCGGCAGTGAGGTCAACGAGTTGTTGGCGCAGCTCGACGGCTGGAGGCTCAACGACGCGGGCCACCTGAGCAAGGCCTTCAAGCTCAAGAATTTCGTCGCCGCCGTCGACCTCGTCAACGCCATCACCCCCGTTGCGGAGGAGGAGGGGCATCACCCCGACCTCCAGGTCGGCTGGGGCAGGGTCGGCGTCGAGCTCTGGACCCACGCCATCAACGGCCTCAGCGAGGCCGACTTCGTCATGGCCGCCAAGATCGACCGGGTCGCGACCGGGGGCGCGGGCGCGACCTGACGGGCCGTTTTTCCGGAGCGGGTGCCTTGATATGATCTCCCCGTTCGGGTGACCCACTTTCGCCGCTTCCAAACCCCCACTGCGTGAGCCGCCAAGCGCGCCGCTCACCGCTTCCGATTACGTGATCTCCCGCTACGCCCACCCCCGGATCCGCGAGATCTGGTCGCCACGGTCGAAGTTCGACCGCTGGCTGCGCATCGAGATCCTGGCCGTCGAGGCCTGGGGCGCGCTGGGCCGGATCCCGGCAGAAGACGTCGACAAGATCCGCGCCGCGTCCTACCGCCTGGAGCGCATCGACGAGGTCGAGCGCGAGGTCGGCCACGACGTCATCGCCTTCGTCACCGCCGTGAGCGAGACGCTGGGGCCGGAGGCGCGCTGGGTCCACCTCGGCCTGACCAGCTCCGACATCCTCGACACCGCCATGGCCACCCAGCTGGTCGACTCGGCCGACATCCTGGTAGAGGAGCTTGACGTCCTCGCTCGGGCGCTGGAGATCAAGGCGATCGCCCACCGCGACACCATGGCCCTGGGCCGCAGCCATGGCATCGCCGCTGAGCCGCTGACCTTCGGCTTCAAGCTGGCGGGGTACGTCGCCGAGCTGCAGCGCGACCGCGCCCGCCTGCTGGCGGCCCGGGAGGAGGTTGCTGTCGGCCAGCTGTCGGGGCCGGTCGGCACCCACTCCAGCGTCGACCCCGAGGTCGAGGAGTTCGTCTGCCAGAAGCTCGGCCTGCGGCCCGACCCCGCCTCCACCCAGGTGATCGCGCGCGACCGCCACGCCGCCTACATGGCGGCGCTGGCCCTGACCGCGGGCACCCTTGAGCGGCTGGCCACTGAGGTTCGCCACCTGATGCGGACCGAGGTCGCCGAGCTGCGCGAGCCCTTCACCGAGAAGCAGAAGGGCAGCTCGGCGATGCCCCACAAGCGCAACCCGGTGATCGCCGAACGGCTCTGCGGCCTGGCCCGGGTGCTGCGCGGCAACCTCCAGGTGGCGATGGAGAACACCGCCCTCTGGCACGAGCGCGACATCTCGCATAGCTCGGCGGAGCGGATCGTCTTCCCCGACTCCTGCGAGCTGCTCGGCTTCATGCTCACCGAGGCGACGCGCATGGTGGCGGGCATGGTCCTCTACCCCGATCGGATGGCGGCCAACCTGAATGTTGCCGGCGGCATCGTCTTCAGCCAGCGAGTGCTGCTGGCGCTGGTGGAGAAGGGCATGGCCCGGGATGAGGCCTACCGGCTCGTCCAGGCGGCCGCGCTCAAGGCCTGGGACGAGGGAGGCAACTTCCGCCAGGAGCTCGAAGCGGACGCCAAGGTGGGCGAGCTGCTCACGCCCGAGGAGATCGGCGAGCTCTTCGACCCCACCTGGCACGTCCGCCACCTGGACACGACCTACAAGCGGGTTGGCATCGGAGAAGAGAAATGACAGCGGAGGCGGCGGGGCCGCCGGGCACCGGCGGGCCTGCCTTGAACATGGAGGCGAGATGAGCAGATCGCGTTCCCTGGCCGAGCTGGATCCGCCCCTGATGGACGCGGCCGCGCCGGGCCTCAGCCTGTACAGCCGCGGCAAGGTGCGCGACACCTTCGACCTCGGCGACCACCTCTTGATGATCGCCACCGACCGAGTCTCGGCCTTCGACGTGGTCCTGCCCAACGGCATCCCTGACAAGGGCAAGATCCTGACCCAGATGTCGCGCTGGTGGTTCGAGCGGACCAGCGACATCTGCCCCAACCACATCGATAAGCACACCTCGTGGCCGTCGCAGCTGTCCAACGTCAAGGCCGAGTGGGAGCCCCGCAGCATGATGGTCAAGACGGCCAAGCGCATCGACTACGAGTGCATCGTCCGCGGCTACCTGGCGGGCTCCGGCTGGTCCGAGTACAAAAAGCATGGCACCCTCGCGGGCGTGCCCCTGCCGCCTGGGCTGGTGATCTCCGGCCGCCTCACCGAGCCCCAGTTCACGCCCTCAACGAAGAACGACGAGGGACACGACGAGAACATCTCAATAGCTGACATGGCCCGTCAGATCGGGACGGATATGACAGCAAAGCTCGAAGAGTTGAGTATCAACCTCTACAGCACGGCGGCCGCCATAGCCCTCGAGCGAGGCGTGATCCTGGCCGATACCAAGCTCGAGTTCGGCATCATCGGCCGTGACATCCACCTCATCGACGAGTGCTTCACCCCGGACTCCTCGCGCTACTGGGACGCCGAGACCTACAAGCCGGGCGTGCCCCAGGAGGCGATGGACAAGCAGTACCTGCGCGACTGGCTGGAGACCACCGGATGGAACAAGACGGCGCCGGGGCCGGAGATCCCGGAAAGCGTGGTGCTCGGCATCCGTGACCGCTACCTCACCGCCTACCGGCGCATCACCGGCCGCGACTCCGTCTGATGGCCGGCTATACCGCCGAGGTCTACGTCGTCCTCAAGCCGCTGGTCAATGACCCCGAGGGGTTGGTCATCGGCGACGGCCTCCGCAACCTCGGCTTCACCGGCGTGAAGACAGTGAGGTCGGGGAAGTACCTGACCATCGAGCTGGAGGCCGACGACCGCGCCGAGGCTGAGCAGCAGGTCGAGGAGGCCTGCCAGAAGCTGCTGGCCAACCCCGTGATCGAGGACTACCGGTTCACCGTCCGTGAGGTGAGCGCGGCCACGTGAGGATCGCCTGATGGCGGCGTCCTTTGGCGTTGTCGTCTTTCCTGGGACGTGGTCCGACCGCGACTGCTTCTACGCCGTCCACGACCAGCTGCACCAGGAGGCGCGCTACATCTGGCACAAGGAACGCGACCTCAGCGGGCTCGACTGCGTCATCCTGCCGGGTGGCTTCAGCTACGGCGACCACCTGCGCTGCGGCGCCGTGGCCAGCCTGTCGCCGGTGATGGATGAGGTGCGGGAGTTCGCCGAGCGAGGCGGCTTTGTCATCGGCATCTGCAACGGCTTCCAGGTGCTCTGCGAGTCGCACATGCTGCCCGGCGCGCTGTTGCGCAACGCCAGCACCCAGTTCCGATGCATGCCCACCAACCTGCTGGTGGAGAACACGTCTACACCCTTCACCACCGAGGTCTCGCCGGGCAGCGTGCTGCGCGTGCCGATATCCCATGGCGAGGGCAACTACTTCGCCGACCCCGAGACGCTCGCCAGGTTGGAGGACTCCGGCCGCGTCGTCTTCCGCTACGTCGACGCCTCCGGCCGGCCAACGCTTGAGGCCAACCCCAACGGCTCGGCCAACAACATAGCCGGCATCATCAGTGAGGCCGGCAACGTGCTGGGGATGATGCCCCACCCGGAGCGCGCGTCGGACCCGCTGCTGGGCGGTGAGGACGGGCTGCAGATTTTCCGCAGCATCATTGAGAACTCGGACCGGGTGGTCGTCGGGTGACCGCGGCCATCGACCCGGCGATCCTCCACGAGGTCGCCCTCACCCCCCAGGAGTACGACCGCATCGTCGAGCTGCTGCGCCGCGAGCCCAACCGCGTCGAGCTCGGCATCTTCGGCGCGATGTGGTCCGAGCACTGTGGCTACAAAACCTCCAAGCCGCTGCTGCGCAACTTCTCATCTGCCGGCCCGGCGGTGCTGCAGGGCCCCGGCGAGAACGCCGGCGCGGTCGACATCGGCGAGGGCTGGGCCGTCGTTTTCAAGATCGAGTCGCACAACCACCCCAGCGCCATCGAGCCCCATGCCGGCGCCGCCACCGGCGTCGGCGGGATCCTCCGCGACATCTTCACCATGGGCGCCTTCCCCATCGCCTCGCTCGACTCGCTGCGCTTCGGGCCACTCGACCAGGCGCGCAACCGCCACCTTTTCGGTGGCGTGGTCGGGGGCATCGGCGACTACGGCAACTGCTTCGGGGTCCCCACCGTGGGCGGCGAGATCTACTTCGAAGACTGCTACACCGAGAACCCGCTGGTCAACGCCATGGCCGTCGGCCTGATCCGCAGGGATCGGCTGATGCGGGCCCGGGCCGAGGGCAAGGGCAACCTGGTGATGCTGGTCGGTGCCGACACCGGGCGCGACGGCATCCACGGCGCCACCTTCGCCTCGGTCGAGCTGAGCCAGGACTCCGAGTCCCGCCGCCCGGCGGTCCAGGTCGGCAACCCCTTCCTGGAGAAGCTGCTGATGGAAGCATGCATGCAGCTGATCAAGGAGGAGCTGGTGGTCGGCATGCAGGACCTTGGCGCCGCGGGCCTAACCAGCTCGACGGTGGAGTCGGCGGCCAAGGGTGGCATGGGCATCGAGATCGACGTCGCTGAGGTCAGCCGCCGCGAGCAGGGGATGGACGCCTACGAGGTGATGCTCTCCGAGTCCCAGGAGCGGATGCTGATCATCGTCGAGCCGGAGCGGCAGAACGACGTTCTTCGCGTCTTTCGCAAGTACGACCTCCACGCCGACGTCATCGGCGAGGTGACCGACACCGGCCGGCTGGTCGTCCGCGACGGCGAGCGGGTCGAGGCGGACATCGCGCTTGGCCTGCTGGTGGACGAGGTCCCCTACCGTTACCCCGAGGCCCACCCCTCACCGGAGCGGGCGGCGATCCGGGCCCAGGCCATCGACCTGACCGGGGGGCCTCCCCCGGCAGAGGCGTTCCGCCGGCTGTTGGCCTCGCCCAACATCGCCAGCCGGGAGGGCGTGTTCCGCACCTACGACCACCAGGTGCAGAACAACACGGTGGTCCTCCCCGGTGGCGACGCCGCCGTGGTGCGCGTCAAGGGCACCCGGCGGGCGATCGCGATTACCACCGACGGCAACGGCCGCTACACCTACCTCGACCCGCGCCTGGGGGCGGCCCTGGCGGTGGCGGAGGCGGCCCGCAACGTCGTCGCCACCGGCGCCCGGCCGCTGGCGGTAACCGACTGCCTCAACTTCGGCAACCCCGAGAAGCCCGAGGTCTTCTGGGAGCTGCAGCAGGCCGTCGAGGGGATGGCGGAAGCCTGCCGCGAGCTGGAGGTGCCGGTGGTGTCGGGCAACGTCAGCCTCTACAACGACACCAGCGGCGTCTCGGTGTGGCCGACCCCGGTGGTCGGCATGGTCGGCCTGATCGAGGACGTCGCCGTGGTCACGCGCATCGGCTTCACCAGTCCGGGCAATCTGATCCTGCTCATCGGCGAGTCGGCGGAGGAGCTGGGCGGCTCCGAGTACGCCCGAACCGTCCTGGGCACGGTGGCTGGGCATCCGCCCCGGGTCAACTACGACCTCGAGTTCCGCACCAACGACGCGGTCCTGGAGCTGATCAACCAGGGCCTCCTCAACTCCGCCCACGACCTCGCCGATGGCGGGCTGGCCATCGCGGTGGCCGAGTCATGCTTCGCCGGTGGGGTGGGGGCGGGGGTCAACGAGCTGGCCCTCGCCGGCCTCTCGCCCGAGGCCCTGCTTTTCGGCGAGACCCAGGCGCGCTACCTGGTTTCGATCGACCCTGGCGAGCGCCGCTTGGCCGAGGTGGTGGCGACCGCCCGGGCCCACAAGGTCAGCGCCCGGGCGATCGGGGTCGTCGGCGGCGACCGTATCGAGATCGGTGATTGGATCTCCGAGCCGCTGGCCGAGGCCCGTGCGGCCTGGGAGGGCGGCCTCGGCTAAGGCCGCCCGTCGCCCCCAGTCTCCCTGGGTGGAATCGGCGGCCCGACCAGCTCCAGCCCGTAGGCCGACGCGTGGGTCATCCAGCCCTCAATGTTGGGAGGCAGGTCTGGGATCCGCAGCTCTCCGGCCGGAACGCCGACCTTTTCGTACAGCGTCTCCAGGCCGCCTGGCATCACGATGGCCATCATCCGCGCCCCGTCCGGGCCTGGCCTGAACGCGTGAGGGACACCCTTGGGCAGGTAGACGAAGCTGCCCGGACCGCACTCCCACGTCTCTTCGCCGCAGCGCACCGTCATCTCACCCTCGAGGATGATGTTGATCTCCGACTCGTGATGATGGATATGGAGGGGAGGCGCCGCCTCCCATGTCATCCGAACATCGAGGGCGGCCATCTCCCCACCGGTCTCATCGCTGCTCGCCTTGACCAGCATCAGCTGACCCATCGTCCACAGCGCCGTGCCCTCATCGGCCGACCGAACCACGGGGACCACCTCGGCGGCGGCCGAGCTCATGTCCCCACCTCAATGGCCGCGGCCATCGGCTCCATGGTCGCCAGCGCCCGCAGCGCCGACGCGATCCATTGCCCAATCCGGCTCATGGTCTCCTCCTCGCAGTCTCGCTTCACTCAATGCAGGAACACTGTAGTGAACGCAGTGGTACTGTAATACGTATGGCGACCAGAGTCAAGTCCAAGCATCGGGACGAGGCGGAGTCGGGCCTCTCCTATCGCCAGCAGCAGGCGCTGGCCACCCGCCGCCGGATCGCGGCGGCGGCCCGCGGCGTCTTCGCCAGTGAGGGCTACGCCGGCGCCAGCATCGAATCCATCGCCAAACAGGCGGGGGTCGCCACCCGGACGGTGTACGCCGCCTATGGCACCAAGAAGAACATCCTGGGGGCGGTCTGTGCCCTCTGGCTCGAGGAGGCTCAGGTGGCCGAAGCCTTCATGCGGGGCATGGCCGAGCCCGAGCCGCGCAAGCGCCTGGCGGCCATCGCCGAGGCCAACCGCAACCAGTGGGAGAAGGGCATCGACGTCATCCGCATCCTGCAGAGCGCGGCCTCAGCTGACGCCAGTGTCGACCGGATGCTCCACGGCTGGATGGACGACCGCTCCGGTGGCATCCGGCAGGTGCTCGCCGGCGCGGAGAGTAGCTTCCGGCCGGGAATGGACATCGAGACCGCGATGACCCTGGTACGGGGCCTCAGTGTGCCTGAGGTCTACATCGAGCTGACCGGGCAGGGTTGGAGCCCGGACCGCTACCAGGCCTGGCTGACCGAGACCCTGGAGTACCAGCTCCTGGGCCGGCGACCCTCCTTCAGCTGGTTGGCCGCCCACCCCGGCTGATCAGCGTCGCCGGGAATGCGGACGCTTCCGCAGGCGGTTGCTCTAATGTGGGCCGCCGACCTATAGACTTGCCGGAGGTGGATGGCGACACGCCCATGACGGGCGGACCAACAACCTGGTCGGGCTACGGAGGCGCCGGGCACGACGACAAGCCTCGGGACGAGTGTGGCGTGTTCGGGATCATCGCCCCCGGCCACGAGGTGGCCAACATCACCTACTTCGGCCTCTACGCTCTTCAGCACCGCGGCCAGGAGTCGGCGGGCATCACAGTCAGCGACGGCGATCGGCTGAACACAGTAAAGGACATGGGCCTGGTTGCCCAGGTCTTCGACCAGCCCAACATCCTGGGCGGACTGCGTGGCGACCTCGCCCTGGGCCACACCCGCTACTCGACCACCGGCTCCAACAAGCTGGCCAACGCCCAGCCGATGATCTATGAGCACCCCCAGATCGGGCCCATCGCCATCGGCCACAACGGCAACCTGACCAACTATCACCAGCTCCGGCGCGAGCTCGAGGACAAGGGCGTCCAGTTCGACACCAGCTCCGACACCGAGGTCATCCTCCGCCTCATCGGGCAGACGCCGGGCGCGGACGTCGAGACCGTGCTGCGGCGCTCATTGCCTCGGCTCGAGGGCGCCTACTCGCTGGTCTTCCTCACCCGGGAGTCGGTCATCGGCGTCCGCGACTCATTGGGGGTGCGCCCCCTGGTGCTGGGGCAGTACGAGAACGGCTGGGTCATCGCCAGCGAGACCTGCGCCCTGGACACGGTGCGGGCCAAGTTCGTGCGCGACATCGAGCCGGGCGAGATCGTGGTCGTCAAGAAGGATGGGGTCAAGAGCCTGATCGCCCAGATCTCGCTGCGCAAGGCGGCCTGCATGTTCGAGTTCATCTACTTCGCCCGCCCCGACAGCAACATGATGGACAAGAACCTCTACGAGGCCCGCCGCCGGATGGGTAAGGAGCTGGCCCGCCAGCGTCCCACAGAGGCCGACGTCGTCATCTCGCTGCCGGACAGTGGCACCCCCGCCGCCCACGGCTTCGCTGAAGAGTCTGGCATCCCCTTCCGCGAGGGCCTGATCAAGAGCCGCTACATCACGCGGACGTTCATCCAGCCTTCGCAATCGCTGCGAGAGGCGGGTATCCGGCTCAAGTTCAACCCCGTGCGCCCCGTGCTCGAGGGCAAGCGGGTGGTGATCGTCGACGACTCCATCGTCCGGGGCAACACCAGTCGCCAGATCGTCGAGCTGCTGCGCTGGGCCGGGGCCAAGGAGGTCCACATGCGGGTGGCCTCCCCGCCGCTGCACTACCCGTGTTTCATGGGCATCGATATCGGCAGCAAGAAGGAGCTGATCGCCGTCGGCCGGACCGAGGAGGAGATCCGCGATGTCATCGGGGCGGACAGCCTCAGCTACCTGAAGATGGAGGGGCTGGTCAAGGCCACGGGCCACGCCATCGACAACTTCTGCCTGGCCTGCTTCGACGGCGAGTACCCCGTCAGCGTCCCGGTCCAGCTCGAGATGGACAAGCTCTCCCTCGAGCCCAAGCAGCGGCTCGAGCCCGCGGGCCGCCCCGGGGCCTAGTCAACTCGGATACCATCCCCAACGGAGCGACCTGGGGATGACGGTGACAACGAAAGGCCCGGCACTGGTCCACAACGACCAGGTGATCCCCATCTGGCGCAGCGTCAGCCTTGTCGGCCGTGAGGATCCCAGCACCGGGGCAATCCCCGACATCGACCTGACCCGAGCCGACGATGCGCGTTCAGTCTCCCGGAAACACGCGCGCATCGACTACCGCGATGGCACCGTCTATGTCAGCGACCTGGGCTCGACCAACGGGACGTATGTCAACGGCCAGCGCCTGCCCGCCCGGGAGGAGCATCGGCTGGCGGCCGGCGAGCGGGTCCGCTTCGGCCGAATCGAGCTCGCCTACCAGCCAGACGCGCCATGGCCCGCCGGGGTGACCCCGGAGTGGGAGCTCAGCACCGCCCGGATACGCGCCCGCGAGACGATGATCAGCGAGCGGGTCGCGCCCGAGCTCGAGGGCCAGCGGCACCGGGCCCTGGCGACCGTGATGTTCACCGACATCGCCAACTCCACCGTCCTGGCGGCGGCCATGGGCGACAAGGATTGGCGCGAACTGCTGGCCACCCACCACGACGTCGTCCGCCGCCAGCTGGCGCGCTTCGACGGCCGCGAGGCGCGGACCACCGGCGACGGCTTCATGGCCACGTTCACCAGCCCGGCGTCGGCGGTGCGCTGCGGCAGCTCGGTGATAGAGGAGGTCAAGCGCCTCAGCATCCACGTGCGCGTCGGGCTGCACACCGGCGAGGTGGAGGTCTGGGGCGGCGCCATCCAGGGCGTCGCGGTCCACATCGCGGAGCGGGTTACCGGCAAGGCCGGCCCCGACGAGCTGCTGGTCTCGGCCACCCTGCGCGACCTCGTCGCCGGGTCGGGCATCCAGTTCTCCGACCGCGGCTACCGCGGTCTCAAAGGGGTGCCGGGCAGGTGGCGCCTCTATTCGGCCACCACCAGCGAGGGGGCCGCGCCGGGCTAGGCGGCGACGATCCGGCTCAGCAGCTGCACGTACTGGATCAGGCTGCGGACGCCAAGGAACTCATCCCGGACGCGCTCCATCGCGCCGAGCCCGATTCGCTCGGCCTTGTCCGGGTTGGACAGCAGGTCGACGACGGCGGCGCCGTACGCGACCAGGTCCTTGGGATCGTCAAGCAGGATGCCGGTGACGCCGTCCTCGATCTGGTCCTGGATGCCGCCAATGCGGCTTGCCACCACCGGGCGGGCCTTCCACATCGCCTCCGCCACCGTCAGCCCGAAGCCTTCGGCAAGGCTTTTCTGGACCACCACCGTGGACTTCCGCTGGAGCGCGTTGACCATGGCGGCGTTCTCCTCGCCGTCGTCCATCGGCAGGCAGGCCAGGTGGACCCGTCGGCGGACCGCGTCGGGCAGGCTCCGCCACAGCGCGATGGCGCCGTTGAGCACCTCCAGCCCTTCGGGGTCGTCGGAGACGGCGGCCGTCATCGGACCGGCGTACATCAGGTGGGCGTCGCTGGCGGGGGCGATGTGGTCGGCGAAGCCCTGGATCACCCCCAGCGGGTCCTTGAGCGCGTCCCAGCGCGAAACCTGGAGGACCAGGCGGGTGAACTCATCGGGCAGCTCTTCGGTGTAGACCTCCGAGGTGTGGACCACGTCCGCGGGGGTGCCGTCCTGGCGCAGGAAGATCGCCTTGGGGAAGTTGTTGCCCTTGATCAGGCCCGCCTTGGCCAGGATCGCCAGCACGATGTCGGGGTCCATCTCGCGGTTCTTGGGCGAGAAGGCGTCGATCGAGGGCGCGATCAGGTAGGTCCTGGCCTCATCGAGTCCTTCCCAGACAAAGGTCTTGCGCGAGAAGACGTAGGCATCGGCCTGGACCACGTACGGCCGGAGGAAGCTCCAGGCGGTGCGGGCCAGGTCGTCGGGGTTGTCGATGCCGACGTGGCAGCGCCACACCACCGGGACCCCTGCCGCCTTCAGTGCCGGGATCATGCCCGCGGTCTGGGGGTCGTGGAGGAGGGCGATGTCGCGCTCGGTGTTGATGGCCGTGAGGAACTCCTCGACGTTGGGCTGGAGCGCTGCCTCGTACTTCTGCCGCTCGGCATCGCCGAGCTGGCCGCCGTCGCCGATGAACGAGTGGAGGTGGTTGTGGATCCGTTTGGTGATCTCGAAGAAGTCGGCGTTGCCCTTGATCACGGTCCAGCGGGCGTCGACCCCGGCGCCGCGCGCGTAGGCCAGCAGCGATCGCAGCATCTCGGCGACGCCACCGCCGGACGAGGTCGAGTTGACGTTCCAGATGGCCCGGCCGGCGAACACCTCCTGCGCGGTCTCGATCGCCTCTTGGACGTCCTGGACCTTTTCCGGGGTGATCACCGCCTCGTACCGCTCCGGCGGCAGGGGCGCGATCTCGACGTGCTCCAGTAGTCCCACTCCGGTCCTCCTAGACACGGCCGCGCCAAGGGCGGCCACGAACGATGTTCCGCACAGCTTACTGTGCGACCGCAATCGAGATCGCGGAAGCCGGCCAGCGGCTAGAATCTCAGCCCGGATGGGCGACTGTTGGGCGACCTGAGATACATCGACGCCGGCGTGGACATCGACGCCGGCAACCGCGCCGTCAGCTTGATCAAGCAGGCGGTGGGGTCGACGCACACCGACGCGGTCCTCGCCGGGCTGGGGCGTTTCTCAGGCGCATTCGCGCTGCCCGCCGGCTACGCCGAGCCGGTGCTGGTCTCCAGCACCGATAGCGTCGGCACCAAGGTCAAGCTGGCCATCGCCACCCGGCGGCACCGCGGCATCGGCGTGGACCTGGTCAACCACTGCGTCAACGACATCGCCGTCAGCGGCGCCGAGCCGCTCTTCTTCCTCGACTATTTCGCCACCGGCAAGCTCCAGCCCGAGCTGCTGGCCGAGGTCGTGGCCGGGGCCGCGGACGCCTGCAAGGCCGCCGGCTGCGCCCTGATCGGGGGTGAGACGGCCGAGATGCCGGACGTCTACGCCCTGGGCGACTACGACATCGCCGGCTTCATCGTCGGCATCGTCGAGAAATCAGCCCTCATCGACGACACCCACGCCGCTGCGGGGGACAAACTGATCGGCCTGCCCAGCAGCGGGCTCCACACCAATGGCTTCTCGCTGGTGCGCTACCTCTTCAAGGAGGAGGCGCTCGACATGGTGCCGCCGGAGCTGGGCCGCAGCCTGGCCGACGAGTTGCTGGAGCCCCACCGCTCCTACCTCGAGCCGCTGCGCCTGGCGCGCGGCGCAGCCACCATCCTGGGGGCGGCCCACATCACCGGTGGCGGCCTGGTCGAGAACGTGCCCCGCGCTCTGCCCGACGGCCTCGCCGCAGAAATCCAGCGCTCCACCTGGGAGGTGCCGCCGATCTTTCGCCTCATCGAGTCCCGTGGCGTGCTCGCGGATGAGATGTGGCGCACCTTCAACATGGGCATCGGCATGGTGCTGGTTGTCCGGCCCGCGGCGGTGGCCGAGGTCTTGCGGGCCCTCGATGGCAGCGGCGCCGTGGAGATCGGCTCCGTCGTCGAGCAGCGCGGCCCGGAGCGGGTGCGGCTGGTTTGACCCGCCTCGGGGTCCTGGTCTCGGGTCGCGGCACCAACCTGGAGGCGATCCTCAGGGCGTGCGACCAGGGCACCTTGCGGGCCGAGGTTGCCGCGGTCCTGAGCAACCGGAAGTGCCACGCCATGGACACCGCGGTGAGGGCGCGCGTACCCCTGGTCAAGGTCTTCGCCCTGAAAGCGTTCGATGGTGATGCTCGGGACCGCGACCGGGCCATGGCCGATGCCCTGAAAGGGGCCGGCGTCGACCTCGTGGTCTGCGCCGGCTACGACCGCATCCTGCACGAGGACTTCGTCTCCCGCTTCAACGGCCGCATCCTCAACGTGCACCCCTCGCTGCTGCCCGCCTTTGCTGGCAGCATGTCGGCGATCGAGGAGGCGCTCGCCGCCGGCGTCACGGAAACCGGGGTGACGATCCACTACATCGAGCCATCCACCGTGGACGCCGGCACCATCGTCGCCCAGGAGGCGGTCCCGGTTCTCCCCGATGACACCGTCGAGTCGCTGGAGGCGCGGGTGCACGACGTCGAGCACCGGCTCTTCCCCGCCACCATCCAGGCGTGGATTGACGGCAGGGTGCCCCGACCCGCGGGGGCAACCAGGTGAAGGCGATCCTCTCGGTCTACGACAAGACAGGGATCGAGGACTTCGCCCGGGGCCTGGTCGAGCTGGGCTTCGAGGTCTATTCCACGGGCGGCACCCGCCGGGCGCTGGAGGCCGGCGGCGTCGAGGTGCACTCGATCAGCGAGCTGACCGGCTTCCCCGAGATCATGGACGGGCGGGTGAAGACGCTCCACCCCGGGGTGCACGCCGGCATCCTCGCCGACCGCGCCCAGCTGTCGCACATGGAGGCGCTGGCCGAGCAGGGGCTGTCAGCCATCGACCTGGTGGCGGTCAACCTCTATCCCTTCGAGGCGACGGTGGCCCGCCCCGGCGTGAGCGTGGAGGAGGCGGTCGAAAACATCGACATTGGCGGCCCAACCATGATCCGCGCCGCCGCCAAGAACCACGCGTCGGTGCTGGTGGTGGTCGACCCGGCGGACTACGCAGCCGTGCTCGAGAGCCTCCGCGGCGG
>JBARRR010000051.1:0-15578 GCA_049644325.1 Candidatus Dormiibacterota bacterium
CCGATCGCGACCACGAACAGGATCGCCAAAACCGCGAGAACCAGCGATCCTCGGGGTGACCGCAGTGGCGGCAGGAAGCCCTCAAGCAGGGTGGCGATAACCGCCAGCACATTAACGATCGCGAGGATTGTCAGGACAAAGAACAGCGCACCGGTGACGTCGATGACGGCGATGGGATTGCTCACCGCGAAGGGCAGGTTCGGACCGCCGAAGAGCAGCAGGACGATCGACGGCAGGAGGATGAGAAGGGTGCCAATCCTCGTTTTCCACCTAGTCAGGACCAGACCGCCGAGGAGCAGCACCGCCATCGCTATGAAGATCGGGTCCGGCCCGATGAAAGCCATGAGGGCGACCAGCAGCAGGAACGCCAACCCCGCACTTCCGCGCAATAGTCGGCGCCAGGCCCAGCGTCGCGACGGAGGCGCTTCCACGGGAGGTGCGGCTGTTCCAGTCGACGAAGCGGTCGGATCTGGTTCCATCTTTGTCCCTACCTCTCCAGCGGGCTATGAGGCTTTGGCTATGGCCTCGGAGTATGCCTCGACCAGCTTGTCGGGCATGAACTCGGACTTGGGGATGTAGGCGCTGGCGCCGCACTCCGCAGCGCGCGGTGCGTACTCGTCGTACTCGTAGGTCGAGAGCAGCAGAACCACCACGGGGTTGAGGTCGGCCAGGATCTGGCGGGTGGCGTCGAGGCCGTTGATCCCAGGCAGGTTGACGTCCATCAGGACCAGGTCCGGCTTGAGCTCGTGCGCCATCCGCACGGAGTCCTCGCCGGTCTCGGCCTCACCCACGACCTCGAAGTCGTCGGTCAGCTCGACCACGGTCCGGGCCGCATCCCTGAATGGGGCCTGGTCATCAACTATCAGAACCTTCACTGTCATTTCTCCACTGTCAGGATAGGTGTCAACGGCGTCTGGCACATTCGTGCCTGCACCACCCTTGGGGGCGTACTCGTGCCACCGGCGGGCCCTTATCCTTGGCGGGTGCCGATCAGGGTGGTGATCGCCGAGGACAACTACCTGGTCCGGGAAGGGGTAAGGCAGCTGATCGAGTCCCTGCCCGAGCTGGAGCTGGTCGCCGTCTGCGAGGACATGGACGGCCTGCTCAAGGCCGTCGACGAGACCAAGCCCGACGTGGTGATGACCGACATCCGGATGCCCCCCACCGGCACCAACGAAGGCCTGCAGGTGGCCGACCGGCTTCGCCAGACCAGCCCCGAGATCGGCGTGGTGGTGCTCAGCCAGTACGTCGAGTCGGAGTACGCCCTGGCGCTTCTCGAAAAGGGCGCCGCCGGGCGCGCCTACCTGCTCAAAGAGCGGGTCAGCGACGTCACCCAGCTGGTCGATGCCATCAAGGAGGTCGCCTCCGGCGGCTCGGTGATCGACCCCAAGGTGGTCGAAGCCCTGGTGGCGGCGCGCAGTGCGGCGGTCGACTCACCCCTCGCCAGCCTGACCCCTCGCGAGAGCGAGGTCCTCGAGCAGCTGGCCCAGGGCAAGAACAATGCCGCCATCGCCGCCGCGCTCTTCCTGACCGAGCGCGCGGTCGAGAAGCACATCAACTCAATCTTCTCCAAGCTGCAGCTGTCGGAGGAGAAGGAGATCCATCGGCGGGTCAAGGCCACCCTGCTGTACCTGGGCAAGAACTAGGGTCGCCGCTATTCCAGGAGCTTCCCCGCGGCATGGTGCTCCTCGACCGAATAGGCCCAGGTCTCGAGCTCGGCGGGGACCGCCGGCACCGGCTCCGAGCTGACCACCATCTCGCCTGACTCCGGGTCACGGCGGGTGTAGAAGTTCAGCGTCAGCGCCTCGTCCAGCTGGGGATGGTCGGAACGGTTGTGGGCCCCTCGCGTCTCCCTGCGCTCGCGCGCGCCGCGCAGGGTGGCCTCGGCGGTGTCGAGCATGGCGCGCACGTCCAGCGCCAGCACCAGGTCAGACCAGCCCTCGTCGTTGGGCCGGACGTCGATCCTCGGCACGTCATCACGGATGGCAGCCAAGGCCTCCAGGCCGCGGGTCAGCTCGCCCTCCTCCCGCACCACCCCGCAGTGCTCCCACATCAGGTTTCGAATCTGACGCTGGGCGGCCCGGGCGAGCTCGTCGCCAGAGTGGATCAGGCTGTCGAGGTCCGCCGCCGCTGCCTCGACCACGGCATGCGACCGAAGCTGCACATCGCGCTGCTTGGAGAAGTCGGCCGCCGCTTCACCGGCGCGGCGGCCGAAGACCACGGTCTCGGCAAGGGAGTTGCCACCCAGCCGGTTGGCGCCATGGAGACCAGCGGTGCACTCGCCGGCGGCGAATAGGCCGAGCACCTCGGTGGCATGGGTGTCGGGGTCGACGACGATGCCGCCCATGGAGTAGTGTGCCGTGGGCGCCACCTCCATCGGCTGAATCGAGATGTCGATCATCTGGTACTCGATGAACTGGCGGTACATGCGGGGCAGCTTCTCGAGGATGTACTCCTTGCTCTGGTGGGTGATGTCGAGGAGCACGCCGCCGTTGGGGGTGCCCCGCCCCTCGTGGATCTCGGTGTAGTTGGCCAGGGCGATGCGATCGCGCGTGCTCAGCTCCATGCGGTCGGCGTCGTAGCGTTCCATGAAGCGCTCGCCCTTGGCGTTGAAGAGCCGGCCGCCCTCCCCCCTCACGGCCTCGGTAACCAGCGTGCCGGCGGCCTCCTCCGGCTCGATCATCCCCGTCGGGTGGAACTGGACCAGCTCCATGTCCATCAACCGGCAGCCGGCCTCCAGCGCCAGCGACATCCCCTCGCCATAGTTCTCGTCGCGGCGGGAAGAGCTGCGGCGCCATACCCGCGTGTGCCCTCCCGAGCAGAGCACCACCGCGTCGGCCTCGAAAACGGTGCGCTCTCCCGAGTGGATGTCGAAGGCCAGCGCGCCGAAGCAGTTGCCCTGGGTGACCATCAGCTTGCTGACGCATTGGTCCTCGACGACCGGGATCTGCAGCTTTTCGACCTGCCGGGCAAGGGTCGTCAGCACGGCCCGACCCGTGTAGTCACCGGCGTAGCAGGTGCGACGGTACTTGTGCGCGCCAAAGAAGCGTTGGTCGAGGCGGCCGTCCTCCGTCCGCGCGAAGTTGCAGCCCCACTCATCCAGCTCCCGGACGGCGTCCGGCGCCTCGCGCACCATCAGCTCGACAACGCGGGGATGGCCAAGGAAGTAGCCCTCGCGGAAGGTGTCAGCGAAGTGCTGCTCCCAGCTGTCCTCTGGGTCACGCGTCCCCAGCACGGCGTTGATGCCGCCCGCCGCCAGTACGGTGTGGGCGTCGAGGCGGTGACGCTTGCCGATGACCGTGACCTCGGTGCCAGCCGCGTCAGCGGCGATCGCCGCCCGCAGCCCGGCCGCGCCCGAGCCGATCACCAGCACGTTGGTAGTCCTAGTCCGCATGGTTGCGAGCGCCAGCCAGGCCTAGGCCCCGATGGGCTCTCGGGCCGCGACTCGGTAGCCGCCGACGGGGGCATTGCGCCCCTTGACCTGCTGCTGGGGCAGCTCCTCGCAGTCGACCTTCACCGTGAGCATCTCGAAGGTCGCCTGGCTGAGCACGATCTCACCCGGCCCGGCCCACTGCTGGATGCGCTGGGCCAGGTTGACGCTGTCCCCAACCACCGTGTACTCCAGGCGCTCTTCCGAGCCCAGCAGGGCGGCGGCCACCTCGCCGGTGGAGATGCCGATGCCGACACCGAACGCCGGCAGCGACTCTGTCTCCCAGCGACTGTTGAGCTCGTGCTGGGCCGCATGCATCGCCAGCGAGCCCGACAGCGCCTTGTCGGCGTGGTCGTCCTGGGGATTCGGCGCGCCGTATACGGCCATCACCGCGTCGCCAACGAATTGCATGATGGTGCCGCCGTTGGACAGGATGGCCCCGTTCATTGCAGCCCGATGCTGGTTGATCTGACCGGCGAGCACGCTAGGGTCGGCGCCCTCGGCGATGGTGGAGTAGCCGCGGATGTCGGACATCACCACGGTGACCGTCAAACGCTCGGTCTCGCCGATCCGCTTGCCCTGCTGGCGCACCTTCTCGGCGATGCCGCCGGGCAGCAGGCGACTCAACGACTCGCCCTGCTCCTTGCCGTCGATCACCGCCCGGTGCAGCATCTTGAGCCGGTCAAGGGCGCCCTTGGTCCCGGCCGTCGCCTCCTGGGCCAGCTTGAGGAACAGGCGCTCGACCGCCTCCGATACCGCGGCAGCCGTTGTCTTCTGGGCGGCGGCGATGGCCTTGATCGTCCGTCCCTCGGCCACCATCCGCAGCAGCTCCTCGTCGGCGTCGGACAGGCCGCCGCTCTGCGTCACCGGCCGCATCATCGCCTCCACGATGCGGGGGTCCAGCACCGAGCCGCCGGTGGTCACCTCGCGGATGGCGCGGACCAGCTGGTCGCCCTCGGCGACGCGGTCCTTGAGCAGGTAGGCGCAGCCGGCGGCGCCGTCGGCCAGCAGCGAGACCGCGTACTCCGGCTCGTCGAACTGCGACAGCACCACAACCCCGGTGCCCGGGTGGAGCTTGCGCATCTCGCGGGCGGCGTCGATGCCCTCGCTGCTGAAGTTGGGCGGCATGCGGATGTCGGTGACGATCACCTGGGGCGCCATCTTGCCGGCGCCCTTGACCAGCTCGTCGTAGTCGCCGGCCACCCCGATGACCTCGATGTCGTCGGCGATCGAGAGCAGAGCGCGCACGCCCTCGCGCACGATCAGGTTGTCGTCGGCGAGGAAGACCGTGATTCTCCCCTCAGGCATCGCTCTATTAGGCCCGAACCGTCCAACCCGGCACAAGGGGGCAAGCATCCCCGGCCAGGGGAGAGTCTGCCCTCCGGGCAATGTCGAGGAGGCACCATCGACCGAGGTCGGGGCCAAGCGCTACCGTAACGAGCACAACAGAGGGTAGCGTGAGGTACAGCGTGATGAGAATCGAGTCGTCGGTTACTTCAGTTTCCTGGATCCCCTCGGAAGCGATAACGGGGATGACCAAGATGCCGTTCGAGATGGGCATGGCCCATTACGACCAGGCGCCGCCGGACGTGATCGAGGACCTGGAGGCCCTCCGGGTTGCCGATCGTTTCCGCTTCGCCAACGAGCTGCGGGCATGGATCGATGTCGAGGACGGCAAGGTCGTGGACCACGGGTACGCGGGCAAGGGTCATATCGGGTCGACCACGATCGGGTTTGGCCCCGGTAAGATGACGATGGCCGGGGTTAGCCTCCCCGACCGGCAGCAGGACGCGGAGGTCACTGCGCAATCGGTGCGGTTCGTGCAGACCGCGGGCGGACGCACGGGCGTGCCGGCGCCCAGGCGGGTGAAATACCCGCCGTTCGTCCAGGTGGCGGCACCGCTGGCCTGGACCACACTGGAGCTGGTCATCCACGCTGACGGTCGGATTGAGCACCAGTGCACCGGCGCCAGCCCCTTCCCCCGCCACTGGATCTACGACCAGGACGGCAAACTGTCAGGCAAAACCGGCGTGATCGACTTCAAGGAGTGGTACACCAAGGCGTTCGGCGGGCACAGTCCGTGGGGCGACGAAGACTCGCCGGCACTGGTGACCGCGGTCGAAACCGCCCTCGAGCGAGAGCTGTCGTCGCACATCATGAAGCTCAACACCACGCCTAAGATCACCAAGGTGGACAAGGGAAAGACGCTGGTGGAAGAGGGCGACCCCGGTGCGGAGCTATACCTCCTTCTCGACGGCGTCCTGGCTGTCGAGGTCAAGGGTGAGAAGCTCGTCGACCTCGGCCCCGGCGTAATCCTGGGCGAGCGGGCCCTCCTGGAGGGCGGCAAGCGGACCGCCACCCTTCGCGCGGAAACGCCCTGCAAGGTCGCCGTTGTTAGCGGCGACCAGGTGTCACCCGACCTGCTGGCCGAGCTAGCGGGCGGCCATCATCGAGAAGAGGCCTAGCAAGCTTGGCGGGCCCGCGCCCTGACGCGATCGTAGTCGGCGCGGGACCGAACGGACTGGCTGCTGCCATCACCCTGGCCCGGGCGGGCAGGTCGGTGGTGGTCTACGAGGCGGAGGCCGCCCCCGGCGGCGGCTGCCGCTCGCAGCCGCTGACCCTGCCCGGCTTCGTCCATGACGTCTGCTCGGCGGTCCACCCACTGGCGGCGGGGTCGCTGTTCTTCCGCACCCTGCCGCTCCAGGACTTCGGCGTGGAGCTGGTTCAACCCGGAGCCCCACTGGCCCATCCGCTCGATGGCGAGGAGCCCGCGGTGCTGTGCCAGGACCTCGACGAGACCGCCGCCGGGCTGGGCCGTGACAGCGCCGCCTACCGCCGCCTTTTCCACCCGCTGGTGAGCCATATCGACGAGCTGCTGGGCGAGATCCATGGGCCGCTGCGCCCGCCACGCCACCCCTTCGTCCTCGCCCGTTTCGGCTTGCGGGCGATGATGCCCGCGGTCGCGCTGAGCCGCGCCTACTTCCGCGAGCCGCGGGCGCGAGCGATGTTCACTGGGATGGCGGGACACTCGATCCTGCCCCTGACCACGCCGTTCACGGCGGCGGCGGCGCTGCTCCTCGGTACCGTTGGTCACGCCTACGGCTGGCCCTTCGTCAAGGGCGGCTCCCAGGCGCTGGCCGACGCCCTTGCCGCCTACCTGGAGTCGCTCGGCGGCGAGGTGATCACCGACCACCGGGTCACAAGCCTGGATGAGCTGCCGGAATCCCGCGCCGTGCTCTTCGACCTCACGCCCAAGCAGATCGTGGCCATCGCCGGCGACCAGTTGAGCAGCGGCTACCGCCGCAGCCTGGAGCACTACCGGTACGGCCCGGGCGTCTTCAAGCTCGACTGGGCGCTGAAGGAGCCGATCCCCTGGAAGGCCGACGCCTGCCGCCAGGCGGGGACGGTGCACCTCGGCGGGACGATGGAGGAGGTCGCCGCAGGCGAGGCGGCGGTCTGGCGCGGGGAGCACCCCGAGCGGCCGTACACGCTGGTGGCCCAGCCAAGCCTGTTCGACCCCACCCGGGCCCCCGCCGGCAGGCACACCGGCTGGGCCTACTGCCATGTCCCCAACGGCTCGACCTTCGATATGACCGAGCGGATCGAGGCCCAGGTCGAGCGCTTCGCCCCCGGCTTCCGCGACGTCATCGAGGCCCGCAGCGTGCTCACCCCGGCCGACATGGAGCGCCACGACGCCAACTTCATCGGCGGCGACATCAACGCCGGCGTCCAGGACTGGCGCCAGCTCTTCACCCGGCCCGCGGTCCGGCCTAACCCTTACACCACGTCGAACCCCCGGCTCTACATCTGCTCGTCGTCAACGCCGCCGGGTGGCGGCGTCCACGGCATGTGTGGCTACTTCGGAGCGCAGGCCGCCCTCAAGCGGGTGCTCGCCTAGTCAGTCGGCGGCTCAGAACCCCTGCTGGATCACGGTCCGCAGGACGCCGAAGATCAGGATGGCCAGGCCGATGCTGGCCAGAATCGCGTTGGCGGTGGCCATGTAGAAGCTCAGCGACCGCTGCCGGAACTCGTCCTTGGTCCCCATCAGCCAGGCGGTGATCGACGACGCGTCCTGCAGCACCGATGCCGCCACTAGCAGCAGGGCCGCGACCACCTTCGTCGTTTGCCCCATCTGCGCCAGCTGCACGGCGAATACCAGGCCGAGCAGCATGAAGCCTTCCCACAGCGCGTTCTTGTGCGCCAGGTGGACGTAGTAAGGCCCTTCGTGGGGCGGGTTGAGACGGTACCGGGAGAGGATGAAACCGATGACGAAGGCGACGGCGAGGTTCAGAACCCCGCCCACGATCAGGATCTTGGCAGCAGTTTCCATCGGCCCACAGTACCGGTTTCGGGGTGTTCCGCGGACCGTTCATAATTTCGTCCTGACTGCCGAATTCGCCGCCGAAGGAGATAGACCGTGCCGGTTCAGCGACTGAGCTCCCTTGATTCATCGTTCCTGCACCTCGAGACCCGCAAGACGCACATGCACATCGGGGGGGTCGCCATCTTCGAGCCCGGCCCCTGGAGAAACCACGAGGAACGCTTCAAGGCCCTCGTCCGGATGATCGAACCTCGGCTGGACCTGATGCCACGCTATCGGCAGAAGGTCGGTTTTCTGCCGCTGAACGTCGACATGCCGGTCTGGATCGACGACGACAAATTCGACCTCAAGTTCCACGTCAAGCGCGCGGCCATCCCCTCACCCGGGGGCAGGGAGCAGCTGTGCGATTACATCGAGCGGGTGTTCTCCCGGCCGCTGGACCGCCGCCGGCCGCTGTGGGAGCTCTACTACCTCGAGGGTCTGGAGGGTGGGCGCTGGGCGCTGATGACAAAAACCCACCACTCCCTGGTAGACGGGCTGTCGGCGCTGGAGCTGGCCACGGTGCTGATGGACACCACCGATGAGTTCGTCCTAACGACGGAGAAGTCCCAGTGGAGGGCTAAGAAGGACCCCGGCACCCTTAACCTGCTGCTGCAAGCGCTGGCCGATCGGGCCACGTCGCCGGTTGGGATCGTGCGCCAGGTGGCCAAGGCCGCCAGCGACCCCGGGCGGCTGGCCGCGGCCCTAGCTGAGGGGGCGGGGGCGCTCTCGGTCGCGGTTCGTGAGCTGACGCCACCGGAGGGGCCACTCAACGGCGAAACCGGCCCCACGCGGGCGTACTGGTACTCCCAGTTCCAGCTCGACGAGTTCAAGGAGATCAAGAACGCGTTCGGCGCGACCATCAATGACGTGGTCCTGGGCGTCGTCAGCGGCGGCCTGCGCAAGTACCTCGAGATGCACGGCGAGGACGTCGACCACCTCAAGATCAAGGCGCTGTGCCCCGTCTCGCTCCGGGACGACAAGCAGAAGACCGCTTTGGGCAACGTGCTGTCCACGATGCTGGTACCGCTGCCCGTCGACGAACCCTTCCCTGCGGCACGGATGCGCAAGGCCAAGGCCAATGTCGACCGGATCAAGAAGAGCAAACAGGCGCTGGGCGCCGACATCCTCCTCAAAGCTGTCGGCTTCTCGCCTGCAACCCTGCACGCGATGGTGGCGCGCGCCTCGCTGCGGCAGATGAACTACAACACCATCGTCACCAACGTACCCGGTCCCCAGTGGCCGCTTTACGCGCTTGGCTGCAGGCTCACCGATGCCATGCCTATCGCCTTCCTCTACGAGGGCATGTACCTCGCGACCGCGATCTTCAGCTACCTCGGGCACCTCAACTTCGGCTACATCGCCGACCGCCATGCCATGCCCGACCTGCCCAAACTGGGCGAGTGCATGGAGGAGTCATTCGCTGAGCTCCTCGAGGTGTCCCGCGCCAGCAGCCGAGCCCAGGGCCCAGACGGGGCCGCGCGCCCGGCGGCCCGTCGCGCCGCAGCAGCCAAGCCGACGGCCAAGAAGACCGACAGGACAGCCGCCCGCGGCAACGTCAAGGCAGCTGCGGGGGCAGCGGCTCGGAGCGGCCGGTCGCCCGCCAAACGACGCGCCGCCGGCTGAGCCAATCCGCCCCGGCTGAACGGGGCAGGCCTTTCGATACTCTCGGGGGATGACGTCCAAATCCCCCGGCTTGGTGGCCAACATCCGGGCCCTGCCGCGCGCGGTCTGGATCCTCTGCATCGGCACCTTCATCAACCGCTTCGGCGGCTTCGTCGCCGTGTTCCTGGTGCTGTTCCTGACCAGGGATGGCTACAGCCCGGCGCTGGCGGGACTGGCGGTGGCGGCCTTCGGACTGGGCAGCATCGGCGGCTCCGCCCTGGGCGGCTACCTAGCCGACCGGATCGGCCGCAGCGAGACGATCGTCCTCTCGATGCTGACCACGGCGGCCGCGACGATCGCGCTGCTGCTGGTGCGCGGCCTGCCGGCCGTCCTGTTGATGTCCGGTGTCGTGGGTCTGACCCAGCAGGTGGTGCGCGCGCCAACCACCGCGCTGATGGCGGACCTGGTGCCGCCCCAGGGCCGGGTGGCCGCGATGGGCGTGATGCGGTTCTTCATCAACGCCGGCTTTGCCCTCGGGCCCGCCGCTGCGGGCTTCCTCGCCGACCGCTCGTTCCCGCTCCTATTCGGGCTCGACGCCGCGACATCGGTCATCTTCGCGGTGATCGCGCTGCTGCTGCTGCCCCGGGGGGCACCGCGGCTGGAACGCCGCGAGGTGCGGGCGGAGGGAACGCGGACCATCCTCGCCGACCGTGGCTTCCTGCTCTTCCTCGCCGCCACCCTGGCGGCATCAATGGTCTACCTGCAGGCCACCACCACCTTCCCGCTGTGGGTGACCCGCAGCGGCTACTCCAATGCGGTCTACGGGTACCTGGTCGGCCTCAACGGGGGGATCATCATGCTGCTCGAGCTGCTCCTGATCTCGGTGACCCAACGACTCCCCGCCCGACCGGTGATCGCCGGCGGCTTCCTTCTCGTCGGCGTCGGCTTCGCCCTCACCCTGGGCGCCCACACGCTGCCGCTGCTGGCCATCACCGTCCTGGTTTGGACCCTGGGCGAGATGACCGCATTCCCGATGTCGACGGCGTACGTCGCCGACGTCGCCCCGGTTCACCTTCGCGGCCGCTACCAGGGTGCCTGGGGCCTGATGTGGTCGCTGGGGTTGATGCTGGGGCCGGGGTTGGGTGGCTGGCTCTTCGACGCCAACCCCAACCTGCTCTGGATCCTGTGCGGGGTGGCTGGTGCGATCGCGGCCGCCCTGGTGCTGCTCGGCCCCAGCACGCGGGTGTCGACACCTAACGTGGCGCTGACGACGGAGGCCCCGGCCACGTCGCCGCCGGCGTAACCCCGCCGGTATCTCCCTATGTGAGATCTGTGGCGGGAGGGGCCACCAGGACCGCGGCGATGGCCGCCCTCCTCACCGTCACCTTGGCGGCATGCGGGGGGAGCTCGTCGAACAACTCCGGAAGTGGGGGCGGCGGGAGCAACTACGGCTACACCGTGCCCAAGAGCTCCAACATGCAGCCCGCCTCGCCGTCGCCGGATCCTCAGGCGGCAGCGCCGGCACCACCCCAGGCCGCCGCTCCTGCCCCCGCCGGCGCCCCCGTCCAGGCAATGGCAATGTCGACCGCGCCGCTGACTCTCGCCCTCATGCCGGTGGCGGGCGTGACCGGGTCGGTCATGGTTCAGCCCATGGGCGCCTCGATGTTCGCCCTCACGGTCTCGGCGCGCGGCATGGCGCCGGGGTCCACGCACGCCGTCCACATCCACTTCGGCAACTGCCCCAGCGCCGGGGTCCACATCGTGGCGCTGGCGCCGGTCACCGCCAATGGAATGGGCGCCGGGACGTCGACGACCACCGTCCACATGGCTTACAAAGGCGACGGCCGGTTCCTGATCGTCTACGCCGGACCCAACCCCGGCCCGCTGGCGGCCTGCGCCCAGCTGGCGGGGTAAGCGGCGCTCTAGCTCGAGAGCGTCTCCGCCAGGCGACGCCCCACCCGGTGCGCGGTGGCCATGATCGTCAGCTGGGGGTTGACCGCGGTCGAAGCCGGGAAGAGGCTGCCGTCGCAGACGTACAGCCCCTCGCAGGCAAAGGACCGACCGTAGCTGTCGACGGCGGCACGGTTGGGGTCCTCCCCCATCCGGACCGTCCCCATCGGGTGGTAGGCGGAGAACTTGAAGTCCTTGGCCTTGACCTTCTTGGGGTCGATCTTGCGCAGCTCCTCGACCGACTTGATCACCGGGAACCCGTGGAGGACGCTGTAGAACTCCGTGGCCCCGGCGGCGAAGTAGAGCTCCCCAGCCATGATCACCCCCTCGGCCATGCGCTCGACCTCGTCCTTGCCGATGTTGTAGTACATGAAGGGCCGCCCGTCCGGTCGCCGCATCACGCGGCCGGAGCAGTAGTCGGTGATCATCAGCCCCAGCGAAGCCATCTTGCCGTACTCGTCGACATGCCTGACCAGCTGCTCGCCGTAGAACGGGAGGGCGCCGGCGCTGTAGGAGATCCCCGGTGGCGGCATGGTCGCCTCGAGGATGATGCCGCGGCTCTTCAGCTTCTCGTCGACGTAGTAGGACTGCATCGTCCCGCGCCAGCCCTTCAGCTCGTCGGGAAAGAGCGCCATCGCCCCGGAGCCGGGATGGATCCGCAGGTTCTTGCCCACCTGCCGGCTGATTCCGCCGAGGCCACTCTGCTGCAATAGCAGCGGGGTGTAGACGGCACCCGCTGAAACGACCACGGTGCCGGCCCGGATCTCGAGCTCGCCGACCTCGCGGTGAGTGGCGGGATCAATGATCGCCACTGAAACCCCGGTGGCGCGGACGCCGTCGTGGCGGATCTTCTTCACGCGGCAGCGGGCGTAGATCCGGGCTCCCTTCTCGACCGCCATCGGCAGGTAGCTGAGGTGCATCGCCTGCTTGGCGTCTCGCGGGCAACCAAAAGCGCACTGGCCCGAGCCGTGGCAATCGCGGATGTTGCGGGGGATGGGGCCGGCGCTCCAGCCCAGCGCCGCCGCCCCGTTGCGCAGCACCGCGCCGTTGTTGCCCAGCACCTCGTCGGGCACCGGCGTGACGTTGAGGATCTCCTCGGCCTGGGCGAAGAAGGGGTCCATGGTCTCGGCGTCGGTGTCCTTGACGCCATGGTCGCGGGTCCATGATTCCAGGATCCATTCCGGGGCGCGGAAGCACGTCCCGGAGTTGACCACCGTGGTCCCGCCGACGGCCTTGCCCAGCGGCAGGGAGATGGTGACGTTGCCGGTGGTGAAGGTCAGGCCGTTGTCGCGGTAGGCGCGGTCGATCCGCTCCAGCAGCGGCCGGTCGGTGAAGTCCTCGCGACTGAAGGCGCCGCCCTCCTCCACCATGATCACGGAGTGGCCCGCCTGGGTCAGCTCGTAGGCGGCGACGGCGCCGCCCGCGCCGGTGCCGATGATGACCACGTCGGCCTCGTCGCGGGCGCCGTCCTGGATGTCGGGGTAGGAGATGACCGGGAGCTTGTGGCTCTCCTTCTCCTTGGTCACCGGCACCAGGGGCAGGCCGTCGTAGCCGATCGTCTTCTCCACCTCGGGCTGGGAGAAGTAGGCCAGCGAGATCATCGCCTTGAGGCCCATGGTCAGGTCTCGACGGACGCTGAGACGGCCGTCCTCCAGGTCGTCGAGGAACTGCTCGCGCTGCGCGTGGGTCATCCGGTGGAATGGCCGCATCTGCCGCGAGGGGATGCCCATCAGGTCGAAGGCCGAGATCATCCCCTTCAGCAGCCCCCGGGTGCTGCGGTCGTAGGAGGCCAGCTGGCTCTCGACCACACCGGCCAGGTTGACCTCGTCAGCGCCGGGCGCCCGACCGACGCCCGAAGGCAACAGGGTCTGGGCTAGCGCAGACAGGGTCTGCCGCTGGCGGGAGCTCAGGTTGGTGGCGATGGCCTCACCTCCGAAGTTTCTGGATCTTAGAGGACCGCCTAACCCTTTCGCTTCCGTAGGCGGCTGACCCCGGCGCTGTCCTCGATCGACCAGCCGGCGGCCTCGATCTCGGCGCGGAGGCTGTCGGCGGCGGCGAAGTCCTTCGCCGCGCGGGCCTCGTCCCGGCGGTGGGCGAGCTCCTGGACCTTGGCGGGGGCCTTCTCCGTCGCCTCTGCTTCCGCTTCGGGTGCCCTCGTAAGGTCGAGCTGGAGGACCTCGTCCCAGCGCTCCAGCAGCGCCCTCTTCTCCGAATCGGGCACATCGGCCTTGAAGACGTCCTGCAGCAGCACCGATACCTGGGGCAGGTCGAGGTCGTCGGCCAGGGCGGCGCGGAAGCGGTCCTCCAGCGCACGCGCCCCTTGGCCCTCAGGAGCCGTCGCCGGCGGCAGCGCCGAGGCCTTGTGACGGAGGGCATTCAGCCCCTGGGAGGCCGCCTCGAGGACCTCGATGGAGAAGCTCTGCTTGGCCCGGTATTTGGCGCTCAGGTAAAGGAAGCGGAAGGCGAGCGGGTCGTAACCCATCGCCACCAGGTCGGCGATGCGGACCACGTTGCCGGTGGATTTGGCCATCTTGCGCCCGTCCATCTGCAGGTGCTCCCCGTGGATCCAGTAGTTGGCCGGCTGGTGGCCCAGGATCGGCTCGGACTGGGCGATCTCATCCTCGTGGTGCGGGAAGACCAGGTCGATGCCGCCGGTATGGATGTCGAAGCCCTCCGGGAAGTACTCCATCGACATCGCCGAGCACTCCAGGTGCCAGCCGGGGAAGCCTGGCCCCCAGGGCGAGCCCCAGATCTGGAGGCGATGCTCGCCACCGGCCTTCCAGAGCAGGAAATCGGCCGGGTTTCGCTTCTCCGGGTCGACCTCGATGCGGTAGCCCGCCTGGAGCTGGTCGAGGGTGTTGTGGGAGAGCTTGGGGTACTCGCCGTCCCGCTTCTCCACGTCGTAGAAGACGTTGCCGTTCTTCTCGTAGGTCAGGCCCTTGTCCTCGAGCTTCTTGACCACGTCGATCATCTGGGGGATGAACTCCGTCGCCCGTGGGTACGCCTCGGCTGGCTCGATCCGCAGGAGGGCGGCGTCCTCCATGAACGCCTGGTTGTAGAACTCGGCGATCTCCTCAGGAGACTTGCCCTCGTCCTGGGCCGCGATCATCATGCGGTCCTCGCCAGTCCCCTCGACGTCGTTCTGGAGGTGGCCGACGTCGGTGATGTTCTGGACCCTTCGCACGTGGTAGCCGAGGTAGCGCAGGGCCCGGGTCCAGAAGTCGGACATCAGGTAGGTCCGCATGTTGCCGACGTGGGCGTAGCGATAGACGGTGACGCCGCAGGTGTACATCGACGCCTCGCCCGGCGTGCGCGGGACGAAAATCTGCTTGCTTCGGCCCAGCGTGTTGTAGACCTGGATGTCGGTCGAGGCTTCTGGCATGAGCAGGTGAGTTTACTGGCGAGCGGTCAGCTCGACGCCCGTGAATCGCCGCGTTGCTCGGCCTCGAGCCGGCCGAGGTGCACGTCGGCCTGGTTCACGAAGCGCATTGCACCGGCCACGAGATGGTGGCCGGCGACGTCGCGGATGGCGGCGTGCATGTCCTGGGCGACCTTGCGATAGCTGGTGTGGCCCTGGGGCGAGCTCCGCAGCTCGACCAGGTGCATCGCCTCGCGCGCATTCATGCGCATCAGGTAGCGGACGCGGTGCTGCATCGTCACCAGGTAGGCGGCCTGGGCGGGGTTGGTGCGCACGATCTCCTCCCACGCCGCCTCGGCACGCTCAGTGGCGAAGCGCCACGTGTCGGCGACGCCGGCACCCTCCACCTCATGTGGGACCTGGTAGCCCAGGTGCGGGGTCGGTGGCTGCCAGTCGATGGTCAGCAACCGGTGGCGCTGGAGATCGCGGAAAGCGCCGTAGTCGGACACCACCTCGAACTCGTAGTCCGGGGCCTCCCATTCGCGCCCGGGCCTGTGGCGACGGTTGCCACGTTTACCAACCGAAGCCGCGAACAGCTCGTGCCGGCGCTCGTCGGGCAGGGCGCGGACCTGCCCCAGGATCGCGTCGAGCGACCGCGTGCTGCGAGGGAAGATGGCGTTGGCGATGATCTCGTCCTCGGCGGACTCGCGCCATCGCAGCAGGCGAACCCCAGATGCCGGTGCCCGGCCCGGGGTGTCGGCTTCGCGGTCGAGCTGCGCGGCGGCCTGCGCCAACGCGTCGGCGCGCTCCCTCCGATAGTCAACCCAAACCCCACCCCGCTCCGGCCGGTCGAGGCGGGTGAGGAAGTCGGGGAT
>JBARRR010000052.1:0-2555 GCA_049644325.1 Candidatus Dormiibacterota bacterium
ACCCGCGAGATCGTCAGCGCCATCCGCCAGCACAACGGCCCCCGCTAGGTAGGCGGCGGGTCTAGAGCGCGGGGCGCCGGTCGGCCCAGGGCCGCGCCGCCTCTATCTGGGCGCTGAGGCGGAAAAGGGTGGCCTCGTCGCCCATGCGGCCGATCGCCTGGACCCCGATGGGGAGACCCTCGCTGGACCACGCCAGCGGCAGCGACGCCGCCGGCTGGCCCGTGAAGTTGAAGACGGTGGTGAAGGGCGCCAGCTGGGAGGACCGCGGGTGCAGCGGCGAGATCGGGTCGGTCTCGGCGTCCTCGAACAGCCAGCCGATCTTGGGCGGCGGCTGCGCCATCACCGGTGAGAGGACGACGTCGTACGTCTTCCAACTCTCCAGCACCCGCTTGAGGACGTCATGGATCCGGCCGCGGGCGCTGAGGTAGTCGGCGGCGGAGTGCTTCTGGCCCATCTCCCACAGCGCCCGGTTGTGGGGCTCGAGCAGGTCGGGGTCGAGCCCGAAGCGGGCCAGGGTTTCGACCACGGCGCTGAACTCGCCCGACCAGAGGACGAAGAACATGTCCAGCATCTCCTCGTCGGCCCAGTCGAGCTCGTGCGGGGTGACCTCGTGGCCGAGCTCCTCGCACAGCCGCGCCGCATCCTCGACCGTGGCCGACCACTCGGGGTGGACCTCGACCGGGATCGGCGGCTTCAGGGTCCAGCCAATGCGCATCTTGCCGGGTTTGGCGCCGACCTCCTCCACCAGCGGCCGCTCCAGGGGGGAGCTCCAGAAGGGATCGCCCATGGCGTAGCCCTCGACCTGGTCGATTAGGAGGGCGTTGTCGCGGACCGAGTGGGTCAGGAAGCCGAAGACCCCGGTCTCGCTGACGTCGGCGATGGGCTCCATCGAAATCCGTCCGCGGCTTGGCTTCACGGTGAAGAGCCCGGTGCACGCGGCCGGGATGCGCAGGCTGCCCCCGCCGTCGGCGCCATGGGCTGCCGGCACCATCCCTGCGGCCACCGCCGCGGCGGCGCCGCTGCTGGAGCCGCCGGGGGTCCGGGTCAGGTCCCAGGGGTTGCGGGTGGCGCCGAACTTGGCGCTCTCGCTCGCCAGCGTCGAGCCGAACTCCGGCATGTGGGTCTTGCCGAAGATCACCGCGCCCGCCTGGCGCAGCCGGGTGACGACCTCGGAGTCGAAGGGGAGGGGGATGTCGATGTGCATCCGCGAGCCCAATGTGGGGGCCGTGCCGGAGACGAAGGCCAGGTCCTTGATGGGCATTGGCAACCCCTCCAGCGGCCGGGCCTCACCACGCTGGATGCGGGCCTCACTTTCACCGGCGGCCTGGCGCGCCTCATCGGGCATCAGGTGGACGAAGGCGTTGATCTGGGGGTCGAGCGCTTCGATCCGGCTCAGGCAGGCATCGAGCAGCTCAACCGGCGACAGCTCCTTGGCCGTCATCATCTCCACCAGCCGGGTGACCGATGTGAATGTCAGGTCCTGGATGACGGCCACTTGGTCCCTCCTCAGGCCGAGAGTGAAATAGCCCGTAGCGGATTCGAACCGCTGATCTCCGCCTTGAGAGGGCGGTGTCCTAGGCCACTAGACGAACGGGCCACGCGCGCGGTCCCAACTGGGCGGCGGATCGGCAACTTATTATATTGAGCCCGATCGGGCCCCCCGATTTCGGCTCCGGCCCTTGTAAAGGCGACGTGCCGACTTGTAACAGAGGGGGTTTCGAATTCGGATAACGCGCTTACCATAAGCCTGACATGCGCGAATCTTTACCTCCGGTGCTGGCTGCAGCCGCGTCCACCGGGGTCAACCCCCTGGTTTGGCTGCTGATCGGCCTGGTCGTCGTGATGGCGATCCTCATCGTCCTGATGCGGCTGGGCAGCCACCGGCGCCGTCGCGCCCGGCAGGAGAAGACCACCAAGGCGGCCGCCGCCAAGCAGGCCGTCATCGACGAAGCCCCGCCCGCCGGCGAGCGTGAGATCTACACCGCGCAGCCGAGGCCTATGTACCCCGGCACGGACACCAGCGGCGGCTCCGCGCTGGCGCCGCCCCCGCCGCCACCGGAGTCCCTGCCCGAGCATGAGACGCCCGACCCCATCCAGACGCCGGGCTCTGGCGCCACCCTGACCCAGCCGGGCGTTGCCCTGCCCACGCAGGGCGATCGCTTCCAGACCCCGGGCTACGAGGTCCCCATCAGCCAGCAGCAGTTCACGCCGCCGCCGCTGTCCCCCCGGCCCGATCCCGGCCAGGCCGCCCCTGGCTTCAGCCCCGAGCCCGCGCCCCAGGCGCCGGCTTTCCCCTCGGCGGCGCCCGCGACAGGCTCCATGAGCCTGACGCCACCGCCGTTCATGCCTCCAGCCGATGCCGCCCCCGCGGACGCCGGCTGGACCACCGTTCCCGACCCTGATCCGGTACCCGCTGCGACGCCGTTCCAGGCAGCCTCCGCCCCAGTCGCGCCCGTTGCCGCGCCACCGCCAGCCGTGGTGCCGCCCCCGGCGGTCACCCCAACGCCACTGGTGGCAGCCGCCGCGCCGGTGGTCGAGCCGGCGCCACCTGTGGC
>JBARRR010000053.1:0-4422 GCA_049644325.1 Candidatus Dormiibacterota bacterium
CTTCGAGCCGACGCCCGGCTTCGAGGCACACGGGAGCGGGGTGGCCGGCTCCGAGACGCCGCTTCCCGAGGTCGACGAGGCGCTCGCCCGGCTCCGCGGCGACCTGCGCGAGGGGACAGCCGGGTCCACTCTGCTCCACCCCAAGGACGAGCCGGCGGAAACCTTCGAGTCACTGTCGGACTACCGGGCCACGCTCGCGGAGCCTCGCCAGAACCGACGTCCGGTGATCCTTGGTGTCGACCTGGGCAAGCCGGCCAACCAGGTCAAGGTGGGCGCGGCGGCAGCGGCGGTCCTCATCCTGGTGCTGGCGGGCACCGCCCTGGCCCTGAGCCGGCAATCCACCCGCAGCACCGCCACCCAGACCCAGCCGGCGACCCAGGCTTCATCGGCGCCACAGACGCAGGCGAGCGTCGCGCCGGCAACCGGGGGCAGCCCCGCCGCCGCTCCGGCGAACAAGGTCCCGCAGCTCAGCGGGGCGGTGACCTCCGGCGCCGGCGGCACCGGGTACACAGCGACCAAGATCCGCACCGGCTCGCCGGGCAGCGGGATCACCCGCCTCGTACTGGACCTGACGGGCGCCGGACCGACGCCGTCAGCTCAGCTGGGCCGGGGCCCGGACGGTGCGGTCTACCTGGTGGCATCGGGAATCAGCGTCGACCCCTCGGTGCTGGGGGCCTTCAAGGGGAGCGGCGCGGTGACCGGCGTCAGCCAGCTCGACGGAACTGGGCTCAATCTCAAGCTGGGGCTCAATGGCAGCCCCCAGTACGCCATGATTTACCTGAGCTCTCCAACTCGGCTCGTAATCGACTTCAAGTAGGTTTCTACTGCCGGGGAGCGCCTCGAGCGGCATAATCGAGGCATCAAACGCCGCCGACTAGTTCAACGTCCCTGGAGGCATGCGCCCTTGCTCCTGGTCATGGGTGCGTTGCTGGCTGGGATTTCGATGCCCGTGGGCGGGGTCGTGACCGCTTCGGCAGCCCCGTGCCTGCCACCAATTCTCCCCTGCCCCCCGACGCCACCAACCCCACCTCCGACGAAGTCACCGGTAGCCAGCCCCTCGGCCTCGCCTAAGACGTCGCCGCGCCCAACCAACCCCGGTGGCGGCAGCAGTGGCGGCGGCGGTACCGGCGGCGGTGGTGGCCTACCCAATATCGGCGGAGTCATCCAGCCCGGCTCAAGCGACAGCGTCGTCGGCTCCGTCCCACCGCCACCGGCGCCACCCAACGTCCAGGCAACCTCCCTCGACGTCAACGCCGACCCGGCCAACCCCACGCCCGGCCAGCAGGCCACCCTGACGATCACCGCCAGTGGTAACCACGGCGTCGACAAGTACGGCGTCAAGGACGTCGCGGTCAACATCGAGCTCAGCAAGTCACCCGGCAGCGACGCCAAGGTCGACCCCACGAGCGCCACCACCGACGCCTCAGGCACAGCCACGGCCAAGTTCACCCCATCCAAGACCAAGGGGCTGCACTCCATAACCATCTCCGCCGGGACCCTGACCACGCAGTTCAACGTCGACACCCTGGTGGGCAGCTCCGGCGTGCTCGTCCGCGGGCGGCACAGCGGCAACCTCGACCCGTCGCTAGTGACGGCGCCGGCTTTCAACCCGGTGCTGATCTTCGCCATCGCCGCCGCCGCCGTGATGCTCGGCTTCCTCGTCCCCTACCGCCGGCGGCTCGGTGACCTGTGGCCACGGTTCGGTGGGATCTTCGGCGGGCGCCGCGGGACACCCGAGGGCTTCGGCGAGGCCGGCGCGGCCGAGACCGAGGTCTGGGGGACTAGTTCTCCGAGAAAGAGCCGGGTACGACCGTAGCCGGCAAGACCTGCCGCCGCAGCAGGTCCTCCTCACGTCGCAGGATCTTTAGCTCCATTTGCATTCGCTCCGCCGGGCTGTCCGCTTCGAGCAGCTGCTGGCGGGCATCCAACGAGGTCTCCAGGGTCGCGGCCACCAAATAGGCCAGGGCCTCGTCCTCGTCCGGCAGCTCGGGTGGTGACTCGTCTCCCTCGGCCACGCGGCTCAGACTGTGCAGGTAGCGGTCAAAGGCTCGCAGCAGCACCCGCCGCTGGGCAGGCGATACCTCGGCATCGCCCTCGGGCAGGTACTCGATCTCCGCCTGCGCGTAGGGCTTGCCCTCCACCTGCCGCGTGATGCGGAAGCGGCTGGCGCCGGTGACCAGTAGGTTCATGCGGCCGTCATCGAGGCGCTCGACATGGGCGATCCGTGCCAGGGTTCCAACCCGGTGCGGCCGCCCTTCGCCGACGACCTCGCGGCCCTCACGGATGGCGACCACGCCAAAGCTGCTGCCGGCCTCCAGGCAGTCAGCCATCATCTGCTGGTAGCGCTCCTCGAACACGTGCAGCGACAGCGGCATGTGGGGGAAGAGCACGGTGCGGAGCAGGAACAGGGGGAGCGGTCCGGCCATCGATCGATTCTAGAGCGGGGTCGACAGGCCCCCTGAAGGTTATCTGGCTAGAATCGCAGGCCGCGCTGGACAAAGGCGATGGCGGCCTCCTCCGCTGCCGGGGGCATCTCGTCGTCCCAAAGTAGGTACCGCATTGCCATGAAGTGGCCGACCCCGAGCATGCAGTAGGCGAGCACCTCGGGGTCGGTGTTGGAGATCTCGCCCCTGTCGGCGGCGGCGGCGTTGGCCCGCTTGTACGTGTCAGCGAGGTCGGCGTAGAAGCGCCGGTACGTGGTTGGATCGACCCGGTCGCACTCCTGGATGATGCTGTAGATATGGCGGTGGTGACGGGCCAGGTCGAAGAAGGCCTTGAAGCCCAGTCGCTCCGCCTCGGCATAGGTGGTGGCCGCGGCGCTGGCGTCCAGGGTGGCGGCGCGCAGGCGGCGCCCCAGGTCGTCGACGAGGTCGAGGAAGATCTCCTTCTTGCCCTTGAAATAGAGGTAGAAGGTGCCCTGCGCCACGCCTGCGGCGCGGGTGATTTCGGTGACGGAGGCACTGTAGTAACCCTTGTCGCCGAAGACGGTCTCCGCCGCCTCGAGCACCCGCTGACGGGTCGCTTCGCCCCTCGGTGTGCTGGGCGAAAGTGAACGCGCCGTCATGTCGTCATTGTAGGCAGCCGCGGAACCCCTCGTTGCGGCCGCGACAGGCGACGGGCTAAAGGCCGTTGGGGAAGTCGAAACCGGGCGGCGAGACCTGGGTGCCAAGCTCCAGGACGACCTTGGTATGGGCGTCCAGGGTGATATTGCGAGGGTCGCTATTGAACGGCTGGCCGTCGACGTAGGCGGTCAGAGAGCCGGCGGGCACGTCGTACACCGCGACCTTGGAGGTGGTCAGCGGCTGACCCCAGATGTCGAAGAACTGACCCAGGGTGTACTTCGCCTGGGAGGGCGATTCGATGTGGATGATGCCACTGGTGTCGTGGGTGTGAAGCCAGTAGTAACACTTGGGCGTGAGGGGGCCGCCGGGAATGCCGACCTGCGACGAGACCAGCTGCGGCTGGCCGTTGAGCAGGATCCAGAGGTGGGCATGGACGTGGTAGACCAGCTGCTCGTGGGTCTCGCATTTGATGCCGTCGACGTCCTGGCCCTGCCCGCCCGAGGCCGTATCGCCAACCCCCGGATCGGGCCCACCGGGGCTGGGCGACGGCCCCGGCTTGGGGCCGTTGGCCGCGAAGTAGGCCAGTATCGCCACCGTCGCCAGGAACAGCAGCACTAGTCCGCCGAGGGGGAAGAGGTAGCGGACCCAGCCGGAGGCGCCGCCGCCGGTCGCGGGCTTGCGCTGATCGGGTCGGGCGCGGGCAGCCTGCCTGGCTCGCGATTTCCGGCTCAGGCCAGCGTGCCCCCGTCGACCATGACGATGCTGCCGCTGACGTAGCTGGCGGCGTCACTGGCGAGATAGACGGCGGTGCCGGCGACCTCGTTCCACTCCCCCACCCGACCCAGCGCGCTGTGGCGCTCGGCCATCTCGCGGATCTCGTCGGTCTCGTACAGGACCTTGGAGAACTTGGTCTTGATCACCGCGGGAGCAATGCCGTTGACGCGGATGCCGTAGGAGCCGAGCTCCCTGGCAAGGGCCTTGGTGAGCATCATCAGGCCGGCCTTGCTGACGCTGTAGGCGGACATCATGGGGTCGGCGCGGAAGCTCGCCACCGAGCACATGTTGATGATCGAGCCGCCGGTCTCCGCCATGGTCTTGTTGACGACGGTCTTGCTCAGGATGAAGGGACCGCGGAGGTTGAGCTCGATCGTCTTGTCCCATGCGGCCACATCAAGGTCGCGGATGGGCGCGAAGGCGACGTTGGTTGCCGCGTTGTTGACCAGGATGTCGATCCGGCCCTTGTCGGTGATCACCTGGTCGACAAGCTCCTCCATCGCCTCCTGGCGGCCGGCGTGCGAGGCGATCGCCGTGATGTCGCCGCCTTCAGCCTTGATCTCCGAAACCGTCTGGTCGAGCTCTT
>JBARRR010000054.1:0-6906 GCA_049644325.1 Candidatus Dormiibacterota bacterium
GCCGGCGTGGGCACCGACCACGCCCGCGCCCACGGCGACGCCCGCGGCGCCGACTGCCATGGCGCCACCGACCAGGCCAGCGATGTTGGCCCGCCGCTCCCAGTCGGCGCCGTAGCCCGCCTGGGCGGCGGCTTCCAGCGCCGTCAGCATCTCGCCCGCGCTCTGGTAGCGCTGCGCGGGGTCCTTGGCCAGGGCGCGGTTGAGCATCTCTGCCGCCTGGGCCGGCAGGTTGGCGTTGAACTGGCGAGGGTCGGGAACGGGGTCACTGAGGTGCATCCGCATCGTCGCCACCGCCGTGTCACCGACGAACGGAGGCCGGCCGGTGAGGAACTCGTAGAGCACCGCGCCGGCGGAGTACAGGTCGCTGCGGTAGTCCACGGTCCCGCCGCTGGCCTGCTCCGGACTCATGTAGAGCGGCGACCCCGTGAGGCCGCCCGCCGCGCCAGGGCCGGCGGCGAAGTAAGCCTGCCCGAAGTCGGCCAGCTTGGAGACGCCCTGGGGGTCGGCGATGATGTTGTCGGGCTTGACGTCGCGGTGGACGAGGCCCAGCGAGTGCGCGTAGCCGAGGCCGTTAAGCGCGCCCTTGAGGACGCCCAGCGACTGCTCCGGCGCCAGCCGGCCGCTGGTCTCGATGACCTTCTTCAAGGTGGCGCCCTCGACATACTCGGACACCAGGAAGGCGCGGCCCTCGATCTCGAGGAAGTCGAAGACCTTGACGCAGTTCGGGTGGTCGAGCTGGGCCATGATCTGGGCCTCGTAGCGGAACTGCTGCAGGAAGGCGGGGTCGGCCACCATCTGTGGCGCCAGCTCCTTGACGGCTACATTGCGGTGCAGGTCCTCCTGCCAGCCGAGGTACACGATCCCGTAGGCGCCCTGGCCCAGGGTGCCGCGGATCTCGTATTTGCCGGCTAGGAGGTCAGCCATGTCCGCGCCATGATACCGGGCCTGACCGGGGGACTATGACCGGTCCGCCGACTCCCGCTTGGGCAGCGGCGGCGCCATCCCCTCCTTACCCGGGGTGCGCGGCCCGGGGATGCCGGCGAAGCGGTAGACCGCCGGCTCCCTGCCCGGCTGGCAGATGTAGCAGAGGCCCGCACCGCCCTCCCGGAGCGCCATCAGCACGGCCTTGGCGATGTCCTCCGGCACCAGCAGGGGAAAGCCCGCGTCGACCAGGATCTCCCGCTCCTCGGTGATCATCGGCGTGTCGGTGATGCCGGGACAGACCGCATTGATCTTGATGCCATCAGGTTCGAGCAGCGGTCCCATCGACCGGACGAAGCCTACGACGGCGTGCTTGGTCAGCGTGTAGATGGGGTCGGTGGCGAAGCCGGTAAGGCCCGCGATCGACGCCGTGGCGACAATGTTGCCGCCGCCGCGCGGCTTCATGTGCTTGGCCAGCTCGCGCGTGCCATAGACGACCTGGTCGACGTTGACGCGTACAACGCGGTGGTACTCGTCGTCGCTGAGAGCGGTGATGTCACTCACGCCACAGGTGACACCGGCGTTGAGGTAGCCGATGTCGATGCCGCCAAGCTCGGCCGACACCTTCTCGACGATGCCCGGCCAGGAGGACGATTCCGCGACGTCGGCCTCGACGAACGCGTGCCCGACGCCGTCGGGCGGCGGCTTGAGATCGACAACCGCCACGTGCGCGCCTTCTTCCGTGAGCAGCCTGGTGGTGGCCAGGCCGATGCCAGAGCCGCCGCCAGTGACCATCGCGGCGCGGCCGTCGAGGACGCCCATCAGCCGAAGTCCCCAGGAGGCGCGCTTGCGACCGTGCTCGAAGTTCCATGGAAGCTGCTGCCGCCGTATGTGATCACGGTCTTGGTGTAGCCTCCGCCCGCGGCGCTGTAGTCGGTGAGACCGCCGCTGCTAGTCGCCTTGCCGTTGACCAATTCACGGTGGATTATCACCAACGGGTCACTGGTGCTGGTGCGACGGACGCCGTCGAGGTTGAGGACGTGGTTGGTGCCCACCATCCGAAAGCCGACCAGGATCTCGGGCCGACCGTCGCCGGTGATGTCAGCACTCTTGGCGGTGATCGCCGTGAAGGACCCGCTGTCGCCAATGGCGTACAGCGCGGTCACCCAGTTCCCGGTTGTGCCCTTGAGGATCGAGATCCGTTTGCTGTTGTCGGAGATCTTGTGCTCGATCACCCACGCCATGTCCAGTTCCGCGTTTCCGCCAAACCTCACGAAGGTGCATTCGTCGCTGACCCAGCCGGTATGGTGCCAGTTGAGCCCGGCGGGGCCGCAGCCACCGGGTGGGCCACCGTTGGCTCCCCAGTTGACCGCGCTGCCGTCATCAGGGGCGGTACCGGTCCTGAGTACGGCTCCCTGAGGTCCGATCGTGGGAGCGCCCGGCGAAGGGACCCTGGCGCTGGAAGGGCTGGGGCTGATGTCCGGGCTCGGCGACGGCGACACCGTCGCACTGCCGCTGGCCGTGGTGTTTGACGTCGTCTGGTTGCGCGGCAGGAAAAGGAACAGGCCCAGAAGCACCAGGAGGAGGACCAGGACCCCCCCGATGATCAGCTGGTTGCGTCGGACCTTGAGGAAGGCCGGCATTTGACCCGGAATGTTAGTCGATCCATTACTCTGCTCGGTTATGGCTGACGACCGGCTGGACAACCCGCTCCGAGGCAGGATGCGCCACGCCGCCCTCGAAGCGATGGAGGCGCTCGAGGACGCGATCTACGGCATCATCGCGGTCTTCCTGCTCGTCGGCGGCGCCCTTCTGCTATTTGGGGCCGCCTACCTGCTGGTCGAGCATTTCACCCTCGAGACGATCAAGGACACCGTCGTCACCACCCTCGACCAGGCCCTGCTGGTGTTCATGGTGGCCGAGCTGCTTCATACGATCCGGATCACGCTTCGCGACCGATCCCTGGCCGCTGAGCCGTTCCTCATCGTCGGTCTCATCGCCGGCATCCGGCGGATCCTGATCCTGACCGCCCGCAACGAGGACGTCCACGACGCGCAGCAGTTCTTCTTCTTCTGGGTTCAGCTGTTGCTCCTGACCCTGCTGGTGCTGACCATGGTCGTCGCGGTGTTCCTTTGGCGGCGGACCTTCCCGGTAGGCGAGAAGGACGACTAGCGGCGGAAGGCGTCCCGGCCGCGGTAGACGGCGCGGCTGCCGAGCAGCTCCTCGATCTTCAGTAGCCGGTTGTACTTCGCCACCCGTTCGGAGCGCGACGGCGCCCCGGTTTTGATCTGGCCGGTGTTGAGGGCAACGGCCAGGTCGGCGATGGTGGTGTCCTCGGTTTCGCCCGAGCGGTGGGACATCACCGCGCTGTAGTCCGCCTTGTCCGCGATGCGGACGGCCTCGAGGGTCTCGGACAGTGTCCCGATCTGGTTGACCTTGACCAGGATGGAGTTGGCCACACCCTTCTCGATGCCCTCCAGCAGGCGCGCCGGGTTGGTGACGAAGAGGTCGTCGCCAACCAGCTGGATCCTGTCTCCGAGGCGGTCGGTGAGGGCCTTCCAGCCGTCCCAGTCGTCTTCGGCTAGCCCATCCTCGATCGACACCACGGGGTAGGCCTCCACCCACTCGGCCCAGAGATCGACCATCTCGACGCTGCCGAGGACCCGGCCCTCGCCGTCGAGGTGGTACGCGCCCTCCTTGTAGAGCTCGCTGGTGGCGGGGTCGAGGGCGATCGCCACGTCCTCGCCGGGCCGGTAGCCGGCCGCCTCGATGGCGCTGACAAGGAACTCCATGGCCTCGCGATTGGACTTGAGGTCGGGGGCAAATCCGCCCTCGTCGCCCTGGCCGGTGCTTAGCCCGGCTTTGTGCAGGGCAGCCTTGAGCGCATGGAAGACCTCGGCGCCAGCGCGAACCGCCTCGTTGTAGGTGGGCAGTCCCACCGGCGCGATCATGAACTCTTGGAAGTCGACGTTGCTGTCGGCGTGGGCGCCACCATTAATAACGTTCATCAGCGGTACCGGGAGCGTCACCCCCCGCCCGCCCCCGACGTGGTCGAAGAGCTCCTTGCCCGCGGCGTCGGCCGAGGCATGAGCCGCCGCCAGGGAGACGCCGAGGATGGCGTTGGCGCCGAGCCTGCCCTTGTTGGGGGTGCCATCGAGGGTGCGCAGCGTGTCGTCAAGACCGCTCTGGTCGGTGGCGTCACGCCCGGTCACGGCGGCGGCTATCTCCCCGTTGACGTTGGCCACCGCTTTGAGCACGCCCTTGCCCCCATAGCGCCTGGGGTCGCCGTCGCGAAGCTCGACCGCCTCGTGGACACCGGTGGAGGCCCCCGACGGGACCTTGGCCACCCCGCGGGCGCCACTCTCGAGCGCCACCTCCACCTCAACCGTGGGGTTGCCGCGCGAATCGAGGATCTCCCGACCTTCAATTAGATTGATGGCAGTGGACAACTTGACCTCCTGGCGGGACGGCGTGACCGCCGAGCAAATGCGTGAGATCGATCGCCTGGCCGACGAGCGCTATGGCATTTCCAGCTTCGTGTTGATGGAGGTGGCCGGGCTGGCAGTCGCCCGGGTCGCCCGCGATCTCCTCAGGCCTCCCATCTCCGAGCGGGCGATCGTGATCCTAGCAGGGCCGGGGAACAACGGGGGCGACGGCCTGGTGGCGGCGCGGCGGCTGTTTGGCTGGGGCGCCGAGGTGTCGGTTTTCACCTCCTACCCGCTCGACCATGCCAGGGACATGTCGGCCCGACAGATCACCCTCGCCACCGGCGCTGGGGTCTCGGTTGAGGCCTGGGAGGTCGACGAAGAAGATGACGACTTCGACGAGCCGGGCGAGATCGAGGAGATCGAGGCCGGCGACCAGGTCAGCGCCGACGCCTCGGACCTCCAGACCTACGACCTGGTCATCGACGCCCTGCTCGGGTTCGGCGTCCGGGGCGACCCGCGGCCGCCGGTGTCGGGGATGATCGAAGCGGCAAACGAGTCGGGAACCCAGATCCTGGCGGTCGACGTGCCGTCGGGGCTGGACGCGACCAGCGGACAACCGCAGGAGCCCTGCATCGAGGCCCGCGCCACCGCCACCCTGGCACTGCCCAAAACCGGCCTGCTGGCGGACGACGCAGGCAGCCATGTCGGACAGCTCTACCTGGCCGATATCGGCGTTCCCCTGCCTCTTTTGCTGGACTTCGGAGTCGACCCCGATGGTCTCTTCGCCGAGGACGACATCATGCGGCTCACTTAATCTCCCTGTTGACCGCACAGGAGGTGCCGTCTACACTCACCTAAACGTCTCTCACTACGTCCTTGCAATGAATGAACTTAGCCTCGCGCTAGACGTGCAGAGTGCACACCACCTTGGTTTCGAGGAGCTCTTCACGGAGCACTTCAACCAGGTATTCAGCTATGAGATGCGCCTCGTCGGAGACCTGGCGATCGCGCACAAGGTGAGCGAGGAGACCTTCGCCGAGATGGCCCGCTACTATCGCGGCGGCAAGGTCCCCAACGAGCCACGCGCCCTGCTCTATCTGCTGGCCACCGCGCGCGCCCGCAACCACCTGCGGCACGGCGACCGGCCAGGCCTGTTCCAGCGGCTGTTCTCTCGTTCCGACGACCCGGTGGTGGAGTTCACCGAGGAGGACACCAGCGCCCTCACCAACGACACCGCCCAGCGGGCGATGACCACCCTCGAGTTCAGCTCCCAGGTCATCCTGCTGCTCCACGACTACTGCGGTCTGACATACGACGAGGTCGCGCGCGCCGCCGGCATCGGACGCAGCGCAGTCCCCCGCGACCTGGATCGCGCCCGGCACGAGTTCAAGCAGGCGTACGACTACATCAGCTTCTGATGGGCCGCCGCCCAGCGGAAGAAGGGTGACCGCGCCATGAAGAAGTGCCAGCCGCGGCTGCTGACGCCATACCACGACGGCGAGCTGACCAAGGCAGCCCGGGACGAGATCGAGGAGCATCTGCAGAGTTGCCCGTCCTGCGGCGCCATGCTCGACGAGGTCGTGGTTGCCTCGCACAAGGTCCGCGCCATGGGACGCGCCGCCGTGCCCCTCGACGCCCTGGTGCCGGCCGTCGAGGTGTTCGCGGATCGTGCCGGCCTGGACCTGGGCGCGCCTTTGCTGTCCGACACGGTCGAGGTCGCTCGCGAGCCTGCGACGGTGGTCGCGCCTGTGCCTCCCGCGCCTCCGACGATGGCGGGGACATTCGGGCCTGAGCTCGCTGATGAGACCGAGGCGACAACGGAAGCCCTCGCCGTTGAACACGACCCGGCGGACCAGGCTGAGCAGGATCCCCCCGAGGTCAAGGACGAGCCTGATGAGGCCGAGCCCGAGGAAGCCGAGCCGGAAGTCGCCGTTGAGACCGCGCACCAGCCACCCTGGGAGCGGATGCCCCCGCCGGGCCCCCCGTCGATCTCCCGGCCCACCACCGCGGCGGCTCCGGGAATCGGGCTGGCGGACGACGACGACCCGGTGGACCTGGCGCCAATACCCCCGACGCCGACCGCGGACACCGAGACGGACGAGCCCGAGGCGCCGTTGACAGCCGCAGATGCCGAACCCAACCACCAGGCTGACGAGCCGGAGCAAATGGAACTGGCCGCGCCGACCGATCCCGTCGACTTCCACGCCCAGGCACCCCCGCACGAGCTGAGGCCGCCGTGGCTGGGCGAGGCGGACGTCGAGGACTACAGCCTCGAGGCCGAGGGTCGCGCCGCCGTCGACGACGCCATCGAACACCAAACCGCCGCCGAAACGGATGGCACAGCCGATGGCTCGCAGGCCAAGCAGACCGGGGCCGAAGGCGACGAGCTCGAAGAGGTGCCCGCATCGGACGCCCCGGTGGCAGAGGCCGACGCTCCGGCCGCAGAGGCAGAGGCCGAGGAGGACGCAGAGCGCGACCTGACCCCGATCGACCCGATCCCCGACCCTGGACCGGTGTCGCCACGACCCGAACCCCGGCTCGAGCCACCGCCAGAGCC
>JBARRR010000055.1:0-5112 GCA_049644325.1 Candidatus Dormiibacterota bacterium
CCACGATCAGCAGGCCACTCAGTCCGGTGTCGAAGTCGTGCCTGCCCAGCAGCACACCTGTTAGGCCCACGCCCAAGTAGCAGAGTGCGCTGAGGCCGAACCTTGAGAGCAACACCCAGCGGCCGATAGTTCGGGTGCGCCTCATCCCCAAGGCTTGGACGGCCGGCCGGACGACCAACCCCAGACTTACCACTGAGACCCCTACCAGCCACGCTCCCGTCGCCCAGGGGTCAGTCGCCGGCGCCAGCACCACAAGGGCAACCAGCAGGACGACGAAAAAGTCCGCGAGCGTGACCCGGGCAAGGCTCCGCACGTCGGGGCGAGATACGACGACCTTGATGTGTAAGGAGAGGCCCACGAAGAGCAGCCCAACCAAGGTCGCGGCCGCCGCTCCGGCGGTCACGTAGAAGTCGCGCCAGCCCTGAAGAGCCTCACCGTAGGTCACCCCGACGTCAAAGCTTGAGGAGGTAGACGGGGGCGGCGGCCGCGAGGCCGGCCACGAGCTGAAGTGCGAGCACAAGCAGCGCCGGTCCTGGAGTTCGCCCCAGCCATCTGAGTGCGAAGAACCCGATGATCGGTAATTGCCCAGCCATCAGTAGCTGCCAGAGATGAGCGGCGGCCCCCTCGTCAGTCTCACGGACCACCCCGAAGATCGCGATGTGACCAAGAGCCAGGCTGAGCGCGGCCAACGACATCGCCAGCGGGATGAGAGCGCTCGGTCGCTTCAAGGTTGAGAAGTTCATCAGCCGCCCACCTCCGGTCGATCGCGCCTCATCGAGCCAAGACTAGCTTCCTAGAATCGGACGGACAATGGCCGACCCCGCCGCGTTCCTCGTGCATCGTTCGACCAACCTCGACCGGATCTACAAACGAACCTGAGAGACAGAGCCCGCCGGTGGCGTGCGCCGATGGTCGGCTACATCGTGCTGGTCGCCGCCATCGTCCTTGCCTCTTACCTGATCGGGCTGCTGGCCACCCCCAGGCAGACCGTCCACATCGTCGGGCAGACGGTTGCGGTTGGCGCCGCCCGGCCCCATCTCAACCTGTGGGGCCCGGGCGAGCTGATCGAATTCGGAGTGTCGATCCCGCTCAAACTCACCTTCTACGGACTCCTGAGACCCCACCTCGAAATTGCCCCGGCGCTGTCCACCAATGACCTCACCGCGACACTCCGGGCTGCCTACGACCTGTCGCTCGAAAGCCTCGGCAAACAGCTCTTCGACGGCTGGCTGCGGTACTGCCTGTGGCTTTTCCTGGTGAGCGAGGCGGTCTGCGCCGCAGTCATCGTGCCGGTCGCGATCGCTATGGTGCAATGGCGAGCAGTGCCCAGGCGTAGGGCCGTCCGGCTGACGGTGGGCTGTCTGCTGACGCTGCTGCTGCTGAATGCCGGGCAGGCGGCCCTGGCCACCAACACCCTCAGCGGCGTTTCCCGCGCGAGCTCGGTCGACGCCCTCGTGGGCCGGGACACCTCCATCTTCACTCCGGCGCCCGTCGGGCCGCCGGTTTCCGGAATCAACCTCGTCGTCATCGGTGACTCCACCGCTGCCGGGCTGGGCAACGAGCCTGTGAGCAACCCGACACCTGAGGACAGGGCCTGCGGCCGCAGCAAGGACTCGTTCGCCGCCGTCCTGGCCAACACCAACAGCTACAAGGTCCTCAACCTCGCGTGCAGCACTGCCACCATCCGTGCGGGCATCCTCGGAGAGCAGCCGCAGGCGGGCCAGACGGTGAGCGCGCAGCTGGGGCGGGCCAAACAGGTGACCGACGCCACCGCGATCATCGTGAGCGTCGGCGCCAATGAGATGCAGTGGCCGGCGCTGGTTCAGTTCTGCCTTCTCGCCGAGGCCTGCGACGATAACGCGACCACGGCGTTCTTCGATCGAAACCTGAGCAGGTTCACGCTCGATTTCGCCGAGTACTTGCTCCCTCAGCTTGCCGCCCTGCCGCAGCATCCTCGCGTGATCATCAACCAGTACTACGACCCGTTCGATCCCGATGTGCCCTGCAAGGACATCGACGGATGGTCGTCGCAGAAGGTCAGGGTGTTGTCGGCCCGGCTAGCCGCGTTCAACCTGGTGCTGGCCAAGGGCGCCAGCACCTTCGGGTTCATAGCAGTGAAGCCGGACTTCAGGGGCCACGAGCTCTGCACCAAGCAGCCGTATGTCCAGGGCCTGCCAGACGCCGCGCCCCTGCATCCGACCGCCGCCGGCGAGCTTGCCATCGCCCTGGCTGATCAGCAGGCGCTGGTCGCGCCCCCACGCCGCGATGCAAGGAGCCCCTAGAAGTGGATCCCTCGCATCAGCTGGGCCATCGCCATTCCCTCGACGCTGACCTCGGGCTTGGCGCCGTCCTCGCCCTCCTTCTTCTTCCCCGCGGTCTCCGGGAACATGTGGTAGGCGCCGGTCATGACCAGGTGGAGGAAGCCTGGCGCGGTGACGTCGACGAGCTCGCCGAACTTGCCCAGGCGGGTTGAGACCTCCTGCGGCCGCTTGAGGATCGCCTCCACCACCATCTCGGCGGCCTCATCGGCGTCGATGATGGGGAAGTTGTCGTAGATCGAGGTCGGCGAGATCATCGGCGTGCGCACCAGGGGCATGTGGATGTTGGTGACGGTGATGCCGTGGTGGGCCACCTCGGGGGCCATGCATCGGCTGAAGCCTTCCAACGCGCTCTTTGAGGCAACGTAGGCCGCGAACCGCGGCGGGTAGGCCTGCGCCCCGATCGAGGAGACGTTGATCACCTGGCCGCGGTGCTGCTCCATCATCGATGGCAGCACGCCCATGATCAGCTTGATGGCGCCGAAGTAGTTCAATTGCATCGTGCGCTGGAAGTCGTGGAAGCGGTCCAGCGACTCCTCCACCGACCTCCGGATGGAGCGGCCGGCGTTGTTGATAAGGATGTCGACCCGGCCGTGGTCGGCCAGCACCTGCTCGAGCATCGCCCCGATGGATTCGAGGTCAGAGAGGTCGGTGGGATAGACCCAGGCCTTGCCGCCTTCGGCCTCGATCTTGGCCTTGAGCTCGTCGAGCTTTTCCTTGGTCCGCGAGACCAGCATCAGGTGTCCGCCGGAGCGGCCCAGCGCCCTGGCGACCGCCTCGCCGATGCCGGATGACGCCCCGGTGATGATCACCACCTTGCCCTCCAGCGCCGCCCGGAGGTTGCGCTCGGTGGGCAGCTCGGGGTCGAGATGGCGCTCCCAGTAGTCCCAGATCCGCCAGGCATAGGCGCGCAGCGGCGGCACCTCGATACCGCTGCCGGCCAGCTCCTTCTGCGACTCGGTGGCGGTGAAGGTGGCACGGTTGGCCATGTAGTCGAGGGCCGGTTCCGGGATCTTGATGCCCTCCAGCACCTGCTCCCGGATGCGCTGCACCGCCGGCAGCCTGCCGATGGCGTTGCTGATGTCACTGGGCACCATCGACGTGGCGCGGCGGTCGAAGCGCAGGGCGAACTCCGGGGCGTGGGCGGCGCGGGCGAACTCATTGAGGGTGTCGCCAAGCGAAAGCGGGTTGGGATCGACGATGTGGAAGGTCCTGCCGTCGAGCCCTTCCTTGTGTCCAATGTGGTCGATGGCCTGGGCCACGAAGTCCACCGGCACCAGGTTCAGGGGCCAGCCCTCCGGACCGACCAGCGGCGCCCAGCTGGGTAGCGATGCGCGCAGGCGCTGCAGGATCTTGAAGGCGTAGTACGGCCCATCGATGCGGTCGGCTTCGCCGGTCTGCGAATGGCCGACCACGATCCCGGGGCGGTACACGCGGTAGGGCACCTTTGACTCGTTGCGGACGATCTGCTCCGACTCGTACTTGGTGGCGTAGTACGGGTGCTCGAGCTCCTGGCCCTCCTCGAACATCTCCTCGCTGAAGTCGCCCTTCCACTTGCCCCCGGCGACGGCTATGGAGCTGACATGGTGGAGCCGGGCGGCCCCGGCTGAGTTGGCCAGCTCGACGACGTGTCGAGTGCCGTCAACGTTGGCGGCGCGGTTGGCGGCCTCGGTGGCCTCGAGGTCGTAGACCGCGGCCAGGTGGTAGACCTCGGCGCCTTTAAGATGGGCCTTGTCCTCGGCGCTGACGCCGGCGTCGGGCTTGGTGATGTCTCCCTCGACGCCCTTGATGCGGTCGGCGGCCTGTGGCCAACGCTCCGCGACCAGGGCATCCAGCTTGGCGCGGCTGCCCTTGCGCACGAGCGCGTAGATGTCGCCATCACGCTTGACCAGCTGGTCGATGAGGTTCTTGCCGATGAAGCCGGTCGCGCCGGTTACCAAGTAAGCCATCGCTCTCCTCACACCTACTTCGCGTCGAGATCAGCCGGCGCCCGCGACGCCGGAAGGCTGATGCTAACCCAAGCGGCAGCGGCGGCGGGTCGCATCAGGCGGTCCTGGGTTCGGCTCGAGTCAGCTACCGTTGGGGATCAGGAGCACCTTGCCCGTGGTCCGGCCCGAGGCGACCTCCGTGAGGGCGGCAACCGCGTCCGACAGCGGATAGGTGGCTGAGATGTGGGGCTTGATCTCCCCCCGCCCATACATCTCGTGCAGGGTACCGACCACCTCCTGGATCAGCTCCGGCTTCTTGAGGTTGTAGGCGCCCCAGTGGAGGCCGACGACTGAGTAGTTCTTGACCAGCACGTGGTTGGCCTTGGCCTCGGGGATTCGGCCGGAGGTGAAGCCCACGATGATGATGCGGCCCTCGAACGCGATGCACTTGGTGGAGCGGTCGTAGACGTCGCCGCCAACCGGGTCCCAGATCACGTCGGCGCCCCGCTTCTCGGTGATTCGGTTGACCTCGTCGGCGAAGTCCTCGGTCTTGTAGTTGATGCCGTGGTCGGCGCCAATATCGAGGCAGACCTGGACCTTCTCGTCGGTGCCGGCGGTGGCGATCACTGTTGCGCCGGCCGCCTTGCCCAGCTGGATGGCGGCGGTCCCGGTGCCGCCGGCGCCTCCGTGGACCAGGAGCACCTCACCGGGCTGGATATGTGCCCGGACGTGGAGTCCGAAGTAGCCGGTCTGGTAAACGATGTTGAAGGCGGCGGCGTCCTCGAAGGACATGCCGTCAGGGACCCTCTGCACCATCATCGGCAGGGTGTCGACGACCTCGGCGTAGCCGCCGTGGCCGATGGCGT
>JBARRR010000056.1:0-18136 GCA_049644325.1 Candidatus Dormiibacterota bacterium
AAAAGGGCTTCCACCAGTACATGTCCTCCAGCGGCAAGGATGTCCTCGACCGCATCGCCGACAAGAAGGAGCTGGATGATGCCCTTGAGGCGGACCTGACCAAGGCGATCGAGGACTTCAAGCACACAGCCGGCTTTGGCGCCAAGAAGGCGGCCGGCGAGGGCGATGACGTCAAGAAGGGCGAGGGGGAGCCGAAGGCCGAGGCCGAAGCCGAACCGGAGGGCGACGGGGAGCCGAAGGCCAAGGCCGAAGCCGAACCTGAGGGCGAGGGGGAGCCGAAGGCCAAGGCCGACGAGGAGCCTGAGGCCGAAGAGGAGCCTGAGGCTGAGCGCGAGCCGAAGGCCAAGGCCGAAGAGGAGCCTGAGGTCGAGCGCGAGCCGAAGGCCAAGGCCGACGAGGAGAAGACCGAGGCCACCGGGGAAGCCACCAAGCCCGAGACTGACGAGAAGAAGGAGTAACCAGTGGCCACCCTTCGCGACCTGCGGCAGCGCATCGCCTCCATCACGAACACGCAAAAGATCACCAAGGCGATGGAGCTGGTGGCCGCTGCCAAAATGCGCCGGGCGCAGCAGGCGATGGAGGCTTCCCGCCCTTACGCCGATGGGATCGCGGACGTGCTGGCCAGGCTGGCGGCGAGCAAGCTGGAGGTCACTCACCCGCTTCTGGAGCAGCGTGAGGAGGTCAAGACGCGGCTGCTCTTCCTGGTCACGGCGGACCGGGGCCTGGCCGGTGGCCTTAACAGCAACGCCATCCGTGCCGCCAACCGCTTCATCCAGGGCGACGCCACCCCGGTCAAGCTGGTCACCATCGGGCGCAAGGGTCGCGACTACTTCAGGCGCTTCTCATCCAGCATCGAGCTCCTCGCGGACAAGTCGATGATCCCGGACCGGCCGCCGCTCAAGGAGATCCGGCCGGCGATAACGGTGGCCATCGACGCCTTCCTGGATGGCACGGCCGACGAGGTGTGGCTGGAGTACAGCAAGTACGTCAACCCGATCAAGCAGACTCCAACCGTGGTGCGCGTGATCCCACCGGAGCTCCCGGAGGCCAGGGACGATGCCAAGGGCGAGGCGGGTCCGCTGTACGAGTTCGAGCCCAGCCCCGAGGTGGTGCTCAGCGAGCTCCTGCCCCGCTACGTCGAAGCCCAGATCTACCAGGCAGTGCTGGAGAACCAGGCCTCGGAGCAGGCGGCCAAGATGGCGGCGATGCGGTCGGCGAGCGATAACGCCACCGAGCTCATCGGCGACCTCACGCTGGAGCGGAACAAGCTGCGACAGGCGCAGATCACCAGAGAGCTGATGGAGATCGTCGGCGGAGCCGAAGCGCTGGCGCAGGCAAGCTGAGCCCAAGACAAAGGAGCAAATTGTGGCAACCGATGTAGAGAACCCCACCGCGAACGAGACCGAGCTCAGCGGCACCCAGGGGAGGATCGCCCAGATCATCGGCCCCGTGGTGGATGTCGAGTTCGCCGCGGAGCACCTCCCCGAGATCATGTCAGCGCTGGAGGTGCAGGGCACCCCCGAGCGGCTGGTCCTCGAAGTGCAGACCCACCTGGGCAACAACATGGCCAGGACCATCGCGATGCAGTCCACCGAAGGCCTGGTCCGGGGCACGCCGGTCATCGACACCGGTGCCCCCATAACTGTCCCGGTGGGCAAGACCACTCTGGGCCGCATGTTCAACGTTGTCGGCGATCCCATCGACGGTAAACCGGCGCCCGAGGAGTCTGAGCGCCTGCCCATTCACCGCGCGGCGCCCCCGGTCGCCGACCAGTCGACCGATATCGAGATCCTCGAGACCGGCATCAAGGTCATCGACCTGCTGGTGCCCTTCAGCAAGGGCTCCAAGATCGGGCTCTTCGGCGGCGCCGGGGTGGGCAAGACGGTCCTGGTCACCGAGTTCATCAACAACGTCGCCAAGGAGCACGCCGGCTTCAGCGTGTTCGCCGGGGTGGGGGAGCGCACCCGCGAGGGCAACCAGCTGTACCTGGAGATGCAGGAGGCCGGCGTGCTGCCCAGCGTGGCCATGGTCTTCGGCCAGATGAACGAGCCGCCCGGCGCCCGCGCCCGCGTGGGGCTCACCGGCGTCACCATCGCCGAGTCGTTCAGGGACGAAGAGGGCGCCGACATCCTCTTCTTCGTCGACAACATCTTCCGCTACACGCTGGCCGGCTCCGAGGTCTCAGCGCTGCTGGGGCGGATGCCGTCGGCGGTCGGCTACCAGCCGACGCTGGCCACCGAGATGGGCGACCTCCAGGAACGCATCACATCCACCAAGCGCGGATCGATCACCTCGGTGCAGGCGATCTATGTGCCGGCCGACGACTACACCGACCCCGCGGTGGCGACCGCGTTCGCCCACCTCGGCGGCAACGTCAACCTCGACCGTAAGATCTCCGACCTCGGCATCTACCCCGCGGTCGACCCGCTGTCCTCTTTCAGCCGCACCCTCGACCCCCGCATCGTCGGCCAGGAACACTATGACGTCGCCACCGGCGTGCAGCGCGTGCTGCAGAAATACAAGGAGCTCCAGGACATCATCGCCATCCTTGGCCTCGAGGAGCTGTCCGAGGAGGACAAGAACACCGTCGGTAGGGCCCGACGGATCCAGCGCTTCCTCTCCCAGCCGTTCTTCACCGCCGCCCAGTTCACCGGCAACGACGGCAAGTACGTTCCCGTCAAGGAGACGGTGCGCGGCTTCAAGGAGATCATCGAGGGCGCTCACGACGACCTCGGCGAGCGCGCCTTCTACATGCGAGGTGGCATCGACGAGGCGATCGAGGCGGGCAAGAAGCTGAAGGAGGGCTGATGGCCCCGACCTACCGGCTCCAGGTGCTCACCGTCGAAGGCGAGCTCTACAGCACCGACGACGCCGAGTTTACGGTCCTGCCTGGCGCCGACGGAGAGCTCGGGGTCCTCGATCATCACGTGCCGCTGGTGGTCACGCTCAAGCCGGGGCCGATGACCATCACGCATGGGAGAGGGGAGGAAGAGATCCTGTTCGTCGCCGGCGGCTTTGCCGACATCTCGCGCGACCCCGAGGGCAACACCGTGGTGGCCGTCCTCGCCGACGCTGGCGAGCGGGCGGCTGACGTCGACGAGGCCGCGGCCGAGGAGACGCGCCGGCGCGCCCAGGAGATGCTGGCCCAGAAGCTCTCCGACGAGGACTATGCCGAGGCGGCGGCACTGCTGGAGCGCTCGATTGGCCGTATCCGAGTCGCCGAGATCAGCCGACGGCGCCGGCCTGCTCGCAGCGAGCGGGGGATGCGCGGGTAACCGCCTGGCCAAGCAGTTAGAGATCGACGGCGGCAGGCCCCTCCAGGGAGAGGTGCGCATCTCGGGGGCCAAGAACGCGGCTCTCCCCATCATGGCGGCCGCCCTCCTGACCGACCAGCCCTGCCGGCTGGAAAACGTCCCCCGGCTGGCCGACGTCGAGAACAGCATCGCCATCCTCACCGAGCTGGGCGCCACCATCGACCGGGGGGCGGAGAACACCCTGACCATCACCGCCGCCGGCTCCATCGGCAGCAACGTCCCCTACGAGCGCGCCCGGGTGATGCGCGCGTCGATCCTGTTCATGGGGCCGCTGCTGGCCCGCAATGGTGAAGCCATCCTGGCCAAGCCGGGGGGCGACGACATCGGCATGCGCCGGGTCGACCAGCACGTCGCCGGGATGGTGCAGATGGGAGCCACCGTCCAGGAGGACGAGGGCAACTTCATCTGTCGCGCCGAGCACCTGACCGGGGCCGACATCCTCCTCGACATGCCTACCGTCACCGGCACCGAGAACCTGATGATGGCCGCCACCCTGGCCGACGGCCAGACCACGATCTCCAATGCCGCCCGTGAGCCCCACATCGCCGACCTGGCCCACGCGCTCAACACCATGGGGGCGCGGATCAGCGGCGCCGGTAGCGACCGGATCGAGGTCGAGGGCGTGGCCAGGCTGGGGGCTGGCAACCACCGTGTCTGCCCCGACTACCTGGAGGCGGGAACCTACGCCATCGCCGTGGCCGCCACCGGCGGCGAGGTGATGCTGCTCGACTTCCCCGCTGTCGACCTTCGCTCGCTTGTCACCAAGCTCCGCATGGCGGGGGTCTCGGTGGAGGTCGAGGCGGAGGGGGTGCGGGTGCGGCGAGAGGGGCCGATCCGGCCCGTCGACCTGATCACCTGGACCCACCCCGGGTTTGCCACCGACCTCCAGCCCCAGTACACCGCGCTCATGACCCAGGCGGCAGGCACATCGGTGATCCAGGAGTTCCTCTTCGAGAACCGTTTCAACTACGTCAGCGAGCTGAACGCCTTGGGCGCCAACATCGAGCTCTTCCCGCATCGCCGCGGCATCCGCGTCCACGGCCCGTCGGCGCTGCGGGGCAACGCCGTGACCATCCCCGACATCCGGGCCGGTGCGGCGTTGATGATCGGGGCGATGTGCGCCCAGGGCGGAACCATGCTGAGCGGGGTCGAGCACCTCGACCGGGGCTACGAAGACATGGCAGGTAAGCTTTCGCAGCTAGGCGCGCAGGTGCGCGAGGGCGCTGTTCGCGCGGTCGATTCGCCCGGCGAAGCCATTGCGGGTGCGGAGTAAACGTTGCTGTCGAAGAAGATCGGAATCGACCTCGGAACCTCGACCGTGCTGGTCTACGTCAAGGGCGAGGGCATCGTTCTCAACGAGCCCAGCGTGGTCGCCACCAACGAAAAGGGCGACCGCATCCTGGCTGTGGGCACCGACGCGTCGGAGATGCTGGGCCGCACCCCGGGCAACATCCAGGCCATCCGGCCGATGCGCGACGGCGTGATCGCGGACTTCGTGGTCACCGAGGGCATGCTCTACCACTTCATCAGCAAGGTCTGCGGGCGCCAGCGGATCTTCAAGCCCGACATCATGATCTGCGTTCCCTCCGGCGTCACCGGGGTTGAGCGCCGCGCGGTGGTCGAGGCGGCGGTCCAGGCCGGCGCCAAGACCGCGTACCTCATCGACGAGCCGCTGGCGGCGGCCATCGGCGCCAACCTGCCGATCTCGACCCCTTCGGGGAACTGCATCTGCGACATCGGCGGCGGCACCAGCGAGATCGCGGTCATCTCGCTGGGCGGGATGGTGGTCTCCAACTCGATCCGCGTCGGCGGCAACAAGATCGACGACGCCATCGCCAACCACGTCAAGAGGCGCCACAACCTGATGATCGGCGACCGCACTGCCGAGGAGATCAAGAAAAAGATCGGATCGGCGATCCCGATGGCCGAGGAGCTGACGATGTCGGTGCGAGGCCGGGACATGGTCGCCGGGCTGCCCAAGAACCAGACCATCACCAGCTCCGAGATCACCGACGCCATCCAGGACCAGCTGTCCGCGATCGTGCAGGGCATCAGGCAGGTGCTGGAGGAGACGCCGCCGGAGCTCAGCGCCGACATCTACGACAAGGGCATCGTCCTGTCGGGTGGCGGGGCGCTGCTACGCGGAATTGACCGTTTCATCTCCCAACAGACCGGCGTACCCACGATAGTCGCTGAGTCGCCTCAGACCTGCGTCGCCACCGGCACCGGGCTGGCGCTTGAAAACCTCGACGTGCTCAAGCGCAACCTCCTCTACATAAAGTGACTTCAGCAGGCGCTATCTGAATTCAGAGACCTGTCTGCTCTAATAGCACCGCATGAACATCCTGGTTCTCAAACCGTGCTGCATTGGTGATGTGCTCATGACGACGCCGCTGCTGGCGACCCTGCGCGCCGCCTACCCCGACGCACGGATTGAGTACGCCACCGGCACATGGTCGCGGCCCGCGATCGACGGCAACCCCGACGCCAACCACGTCCTCACGATCGCCGACGGGGGAGGGGTGTGGCTGCGGCGGCTCTTCGGCCTGGTATTGGCGGTGTGGACGCTGCGCTGGCGCCGCTACGACCTCGCCTTCATCCCCGACTCCGGCTGGTTCGCCAACCTGGTCGTCTACCTGGCCGGGGTCCCGCGCCGGGTCGGTACCGCGCGCTTCCCGCGTTCTCTGCTGCTGACCAGCTCGGTCCACGACCACGAGACCCGTGAGCACCAGGTGGACGCCTACCTGCGCATGGCCCAGGCGACTGGGCTGGCGCCCCACCTCAGCCGAGACCTCAAGTTCATCCCCAGCCAGCCGTCGCTGGAGCACGCCGTCCACCTGCTCCACGCCCAGGGCTTCGACGAGCTGCCCTACCGGGTTGCGCTCTACCCCGGTGGCGGCACCAGCCCACGGGGCGAGCTCTACCACAAGCGCTGGCCATCGGAGCGATACGCCCTGCTGGCCGACCGCCTGATCACCCGGCACGGCGGCGGCGTGGTCCTGCTGGGGGAGGAGAGCGAGCGGGAGCTCAACTTCGTCGTCCGAAACGATATCGACCACCCCGTCCTCGACCTGACCGGCCGCCTCGACCTCGACCAGATGGGCGCCGTGATCCAGCTCTGCGACGCCATCATCGCCAACGACAGCGGCCCAATGCAGCTGGGCGTCGCGGTGGGGACGCCAACGGTGGGGCTGTTCGGTCCCACCGCGGCGCGACGCTTTGGCCCCTACGGCGAAAAGCACCGCGCCGTCCAGGGGTACACCTGGTGTGGCCCCTGCTATCGGCTGGGCGGTCCGATGAAGGGATGCGGCGCGGCCTGCATCCAACGGATCACGGTGTCGGACGTGGTCCAGACGCTGGAGTCACGCGCCGGCTAGCCCGGCGGCAGAACGCGTGCACCACGCGGTCCGGATCCTAGACGTCGAGGTCGACGCCGCCCGGCTGGATGACGCCGTGCGGATGATCGGTGACGCCATCGACAGCCGGCGGGGACACGGTGCGGCCACCTTCCAGGTGGCCACCGTCAACCCGGAGTTCGTGATGCGCGCCCGGCGTGACATGCCCTTCCGAAGGGTGCTGCGAGACTGCTCCCTGCGCACCGCTGACGGCGTCGGCATAACCCTGGCCGCGCGGCTACTGGGCCACCCACTGCCGGAGCGGGTGGCAGGGGTGGAGCTGGTTATCGCCCTGGCCCGCGCCGCCGTCAGCCGGGGCGACCGTGTCTTCCTCCTCGGCGGAGAGCCGGGCGTTGCCGAGACGGCCGCGGAACGCCTGGCCCAGCTCGCACCCGGGTTCCAGGCGGTGGGCACCCTCGCCGGCGATTCCTCGCCCGAGGGTGACGCCGAGGCGCTGGCGGCAATCAAGGCGGCGGCGCCCGACATCATCCTGGTGGCCTTCGGCGCCCCGGCCCAGGAGCTATGGAACCAGCGCAACCTGCCGGTCTCCGGCGCGGCCGTGGGCATCGGCGTCGGCGGGACCCTCGACTACCTCGCCGGCCGCGCCCGCCGGGCGCCGAGCTGGATGCGGCGGGCGGGGTTGGAGTGGCTCTTCCGCCTGGTGACCCAGCCGCGCCGCGCCGGCCGGATGACCGTCCTGCCCGCGTTCCTGCTGCTGGTCCTCCGCCAGCGGGTGCTGCGCAAGTGAGGCTGCCCCGGCTCAGCGTCCAGCGGCTCCTGATGCTGGTGCTGGTTGGCACCCTCTTCGTGATGGCCTCCGGCCCCCTGATCGACACCGACCTGTGGTGGCACCTCGCCAACGGCCGCTACATCCTGGCCAACGGGGTCCCGGCCACAGATGTCTACTCCTACACCGCCGTGGGCCACCTCTGGGTGGTGCACGAATGGCTCTCCGACGTCCTCTTCTACCTCCTCTACCAGCCGGCGGGGCTTCGCGGCCTGACCCTGATGGCGGGGGCGGTCATAGCCGCCACCGGGTGGCTGATCTACCGGCTACTCCGCCGCGGGGGCCTGGGCAACAACAGCGCCGTGGTCCTGGCGCTGCTGCTGGCCCTGGCCACCAGTCCATCCTGGGGAGCGCGGCCCCAGATCCTGAACTTCCTGTTCACCGCCATCCTGGTTGAGACCTTGCTGCGCTACCGGGAGCGGCCGGGGCGCTGGATCTTCCTCCTGGTGCCGTTCTTCCTGCTCTGGGCCAACCTCCACAGTGGCTACTTGGTGGGGGTTGGGCTGCTGGCTGTTTACCTGGTGGGCGAGACGCTGCAGGCGCGCTGGCGGGCGGCGGCCTTGAGCCGCGCCGAGAACCTGCCGGTGCTGACGCGCCCCGACCTGGTGCGGGTCGCCCTCACCGGCGTCCTGGGGCTCTGCACCGGCTTCCTGACGCCCGGCACCTACCGCACCGTGCTGTTCCCGCTGGGCACCCTCAGCTCCAGCCGGATCCAGACCCTGATAGTGGAATGGTCCTCGCCCGACTTCCATGTAACCGCCGGGGGTCTGCCCAACGTCGCCGGCATCTCGCTGATGGTGGTGCTGCTGGTGCTGGTGGCGGGGGCCATCGGCGCGGTGCGCTTCAGGCGGGGCGCCGACCCGACAGTCGTGCTGTGGGCGCTGGTGAGCCTGGTCATGGCCCTGACCTCGCAGCGCCACGTCCCCATCTTCGCGGTGGCGGGGGCGCCCCTGGTCGGGGTTGCCGCCTCGACCCTCCTGGCCGGGCTCGGTGCGCGGGCGCGACCCGAACGTAATCCGACCCAGGCGATGGTCGTCGCCAACACCCTGATCGCGGCTGTCCTGTTGGTCGGCGCCGGGCTCTTCGTAGCCGGCCGCTCGTCTGACGCCGCTCTCGACAAGGCGGTGGCTGCGGCCGAACCCGTGGCCGCCACCGATTACCTCCTGGCCAACCACCTCCCGGGCCGCGTCTTCAACTCGTACGAATACGGCGGCTGGCTGATCTGGAAGGCCTACCCCGCCTACCCGGTGTTCATCGACGGCCGCACCGAGGTCTACGGCGACGAGGTCTTCGACCAGTACATCCGCACCAAGTTCCTCAGCGACCAGTGGCGCCAGTCGCTGAACGACTACCAGGTGCGGACGGTGATGATCCCGTCGGGCGACCCCCTGCGCCTGGTGCTGGAAGGGGACGGCTGGAAGCTGGCCTACTCCGATACCGGGACCCGGGTCTACACCCGGTGACGTTCTCGGAGGCGCGCGAAGGGCAGCCCGAGCTCAGCGTGGTCATCCCGGCGTTCAACGAGGAGCGCCGGCTGCCGCCGAGCCTTCGCCAGATCGAGGCCTACCTGCGGGCGTCTGACCGGCACAGCGAGCTGATCGTGGTAGACGACGGCAGCTCCGACGGCACGGCCGAGGCGGTCGACGGGCTGATCAGGGACGGCCTACGGCTGCACCTGCTGCGTCACCAGAACAACCAGGGCAAGGGCGCGGCGGTCCGCACCGGCATCATGGCCGCCACCGGGAGACTCGTGCTCTTCACCGATGCCGACCTCTCCACTCCAATCGCCGACCTGGAACGCCTGGTCCAAGCGCTCGACGCCGGCGCCGACGTCGCCATCGGCTCCCGCGCCGTCGACAGAAGCCTGATCGAGGTCCACCAGCCACTCCACCGCGAGACCATGGGACGGATCTTCAACAAGTTCGTCCAGGTGGTCCTGCTGCCCGGGATCGGGGATACGCAGTGTGGCTTCAAGGCCTTTCACACCGAGGCCGCGCGCCAACTGTTCTCCACCATGATCACCACCGGCTTCGACTTCGACCCCGAGATCCTCTACCGAGCCCGCCGCCGCAACATGCGCATCGCCGAGGTCGCGGTTCACTGGCGAAACTCGCCCGACTCACGGGTGAGCGCGATCAGGGACTCTGTTGGCATGTTCCTCTCGCTGTTCCGGGTGCGCCGCCGGGTGCGATGATCGGCGCCCCCAGCGTGCCCGCCGCGGCCGCCTCGGAGCACGCCCTACCGCGGTCCTCGTGGCGGCGCGAGCTCCTGGTGGCGGCGGCCCTGGGCACCGCCCTGTTCGCGGTCACCATGGTTCCCTACCTCGTCGCCTACCTGAACGCGCCGCCGGGCGGCGTCTTCAACGGCTTCTTCTTCCTCGGCGACGACGGCAGCACCTACATCAGCGAGATGCGGGCGGGGGCCAACGGCGCCTGGGGTTGGATCGACCCGTATATCTCCAGGCCGGTGGGCGACCCCGTCCTCCTCTTCATGCTCTACATCCTCACCGGGAAGCTGGCGGCGCTGGCCCATATCCCGGTTTTCGCGGCGTTCCACCTTCTCCGCCTGTCAGGTGCTTTCGCGCTGGTGCTGGCGGCACGCCGCCTGGCCGCCGCGACCCTGCCGCCAGGGCGGCGCCGCCACCTGGCGGTGATCCTCGGGCTCCTCGGTGCGGGCGCGGGCTACCTGCTGGCCCTGGCCTCGATGGGGCTTCACCAGGCCGACGTGCTCGGGCAGCCCCTGGCCGAGCTCGACCTTCACATCCCCGAGATCAGCGGGTTCTTCTCCGTGATGACGTTCCCGCACTTCGCCTGGGCGGCGGCCTTAATGGCCTTGGCGGTGGTCGACATGATGGCCACGGCGTCGGCTCAAAGCCCCCGGGCCGGGCTGGCCCCGGCGCTGCGCACGACCATCTTCATCGCTGCCCTGGTCTTCATCCACCCGCAGATGCTGGTGATCCTGGCCCTGCTGGCGACGGTCATGCTGCTCGCCTTCCGGCCGGCCCCCCGGCAGTGGCTATTGGTGCTGCTCCCATTCCTGGTCGGTGCGCCGCTCTTCCTCTACTTCCTCTACATCCTGACCACCGACCCCGTGGTCTCAGCCTTCGCCAGGCAATGGACGCAGGGGCCCTTTCCCGTGCTGCCGACGCTGTTCGCATTCGGGTTCCCGCTGGTGCTCGCCGCCATCGCGATGGCGACCAAGGAGGCAAGACGCAACCCCAGGCTGCTGGTGCTGGCGGCGTGGGTGGCCATGGTCCTGGCGCTGCTGTACCTGCCGTCGCCGGTCAGCATCCAGCGGCGGCTCTTCGACGGCATCTTCCTGCCGATCGGCGTGCTGGCCGCGGTGGGGGTGGAGGCGGTGTCGCGCCGTGGCCTCGCCGCTATTCCGGCGCAGCGCCTGGGCAGCTACATCGTTGCCGCATGCCTCGTCACCAGCGGCCTGGTCTATGCCGTGTCGGTCTCGATGTCGGTCAGCCGTTTCCCCGGCATCTACATCAGCACCCCCGAGGCCCAGGCAATGGACTGGCTCGCCCAGCGGCTTGGCCCTGGCACCCCGCCGGCGGTCATGAGCGTGACCGGCACCGGCCTGTTCATCCCGGCCTTTGCCGGCGCCCGGGTATACACCGGCAATTACTCGCAGACGATTGATAGCCCGTCCAAAGCCGAGACCGCCGCGACCGCCATCCGCGCCGGAGGCCCGGGGCTGGTGAGGCTGATGCGTGACCAGGGCACCACCTACCTCTTTATCGGCCCCGAGGAGAGGGCCTCAGGCGTTGGTTCCATCGACCCGGCGCTGTCGCTGGTCTACGATCAGGACGGCGTCCAGATCTACCGCTTGGACGACGCCTGAGCGCCGGCGGGTCAGGGGTAGGCGTGCCGGGCGAGCCAGTCCTGGGTTTCGGGGGTTCGCTTCACCAGCAGGGTGGCGTCGTTGTCCTGGAACACCTGGACCCAGCCCGGCGAGTGGGCCATCACCGTCTCGAATGGGTCCCGGGTGGGGTAGAGGATCCAGGTGACGCCGCGGCGGTTGAGGATATCGAGGTAATCGGGCTGGAGCACCGAGATGGCCTGGTATTCGCGCAGGAAGGGGTCGCCCATCACGGCGGCGTCGCCGTAGACGAAGACTGACTGCCCCGGCCAGAGCCGGTAGACGAGGTAGCCGCCCCAGCCGTAGTTGTTGAACATGTGGCCTGGTGGTGGGTCGTTCTCGATGTAGTCGACGGCCGCCACCGGGTAGGTCTTGGTCACCAGCGGCGAGCGGAACCCCGCGGTCGCCTTGGGGACCGCGATCCAGGCCATGACCCCCGCGACGATCACTAGCACCAGCAGGTTGATCGCGCCTATCGCCGTGGTGGCGCGGGGCAGCCTGAGTCGCGGCAGACGGTCGCGATGGGCGTCGATCAGCCCCTGGAGCAGCTCAGCCATGATGGGAATCGCCACGACGACGAAGAGCGCAATGTGGCGCACCGACTGCAGCGACAGGACGATCACCGACAGCAGCAGCAGCGTGTCGGTGAGGCGCGGCTTGCGCGGCGAGAAGGCGAGCAGCACGATCACCAGGACGAACATGACCTCGAACGGGCGCAGCTCGGCCCGGTGGAAGTCGGGGGAGAACCATTCCACGATCAGCTGCTGCTGGGCGGAGCTGAACTGGGTTTGGGCCGCGTAGAGGTAGATGTTGTAGAAGTTAGGGTTGATGGCCACCGCCGCGGTCGACAGCAGGGTGGCGATGACCAGCGGACGAAGCGGCACCCCGGGGGCAGCTCCCGGCTCAGCCGCCTGGCGCTTGAACCAGCCGTAGACCAGCTCACCAAAGATCGTTATGTAGAGGAAGATCAAGCCGATGGTGAAGCCGGCGTGGAGGTTGACCCACAGTACGAACATCGGCGGCAGTACGTAGAGGACCCGCCGATCGCCGGTCTCGCGGTAGTGGCGCAGCATCAGCAGCAGGATTGCCGTGAGGGCGAACGTGATCATCTGGGTCCGAGGCCCGAAGATCGGGCTGCCCGCGACCATGCCGATCGCAAGGCTGAGCCCGGCGACCAGGAAGGCGACCTGGCGCGGCGTCTTGAGAAGGACGAAGAAGCCGACCCAGGTGACGATGCCGAAGAACAGCGCCGGCCCGGTCAGCCCGGCCGCGTTGGTGAGCGCGGCCATGATCACCTCGCTGAGCCATTCGTGGGCGATGAAGGCGTGGTCCGACACCGTGAAGGTGAAGAGGTCCTGGTGAGGAATGGCGCCGTGGTCGAGGATCCAGCGGCCCACCTGCAGGTGCCAGAAGAAGTCAGGATCGGTCACCGGCTGGACCGCGGGCGCGATCGCGACCAGCAGGATGGCGGCGACGAACATCGTCTCCACCGAAGGCAGCCGGAGGCTGCGGCGAGTGGGCGTTGCCGCAGCCGCCTCGGAGGCGGCGCCGGTCACGCCAGCCATGGGATGACCCGCTTGGTGCGCTTGGCGTAGGTGTGGTACTCGGGGAAGCTCTCCCGCAGCACGTCCTCCTCATAGTGGGTGCGCACCAGCTGGGCCCCCACCATGCTCAGCCAGATTGCCGCCGCGAACCAGGTCCAGAGGCCAAAGACCAGGCCCAGGCCGGTGGCGATCTCACCCAGGTAGATCGGGTGCCGGACCAGCTGGTAGGGACCGCCGGTGACCAGTTCGCGGGCCTCGGGCACGATGCTGAAGCTGAGTCGCAGGTGGTACAGGGAGTACAGGCTGATCACCAGCCCGGCCAGGACCAGGACGTTGGATAGGAGGAGCAGCAGCCGGGTGGGCTGGCCGTCGGCTACGCCGGCCAGGGACTGCAGCGGTCGCAGGGCCAGGAGCACGAAACTGGCGTAGAAGGCCACCAGCACCGCGATCGGCTGGTGCCGGCGCCCCACCGGGGGCTTGCGCACCAGGTAGATGAGGGCGATGCCGGCTACGAAGAGGAGCTGGACGACGCGGCTGGCGGCCAGCAGCGAGGTGTCGGCGTCGGGGAAGCGGGCGATCGCATTGGCGATCTCGGGGGCCATGAGTTGCGCCTGCACCGCCAGCAGGAGGGCGAAGAAGGCAAGCGGCAGCAGCCGGCCGAAGACCAGGAACGCAAGCCGCCGAGGGTTGTCTGGTGTGACGTGTGCCGCGTTCAACGTTCCGTATCTTAGGCCCGGCCCGGCGCCAGCGAGCCACGCTGTGGGGTGGCCGCGGCCAGGAGCACCAGGAGCGAGGCCAGCCAGAGGGCGACCATGCCCCACAGGTTGGCGTACTCGATCACCAGCGCCCGCACGATGTCGAAGGTGGTTGGATTGGTGATTCCGCCGCCAAGCGCCAGGGCGTCGAGCAGCGGCTGGTCGACGTACATCAGCAGGTAGGCCAGCACCAGCAGCCAGCGGGCGTTGCGGCTGGCGGGGAAGCCGCTGCGCGGCCAGAGGGCCACGGCCAGAAGTACCACGGCGAGGTAGCTCACCAGCATGTGGTGGCGCCAGGTAATGGTGGAGACGATCGGCATGGCGGCGACCAGGGCGCCGAAGTAGGCCGCCCGGACGGCGCGCTCGCCAAGCACCGCGGAGGAGGCCCTCGCCGCCAGCACCACGGGCGGGGCGATGAAGAGCAGGAGCGTGACCAGGGCCAGGACCGCAGCCGGCGGCTGGGGCGCCCCGAAGAGGAAGAGCGACTCGTTGACCAGTCCCGCGAATGACTTGTTCTGGAAGGCGCCAACGCCCCCACCGATGCGGGGGAGGACCTGGGTGAAGAACTGGTCGGTGTAAGGGATCAGCAGCAGCATCGTGCCCACCAGGACGCCACAGACGAGGACCAGGCCGGCCAACGCGGCGGCGACCTCCCGGGCAGAGCCGCCCCTGGCGCGGCTGCTGGGCGACAGCCACCCCACCGGCAGCAGCGCCGGGATGGCGGTGACCGGGGTCACCCTTATCACCGCCGCCAGCGCCACCAGCGCGCCCGCGCCCAGGGAGGTTGTGGCCTTGCCGCGGAGGTAGAGGACCGCCGCGCCCGCCATTACTGCCAGCAGAATGGCGCCGATCTGGAGGAAGTTGAAGTTGTCGAAGAGCGGCTGGAAGACCAGCCCTGCGGCCAGCAGCAGGGCCAGCGCGGTTGGCGAGACGTCGCGCCGCAGCCCGAGGTAGAGGATGACGATGGTGGCCAGCACCAGCAGCTGGCTGGTAGCGATCCAGACCCCTGCGGCGGCGTGGTCGGAAAGACCGTTGAGCGGGGTCATTACGAAGGCGACCAGGGGCGTGTAGATGTAGCCGCCCAGGCACCAGGCCGAGCAGTGCAGGTCGAGGAAGTACTGATAGGGGTTGCGGCCGGCGCCGATGTCCAGGGCGGCTCGCCGGAATTGCTCAAAGTCGTACTTCAGGTTCTTCTGGGGTAGCCCGATGTAACCGCTGGCCACCTGGAATAGGAAGTCAAGACCGCACACCAAAAGACAAAGCCGTGCCACCACCCGCTGCACATGTGGCTGGTAGAGCAGGCGGACGCCGTATATGCGTGACCCGATTGCGTGGGCCTGCGCGGTCGAAGTCGGCTGCATCCCCGGCATCGTATCTCACGGTTTCTCCCGCAAATCGCGCTTGGCACTCTCACCGGAAACCTGTGTCCAAGGTGTTGCGAGATGGTGCGTTCCGAACTCAAGAACGCGGCCATAAGGTCGGCTATATTAGTGCCGATGTCCCGCCCCGACGTCTTGCTGCGCACATGAGCGAAACTGCTGTTCCCATCCCCGCGGACACGCCCGTGTTTGAACCGACGGCGGCTTTGCGCCAGGCCCTCGAGGCAGAGATCACGCGCATCGACGAGGTGGTGGCGCGCATCGAGCAGGAGTACCGGGAGCTGACAGCGCGGATTGAGCGCTGCAATGAGCGGCGCGATGCCACCATCAGCGTCCGCACGCTGATCCTCAAGAACATCGGCCAGTACGGCGCCGAGGACATCAACCGCGCCTTCGATGAACACGCCGAGGCGGTCGCCGAGCTGGCTGTCGCCGAGCACCGGTTCGAGGAACTGGCCGACCGCCGTGGCGAGGCGTCCGACCAGCTCAAGGCGCTCCGCTCCGAGCTGGAGCTGGCCGGTGTCGCGGCGCGCGACAGCAACATCCAGAGCCCCGAGGCGGAAGCGGTCACCTTCCGCAACGCCTCCCGCCAGGTCTTCCAGATCATCGAAGAGGAGCGCATGCGGATCGCACGCGACATGCATGACGGCCCCGCGCAGTCGATGAGCAACCTCGTCCTGCAGGCCGAGATCCTTGAGCGCCTGGTCTACAAGCCGGAGGCGATCCTCAACGAGCTCCAGGACTTCAAGAACGCGGTCCGCAACGCGCTCGACGAGACCCGCCAGCTGATCTTCGACCTGCGGCCGATGACGCTCGACGACCTCGGGCTGGTGCCCACCCTGCGCAAGTACCTCAAGGAGTACAGTGACAAGCACGGGGTACCGGTTCGCTTCAACGTGGTAGGGGAGGAACGTCGCCTCCCCGGCAACACCGAGGGCACCCTCTTCCGGATCATCCAGGAGGCTCTCACCAACGTCCAGAAGCACGCCCACGCGAGGGGCGCCGAGGTCACCATGAGCATGAGCAAGGACCGGGTGACGGCGACCATCCGCGACGACGGTGAGGGCTTCGACATCCCCGCGGTGGAGGCCAGCCTGGCTCACAACCGAAACCTCGGCCTGATCAGCATGCGGGAGCGGGCCGAGCTGGAGCACGGATCGCTCGAAATCAAGAGCCAGCCGGGCAAGGGCACGGAGATCCGTGCCGAGTTCAAGCTCCAGTAGCCGGCACCGCGACCGATCTGAGTCCCGACTGTTACGTTTCTGGCGCCAGAAATGTTGACCACCCGACCGCCCGGTGCTACAAAATACGACCCAACGAACCGGCGCCCAGAACTTTCCCGGGGCCGGAAAGGAGGTGGTTAGTAATTTGATGACATCTCTATACCTGAAGCTTCGCGAACTCATGCACCGTAGCGAGGAGGAGGAGGGTCAGGGCATGGTTGAGTACGCCCTTATCCTGGTTCTTATCGCGGTGGTCGTCATCGTAGTCCTCATCATTCTTGGCAACCAGGTCAAGAACGTCTTCTCAGACATCACCAGCGGCCTGGGTACCTAGACGCTGGAAGTGGCTTAGGGAGCCGGCTCGTCCGGCTCCCTTTTTTTTGGAAACAACGCGAAAAAACTGAAGATGCGCAAATGGGTTAACTATTTGCCTCATCTGCTTTATCGTTGCCGCTGGCAACGCGAACATCTAAATCATCTGTCTCATCTGAATTCATCCATCTCATCCGTCGCGCACGATGCCGACGAATTACTTAGGAGGTTCACCGGGTGGCCGTTGACGTAAAACCGAGGAGCAACCGACTGCTAATGGTCATAGGGATCATCGTGGCCGTGGTGGCCTTCGTCCTGGTTGTCATCCTGGGAAGCCGTGGCGCCGGCGGGCCGAGCGGTAACCGTGACACCGACGTGGTTGTGGCCGCGGTCGACATTCCGGCCGGCACCCAGGTCAGTGACCAGCTGATCAAGGTCGACAAGTACGCCGCCGACCAGGTCCCAGCCGGCGCACAGACAAAGATCAAGGACGCGTCCGGTCAGTACGCCGCCGTCGCACTACCCAAGGGCACCGTGCTGAGCAGCGCCAACCTGGTCAACAGCCAGAGCAAGCTGCCGACGCAGAAGAAGCCCTACCTCGACATTCCGGCGGGGCAGGTCGCGGTCTCGATCCCGTATGGCGCGGAGCTGCAGGCGGTCTCCGGCTACATCCAGGAAGGCGACAAGATCGACGTCCTGTACAACCCCACCGGTGGCGACAACCAGAAGCCGGCGTGGAAGCTGACCTACCAGAACCTGGTGGTGCAGAAGGTCGGGCCACCGGCAGGAACGCCAACAAACGGTTCGCAGCAGCAGGCCACTGCCGCCACCACCGCGACCAGCATCGTCGTCTTCGTGCCGGCCGGTGACTCCGAAGACCTGGCGTTCATCTTCTCCAGCGGCAACTACAAGCTGGTCCTCAAGTCGCAGAAGGACATCGACAAGAACGACCAGTTCAGCACTGGTGGCGCGACACAGAACAGCGTCAACTCCAAGTACGGCGTGCCGAAGGGCTAGCGGAGCCGGCGGGAGCGCGTTCGTCGCGCTCCCGCCAGAAGCCAATTGAGCGCGATCAACGTCCTCATCGTAGACGACATCTCGAGCACCCTCGACAACCTGCGTAAGCTGCTGTCGTTCGAAGAGGACATCGAGGTGGTGGCGACCGCAACCAACGGCCGCGAGGCGGTGGAGGAGGCCAAGAAAAGCGGCCCCGACATCATCCTGATGGACGTCAACATGCCCGAGATGGATGGCATCCAGGCAACGGAGCTGCTGGCATCGGAGGCGCCGCGATCGCCGGTCATCATCATGTCGGTGCAGGGCGAGCGCGATTATCTGCGCCGCGCCATGCAGTCAGGGGCCCGGGAGTTCTTGATCAAGCCCTTCTCGGGCGACGAGCTGGTGGCCAGCATCCGGCGAGTGCATCAGCTGGAGCAGCGCAAGGAGATCTACGTCCGCGTGCCGGTGCCACCTGGCCCGGGCAGGGAGCCCGGGGTTGCGGTGCCCGGCGGCCAGCCCACGGCCCCACCCCAGGTGGTGGCGCCGGCCGCGGTCCCGACG
>JBARRR010000057.1:0-12909 GCA_049644325.1 Candidatus Dormiibacterota bacterium
CCGACGAGGTCAAAGATGTCCCCGCAGCCATTGCACGGCGTGTTGTTGTCTCCCGATGGTCCGTTGTTGGTGATGCCCATCCTCCCGTCAGGCGCGAACGCGATACCGAATGGGTTGCGCAAACCCAGCGTGTACACAGGGGTTCCGTTGATCCCGGCGGGCGCGCCACCGGCGTTGTACTTCAGGACCTTTCCTCGTAGATCACTGGGATCCTGCGCAACCATCCGGTTATCCGCGGCATTGTCGCCGATCGTCACGAAGAGATGGCCGTCTGGGCTAAACGCAATCCGGCCGCCCTTGTGGTTCGGGGTTGGCCCAGCGGGCAGGTTATCGACAATCGTGGTCGGCGACGTGGCGTTGCCGGCGCAGTCGGTCCAGCGGACCACACGCTGCAGGGTGGTGTTGTCCGATCGCGAGTAGAAGACGTACACGTAGTGGTCCTGCGCGAAGTTGGGCGTCAGGGCCAGGCCGAGCAGGCCACGCTCACCCGACGTTGAAGTCGGTACCGAAGCGAACGTCTTAGCCGCTCCGTTCTGCCAAACCTTGACGGTGCCCGCCCGCTCGGTCCAGAACAGCCGGCCGTCGGGCGCGAAGGCCATCGCGGTCGGGAAGGTCGTTGGGATGCTCGCCGGGATCGCGCCAGGAGAGGCATTGCAGCTGGTGATCGGCCCGCCTCCGCTGGCGGCGCTGGGCGACGGCGGGGGCGAGGGAGACGGCGATGGGCTGGGCGATGGCGACGGCGAGACGCACACCGCCGGGCTGGCGGAGAGGTCAAGGCTGGGGCAATCGGTCGGACTCGGCGACGTCGTCGCGTTGCCGGTGGCGGTGTTCGGTTGTGACGGCCGATTGAGCATGGCCCACGCGCCCCCTCCGATCAACAGCACGACGGGGATGGCGATAACTGCAACTAGAACTGGGCGCGGCAGGCTCCTGACCCGGCTCCACATCAGGCTGTCAATGTAACCGGTACTTCTGAGTCGAGCCCCTGCAACGGCTTGTTGCAACGGCCGAAACACCAAGCTGGCACATGTGTGCTCGCCAAATCGGCGACCCGGTTAACAACTTCTTGTCCGGATCTTTACAGGCTTGTCTCTACCCTCAGCCAACACGGGAAAACTCCGTAGGAGGCGGGTGTTGACGAAACTGCTACCACTTCACAAACGCTCATTCATTGGCCGGGCCATGGTCGGCGTCCTTGTCCTCACCGCGGCCCTCATCTATAGCCCATCATCCCCAGCGGCAACAATCGTCATAAACCAGGCGGTGAGCTCTTACCTCAGCGAGCACCCCGTCGGCATGGTCTCGCTAATCGTCGAGACCAAAGGCGACCCCGCGGACGTGGAGCAGTTCGTTCGCGACAACGGTGGACGCATCGACAGCCAGATGTCGGTGCTGCACGGTTTCAACGCCACCGTCGACCCGGGACTCGCGTTCCGACTCAACCACGACCCGCGCGTCAAGAGCCTCAACATGAACCTGCCCATCACCTGGACGGGGTCGGTCGACTACTCCAACCTCATCAACCGCTACCAGGGCTATAGTCGCATCCCGGCCGCGTGGGACGCGGGCTACAACGGGAGCGACGTCACCGTCGCCGTCGTCGACACCGGTGTATGGCCGCATAACGACCTGACAATGGCCAGCTCCAGGGTTCAGGGAAGTCGCGGCAACCGGTTGCTAGAGGTCTCGACCAACGGCCACGCCACGGACGCCCTGGACCACTTCGGCCACGGCACCCACGTCGCCGGCATCATCGCCGGTAACGGCTCCGACTCGCGCGGCCAGTACATGGGCGTGGCGCCGAATGCCCTGATCGTCGGCGTCAAGGTCTCAGACGACTTTGGCAACGCCAGTGAAGGCGACGTCATCACCGGGCTGGAATGGGTCTACCAGGCCAACCAGCACGGCATGCACATCCGCGTGGTCAACCTGTCGATGCAGTCCGCGGTGGCGCAGTCGTACCACCAGAGCAGCCTCGACGCCATGGTTGAGAAGCTCTGGCGCAGCGGCGTCGTGGTGGTGGTTTCTGCCGGCAACGGCGCCGGCGCGGTGAATTACGCGCCCGGCAACGACCCCTTCGCCATCACGGTCGGCTCCATCGACGACAACTACATGGTCAGCCCCGGCGCACCACAGATGGCATCGTGGGCGTTGTACGGCCAGACCCAGGACGGCGTCAATAAGCCCGATGTTGTCGCCGACGGCGCCCACGTTGTCTCGCTGGGGGCCCCGGCCTCGCTGCTGTTCCTCAGCCACCCGTTCAACGGCGTGGGTCTCAGCTACTTCAAGATGGGCGGCACCTCGATGGCCTCCCCCCAGGTCGCCGGGCTGGTCGCGCTGACCCTGCAGAAGACCCCTAGCGCCACCCCCAACCAGGTCAAAGCTTTGGTCCGCAGCCACAGCACCAGGTGGGGCGCGGTCGCCTACACGAGCTGGCTGGGCAGCAGCGGTGGGATGGCCGACGCCAGCACGGTGGCGGCACCTGGTTCGGATGACAACGTGGGTGTGGCCGGGAGCCAGTCCTACGACACGCTGACCGGGAGCGTCCTGGCGGGCGGCCTCTGGTGGACCGGCGGGATCTGGACCAACGTCTCGTGGTCGAATGTCAGCTGGTCCAACGTCAGCTGGAGCAGCGCCGAATTCGCCCAGGGAAGGTGGACGATCCCGCTGCTTGGTGGCTTGCCGCTGTTCAGCCACCCTATATGGAGCAACGTCGGGTGGTCCAACGTCAGCTGGTCGAATGTCAGCTGGTCGAACGTGAGTTGGTCCAACGTGAGCTGGTCCAACGTCAGCTGGTCCAACGTCAGCTGGAGCAACTCGACATTCAACTGACGGCTGTGAGGCGAGACGGGTAGATATGAGCGCGCAAGCGATTAATGTGGCGGCCGGCGGAGGCAACTCCGCCGGCCATCCGCTTGTGCGGCAGGTCGTCCTGCGTGGGTACGTCGCGGCTGTGCTGCTGGCGGGGCTGGCGCTCACCGCGGCTACGCTGGCGAGCAGCTCCCGGCACGCAACCCTGGCGACCCTGGTTTTCTGCGTCGCCGCGATCGGCGCCGAACAACTCCGCGTCACCGTCGGCGAGAACAACTTCGGGATCTCGGTGTCATTGGCGGTGGCGCTGGCGGCAGCCGTGGCCATCGGGCCCGAGGCCGCCGCCGCCAGCGGGCTATGCGCCGGCCTCGCCGGTGGCATCCTCGGACGTAATCGTTTGCCGATCATCAAACGCGCGTTCAACGCCGGCCTGTTTGCCCTCGCCTGCGGATTTGGCGGCCTGGCCTTCACCGGCTTCGGCGGCAGGCTGACCAGCGGCCAGTGGACCCTCACCGATGTAGTCGCTGCCGGCGCCTGCTTGCTGACCTACCTCGCCATCGCCTTCCCCCTCCTCGTCGGTGTCATCAAGATCAGCACCGGTCGCGGCCTGGCCTCGATCTGGGAGGACATGCGGTGGATCCCCGCGCAGGTGCTGATCTCCGCCACCCTGGGCTTCTCCCTGGGCACCGCCTACCTGCTCTTCGGCTGGGCCGGCGCCGCGGTTTACGTCGCCCCCCTGTTGGCGATGCGCGAGGCGATGCGCCAGTACACCCGACGGGTCGGCAAGCAGATGACGGAGATCCGGGACGCGCAAGCCGAGGCGGCCGAGGCCAACCAGCGCCTGTCGGCCGCCAATGACGAGCTCGACCACACCAACGAGGGCCTGCTCAAGACGCTGGCGGCGGTCATCGACGCCAACGACATCTTCCTTTACGGCCACTCAGTGCAGGCGTCAAAGTACGCGGCACAGGTGGCCCGCAAGCTGGGCCTGCCGGCCCGCGAGGTGCGGCTGGCCGAGCTGGGTGCCCTGCTCCACGACCTCGGCAAGATCGGGGTGTCGGAAGCGATCCTCAACAAGCCGGGGCGCCTGACCGACGACGAGTACGACGAGATCAAGCAACACTGCAACATCGGCTACCAGCTGCTCAGCAACCTGCCCCAGTTCGAGGAGGTCGCCGAGATCGTGTGGAGCCACCATGAGGAGTACGACGGCACCGGCTACCCGCGCGGCATCGCGGGCGAAGACATCCCCATCGGCGCCCGCATTGTCAGCGTCGTCGAGGCCACCGAGGCGATGGTCTCGGACCGGCCATATCGCAGGGGGATGTCCCCGGACGAGGTCCTGATGGAGCTTGCCGCCGGAGCCGGTACGCAATGGGACCGCCAGGTGGTGGAGGCCTTCAGTGGCATCCTCAGCGCCGACCGCAAGCACCTGGTGATGCGTAACTCTGCGCTGGACATAGAGCTCAGCCGGAGCCCCATATCCGACCTCGTTCGTCGCGGGGCGGAAGACACAGCCGAGGCGACCGGGTCGCCGCTGGAGGCAGTCAACGAGACCTTCCTTGGCGCTCGGCAGCCGGTGTTCATCCTTGACCAGGGACTACGCATCGTCGCCGCCAACCCGGCCGCCGAGCGGGCCACCGGCTGGCGCGAGGTCGAGGTCCAGGGCCGGTCCTGGCTCGAGGTCTGCGCCGACGAGGAACCGTTAATGGCCTCGCCGGAGAGCTTCATCGACGGCAAGCGGGTCACCCGGCTACGGCGGGCGGACGCCACCGACATGGCCGTGGAGATGGTCGGCGCCAGGCTTCAGACCAACAGCGCTGAATACTGGATGGTGCTGGCGGCCGAGGCCGAGGCGATGGCCGGCGAGGGCGACCTCACGGTGCGGACCGACGTCATGACCGGCCTCCCCAACCGCGCCGAGCTGGAGCGCCGCGCCCGGATCGCGATGCGCAAGCGCTCCTGGCCGCTGACCGTGGCGGTCTTCGACATCGACGGCCTGGGCGCGATCAACGAGACCTTCGGCCATGACACGGGCGACGGCGCGGTGAAGACGCTGAGCACGGTACTGGCGTCACAGCTGCGCGCCGGCGACATCGCGGTGCGGCTCAGTGGCGATCGCTTCGCCGCTCTGATGGTGGAAGCGACGCTGCAGGATGCCTGCCGAATCGTCGAGCGCGTCGAGGCCGCCCTGCCGGCGACCGCCGCGGACCTCGACTGCGTTATCGAGTTCAGCTCGGGCGCGGCAGAGTGGAACGGCGACGAGGAGTTTGGTCAGCTGCTCGGCCGGGCCGAGACCTGGCTGACCGCCGAGAAGCGTAGCCGCGGCCGCCTCCAGGGCGGGGCCGTCCTGGCCTTCGCCAACGACGCCTAAGGGCTGAGCGCGGCGGCAGCCTTGAGGGCTGCCAGGGTGTCCTCCACTGGCGGGTGGTCGCCGGCGTAATCGCTACGGTGGAAGTAGATCGCCTTGCCGCCGGCGGCCACGACCAGGGTCCCGCCGTGCTGTTGAGCATCGCCCTGTATGTTGGTCTGGACATGGCCTCGGCTGGCCGCCGCGATGCCCTTGAGCGTCGCCATCGTGATCTGCCGGAGGTTGCTGCCGCGCTGGTAGCTCATCACCTTGTAGCTGGCACGGGCGGTATCGACCAGCGCCTTCAACCCCCGGCCCTGCTTGTCGGCGAAATCCTGCCCCTGCTGCAGGGAACCCTGGCCCACGACCACGAGGTTGCCGTAGCGCTCAGCTTCTCTGGCGATGCCGCGCAACTGCGCGGCCTGATCACGGCAGTGTATTCAACCGTAGTGCCGCAGGAAGACCAGCGCCGTCGGGCTGTCAGCCCAGAGGGCCCCGAAGGTCGTCCAGCTGCCGTCGAGCTCCTGCACCTCGACGTCGGCCAGCTCGCGCAGCGTCGCCGCCGGGGGCAGCTTATGGGCCACGGGCGCCTTGGCCAGGGCGGCCTCAACCTCGCGCCCGATCCGCGCCACCGTTCTCGCGTCGGCGTCGTGTTTGATGTCGGCGGCGGGGTCCCCAGCGCGGGACTTCTTGGAGGCCGCCGTCCTGGCGGTGGTCTTGCGGTCAGCCATGCGGGAGTCTAGCCGCCGCCGCTCGCGCCGGCCCGGTCGCCGATAAGGGCGAGCGCGGTCTCGTGGAGCAGGCCGTTGCTGCTGATGGCGTTGCCGCCGGACGCCGTGACAACCCCGGCGAGGTCGGTGAAGCGGCCCCCTGCCTCCTCCACCACGACCTTGACGGCGGCCAGGTCCCAGAGGCTGACCTCCGGGTCGAGTGCCACCTCGACGCTTCCTTCCGCCACCAACATGTGCTGCCAGAAGTCGCCGAAGCCGCGGTCTCGCCAAGCGTGGCGAGTCAGTGCGACCAGGCCATCGAGCCGGCCGGATTTCTCCCAGTACTCGAACCCCGCGTGGCAGATCTGAGCGTCCTCAAGGCGATCGATGTCGGAGACGTAGATCCGTTCGCCATCGGCAAAGGCGCCCTCCCCCTTGGCGGCGTACCAGCGCCGCGCCAGGCCCGGCGCACTGACCACGCCGACCACCAGCTCGCGGTCCTCCTCGAGCGCCAGCAGGGTCGCGAAGACCGGGATGCCGCGGACGTAGTTCTTGGTGCCATCGATGGGATCCACGATCCAACGCCGGCGCGGGTTGCTGCCTTGCTGGCCGAACTCCTCGCCCAGGAGCGAGTCGTCGGGGCGGGACAGGGTCAGCCGCTCCGCCACCATCTGCTCCACGGCGCGATCTGCCTGCGTCACCGGGGACGTGTCGGGCTTGGTGGCGATCACCAGGTCGGTGGAGCGGAAGTGCCGCATCGTGAGCTCGTCGGCGCTGTCGGCCAGCTCGATGGCCAGTTCGAGGTCCACATTCATGCCGGAATTCTCGCTCAGACCGGGTCGGCAGCGGGCGGCGTAACCGCGGGCGTATTGTGCTTGCATGTCGCGCCATCTCGCGCGTGCGGCGGGCCTCGCCGTAGGCATTGGTCTTGTCGCCGCAGGTGTAGCCCCCAGCAGCGCGGCTCCCCCGCTAACCGTCGTGTCCCCCTCCGCCCTCGCCACATGGGACCAGTTGCAGAAGGTCCCCGGCATCTTCGACATCGGCGGGCCGCGCAGTGACGGCAAGCTGGTGGTCGCCGCCAACGGGCAGCTATCGCTGATCTCGGCCGATGGCGCGCTTCAGACGTTCGCCCGCGGCTCGGGCGGCTACCAGATTGACTTCAGCGGCCAGCCCGAGGCGTATGTGACGGTGTCGTCTGGGCAGCGCGATGACGCCGACGGCTGCAACTTCAATCGCGACGACGTCTTCGTCCTCGACACCGGCAAGCCGCCGGGCGTGATCCGGGTCGACGCCTCGGGGACCAAGTCGCGGCTGGCGGACATCCCCGCCGACGGGGTCAACGGCATCACCTTTGACAGCACCGGCGCGTTTGGCAACCGCCTGATCGTGACCGGTCCGCGCCAGGGCAAGACCGGCGTTTACGCCGTGGGCTGCACGGGCCAGGTGAAGGTGGTGAGCGATTCCGCGCCCACCATGGAGGGCGGCATCGCCGTGGCGCCCAAGGGATTCGGCACGTTTGGCGGCAACCTCATCAGCCCCGACGAGCTCAGCGGCAAGATCTACGCGATCGATCCCGGCGGCATGGTGCGGACGGTGACCACCTCGACTCTCCCGGTCGGCGGTGACATCGGATCCGAGAGCGTCGGCTTCATCCCCGACGGCTTTCATGCGCGTGGCGGCTTCGTTTACGTCGCCGATCGCCTGACCCCGGGCAACCCGCACCCTGGCAACGACGCCCTGCTGCGCCTCAACGCCGCTGACCTGGAACGCTTCAACCTCGCCGATGGCGACATGCTGGTGGCAACCGAGGGCGGCGATTTCATGGAACTGGTCCACTGCGGCGACGGCTGCGCAATCAAGCAGGTCGCCGGCGGCGCACCGACGGCCCACGGCGAGGGTCACGTGCTGGCGGTGGCCAATGCCGGTCGGAGCGATACGGCGGGCAACGGCGCCCAGGCGCCCTCGGGCGGCGGCTCTTCGTCGCCCAACCTGGCGATCATCCTGGTCGCCGCCCTGGTGGTGCTGTTGCTGGTCGCCGGCGCGGTCGTCCTCGTGATCCGGAGCCGGCGCGAGAAGAACTACCTAGGTCCGGGGGCCGGCGCCTAGCTCTCTAACGCGCAGCGGGATCTAAGGCCCATATACTCTCAGCCGAGCAGGCGGGGGTGTTGTGATGTTCGGGGTCGGGCGGGGACCGACAGCGGTGGCTGCCAGGCGACTGGTCGTGGGGGCGATGGTGCTTGGGCTGGCGGCCGCCCTCGGCGCGGCGCCGCCATCGGCTGATGCGGCGCCGCCGGCGCTCTTCCTGGTCGGCGCCGACGCCGAGGACATCGCCCCACCACCTGCGATGCTGGCCGACTTCGTTACCAACAAGAACTTCTTCCTCGGCGGCTACGGGCTGGGGTCGGGCCAATCGCAGATTGGTCCCAACGGCTTCCCGGTCCCGGGCGGCAGCAACCGGTACGCCCAGGGCGTTATGTCCAGCAACCTCGGCCACCCCTTTGTCCGCGCCATCGTGATATCGGACGGCAAGCGGACCATCGCCTTCGCCGACCTCGACAACCAGGGCACCTTCCCCGCGTACAAGCTCAACGAGCAGACCCTGGCAGCGCGTCCCTACGGCTTCGACGATGTGCGGTCGAAGGTGGCCAAGGACACCGGCGGCGGACTCAGCTTCTTTGACATGACGATCAGCTCCGACCACTCCCACGGCGGCCAGGACATGACCGGCGTCTGGGGGTTCGTGCCCGACAACTACCTGGCCTTCGTGCACGACCAGGAGGTCAAGGCGCTGGAGGCGGCGTACGCCAAGCTGCAGCCGGCGACGCTGATGGAGGGCGCGGTGACGACGCCGGGACCATGCGACAACAACCGCATCCTCGAGGACCAGTTCGACTGCAGCTCGCCGCCAAACGACGTGATGGACACCGAGCTGCGCACCATGCAGGCCTTTGCCCGCTCCGACGGCCACCTGATCGTGACCCTGGCCAACTTCGCTGCCCATGCCACCGTGATGGGAAGCGGCAACCGGCTGATATCGCCCGACTGGCCCGGGGTGGCCGCCCACTACCTGGAGCAGAAGTACGGCGGCACCGCGCTGGTGGTGGTTGCCGACGTCGGTCGGAGCCAGCCACACCGCGGCGGCGGCAATGGCGTCATCAACCTGCAGTGCACGGCCGCGGACATCAGTAGTGGCAACTACGACGAGGACACCACCACCATCAACGGCAACGACACCACGACTGAGAAAGCCGAGTCCTGCACGCTCTCCAAGTATTCCAAGGCGTTCATCGGCTGGGCCCAGCAGGCGGTGGCCAACCAGACGCCGTTGACGCTGAACACCATCGACGGGCGCGAGCTGTTCATCCACGACTGCGCCTTCAACGCCGGGCTCTTGGCCCTCAACGACGTCGGTGGGGCGGCCGGCGCCCCCATCGCCCGGTCCAACCTGCCGCCCTACTCCCTCGGCGACTGCTTCGGTATGTGGGTTGGAGCCTTCCGCATCGGCGACGTCGTCATCACCACGAACCCCGGCGAGGCCTACCCCAACATGCGCCAGGGCTTCATCGCGGCTGTCCGGGGCGGCCGCCGCTACTGGACCACCGGCCTCAGCAACGACCAGCTCGGCTACCTGATCGCGCCGTTCCCCGAGGGCTATCCCCAGGCGATCCAGAAGGGCGCCGGCGGCAATGACAACATCCTCTTCAACCCGTCGGCGACGATCGGTGACCACGTAATGTGCACCCAGATCAAGGGCGCCATCCAGATGGGGCTGGCGCAGAACGCGCCGACCAAGTGTGCCGCGTACCAGCTGGAGCCGAACGTCTACGGCCCCGGCGGCGTCGACACCGGGCCGGCGCCGGTCCCACCGCCGCGCACCGACTTCAACGGCAACCTCGTACCCGAGCCAGGCTCGGCGGCGGCGGCGAGTGGAGCCAACGCGCTACCGAACACCGCCGCCACGCGCGCCGGCGTGGGGGTGGCGGCCGGCGTTGTCCGAGCCGCGCAACTGGTCCGCGATGCGGCGATTCCAGTGCTCATCGCTGCGCTGTGGCTGATAGCGGGCGTCGTCTGGCTGCCGATGCTTCGCCGGCGGGGTAGCCGATCCTGACCTGGCGGGCGATTCGGGCGTCGCTCCTCACGCTCCTGGTGGCGGTCGGCGCGGCGCCGCTGGCGCCGGCGCTGGCCCGCGCGCCCGCGCCCTCGGTCGTAACCCCAGTCTTCAGTGTTGGCGCCGCGGTCACCGACTTCACCCCGCCCTGTGGTCCCAACGCCACCGCCGCCACCAACTGCGCGGCAGCGGCGGCGGGGTTCACCGACCCGGCCGATTGCGTGCCGGCCCTGGACAGCACCTTCAACGCATCGAGGCCATTCGCCTTCACCGAGCCCTACACGGATCCCAACAACCTGGGCCACTGGGACTTCGGCAACGGCGCCTTCCTGGACTGCCCGGCGCCCGGCAGCGCGAGCGGCAACGGGCGCTGGGACGGGCCCTTCATCGGCGGCGGGTCGAACGCGCCCCGCTTCTACGACCACGTCGCCGACCCGGTAACAGCGCGCGCAATGGTCGTCTCCAACGGCAGCCGGACCATCGCCATCGAGGTGCTGGACCACGAAGGCGTTTTCAACGTGTACATGGCCAAGATCCGCGCCCTGGTGGGTACCATGCTGCCGGGGGCGTCGCTGAAACCCGATGACATCTTCATCTCCGCAACCCACGACGAGTCCGCGCCCGACTCCCTCGGGCTCTACGGACTGCAGCCGGTCGTCTCCAGCGTCAACGCCTACTGGACCGACTACATGGTCCACAAGGGCGCGGAGGCGATCGTCGACGCCTACAAGATCATGAAGCCCGCCTACGTCCGCTTCGCCGAGCCGATCGAGCCGGCCAACATGCGGCAGTGCTTCAGCTCCTACCCCTACATCGACGACCAGCTGATGCCGACGATCCAGGCCGTCGACGCCCAGACCCTGAACCCGATCGTGACCCTCACCGATATCAGCCAGCACACCGAGACGTTGGGTTTCAACGGCGGACCGGCGACGGACAGCGGCAACACCCTCGACGCCGAGAAACGGTGGATCTCCGCCGACTGGCCCTACTGGTTCCGGAATAAGGTCGAGACCGACGTCGGCGGGGTCGCCATCGAGATGGCGGGGTCGGTGGGCAGCAATGAGACCCCGGAGGTCTTCCCGGCGGGGCCGATCTCCCGGACGCCCGAGAAGTTCGTCGACAACAGCCACCCAGCTGGATGCCGGACGCTCTACAACCCAAACGGGACGCGTTTGCCGCTGGGGTACTTCCACGAGACAAGGACACTGGGTGAGGGCTTCGCCGCGGCCGTGGAGCAGGCGCTCAGCACGACATCCACGTACTCGACCACCTCGGATGTGTTTGGCGCGCGGGCGAACGCCTGCGTCCATGTCAGCAACCTGCTCCTGGCGGCCGGTGGCGGGGCCGGCATCTTCTCGTCGCGGCCGTCGTATGACGACACCTGCACGGTCGAGTTCCCTCCGCTGGTCAACGGCAGCGTCATTGGCACCGCGGCCAAGTCGCAGACGGCGTTCTTCCGCATCGGTGACGGTGAGTTTGTGTCGATCCCGGGCGAGGTGTTCCCATTCACCTACCTTCGCGGCTTCGTCGGCCCGGACGACATGGCGTGCCCCGACCCCTCTGGCAACACCAGCTGCAGCGGGTCGGGAACATACCCCCTGCCGGCATGGCTGCTGCCGCACATGCACACGCCGTACCGCTTCATCAACGGACTGGCGGAGGACATGATCGGCTACATCTTCCCGCGCGGTAACGGCGTCGGGGTGCCGGGCGAGTACAGCAACCCCAACAGCATCCAGGGCAACTCGACCGACCGGTTCGGTTGCGGTCATTCGGACGACTCGGAGGCCGCCAGCTCATCGACCGCCGACGTGGTCGGCGTGGCAGCGGCGGCGCTGATGGATGCGTATGGTGGCGCAGCCGAGGACATCCAGAACGGGCGCTTTGTTCTGCCCGATGGTTCCTTGTCGCGCGACCCGTTGGGCGGGCCGGAGATCAAGTGCAACGTCGACAAGACGTTCGCACCCAAGGGCCCCGCGGTGGCGGTGGCCACGTCGGCGGGGACGGTAACACCCGCGCTTTGGATGTCGCTCTCCGGAAGGGCGCAGGATGTTCCCGATCGCAACACCCGCGGCTACATCGACGCCAATGGTACCCGCCACTGGCTCGAGGTCTTCCCTGACTTCCAGGTGGCGGGCGCGACGAGCGCAGGCGGTGGGAATGGCATCGGCTCCTTACCTGCCGTCAGCGCCGCAAGCGAGAGCACGACCCTCCCCAACAGCTCGGCGGAGGTCCAACCGGTTGCCGCCCCTTTGCTCGCGCTGCCGGCAGCGATCGTCGTCGGGCTGCTGCCCTGGCGCCGCCGACCCGGGAATGGGCGGTCCCGACGGCGACGTTAAGTAGTAGGCATGGCACGGGCTACATGGAATGGAACCGTTATCGCGGAGAGCGACGACACCGTGGTTGTCGAGGGCAACCACTACTTCCCGCGAGAGGCGGTGAAGGACGAGGTCCTGGTATCCAGCGACAAGCACACGTTCTGCAGCTGGAAGGGCGAGGCAAGCTACTACTCCATCCGGGTCGGCGACGACGTCAACAAGGACGCCGCCTGGTTCTACCCCGACCCCATGGACGCAGCCGCTGAGATCAAGAACCGGGTCGCCTTCTGGCGCGGCGTCAAGGTCGAATCGGGCCCCCTCGCCGCGCGCAAAACCGAGGTCCCAGAGGGCGCTTCGTGCGATCCGCCCCAGGTCGGGCTTGGCGCCCGGCTGCGGAGCCTGCTAGGCCCGAGCCTTCCGCGCGGCTGACTACAACAGCGAGCGGAGCCTACCCTTCGTTCGATCCCCAACGCTTCGGTGGCGGGTAGACGTACTGCGCAAGCTGGCTGCTGGCTTTCCTAGGAGCGAGAGTGGCGGGTGCCGCCGGCGTCGAGGCTGTCAGCCACGGTGATCAGCAGGTCCCAAGTGTTGCGGATCGAAACCGCAAGC
>JBARRR010000058.1:0-4598 GCA_049644325.1 Candidatus Dormiibacterota bacterium
CCGCCAGCAACGGCGACAGTCGCGCCGGCCGCGCGGGCAGGGCGAGCCCCGCGGTGCGGCGCCTGGCCGAGGAGCACAACATCGACATCGGCGCCATCAGGGGGAGTGGCAGCGGCGGCCGCGTCAGCAAGAAAGACGTCGAGGACTACCTGGCGAGCGGAAAGGCCGTGCCCTCAGTACCTCCGGTGCAGCCGTCCCCTGCCGCGGCCGCGCCGGTGCCGGGCCCCGCCGCTGGCGACCAGCTGATCCCCCTCAACGCCATGCGCAAGGCGATCGCCGAGCACATGGTCCGCAGCCGCCGCACCTCACCCCACGCGTGGTGTGCCGTGGAGGTCGACATGACCAACGTTGTCGCCTTGCGGCGAGCCGAGCGGGAGGCTTTCCGGGCGACCGACGGCGTCGACCTGAGCTACGTGCCGTTCGTGATCAAGGCGGCGTGCGAGTCCCTGCGCGCCCATCCCGGGGTCAACGCCTCGTTCACTGATGAGGGCATCCTGCGCCATGCCGCTATCAACATCAGCATCGCGGTGGCGCTCGACGACGGGCTCATCCTGCCCGTGATCCATGACGCCGACCGCCTCAGCATCACGGGGCTGGCCCACCAGCTCAGCGACCTGGCGGAGCGTGCGCGCGCGGGCAAGCTGACGCTACCCGACGTGGCCCGCGGGACCTTCTGCGTCAACAACCCTGGCACCTTCGGCACGGTCCTATCGGCGCCGATCATCAACCAGCCCCAGGCCGCGATCATGACCATGGAGGCGATCGTCAAGCGCCCCGTGGTGATGCCCGGCGACCTCATCGGCATCCGCTCGATGATGTACGCGGCGATGTCCTTCGACCACCGCGTGCTTGACGGGCTGGAGGCCGCCTCCTTCCTTGGGGACGTCAAGAAGTCGCTGGAGGCCATGGCGCCGGGCATGCCCCTGCGCTGACGCCGCGGTACCGTTGAAGTAATGGAAGAGCTCCCGGTTCTTGGTCAGGTTGGAGTCGGTGGCGGCCCGGAGGCATTCGGCGGCCGGCGTCCCGACTGGCTCAAGGTGCGCCTGCCCGCCGGAGGGACCTACAACCGGCTCAAGGAGCTGATGCGCGAGGAGCGCCTCCACACCGTCTGCGAGGAGGCCCACTGCCCCAATATCGGCGAGTGCTGGACCGCCGGCACGGCCACGTTCATGATCCTGGGCGACGTCTGCACCCGGGCGTGCGCCTTCTGCGCGGTCAAGTCGGGCCGCCCCACGGGGCTGGACGAGGACGAGCCGCGACGGGTGGCGGAATCGATCGCCAGGATGGAGATCGTCCACGCCGTGATCACCTCGGTCGACCGGGACGACCTCGCCGACGGCGGCGCCCACGTCTTCGCCGAGACCATCCGTCAGACGCGGGCGCTGTGCCCGGAGACGTCGATCGAGGTGCTGATCCCAGACTTCCAGGGCAACTGGGAGGCGTTGGCGATGGTGATGGCGGCGCAGCCCGAGATCCTCAACCACAACGTCGAGACCGTGCGACGCCTGTACCGTCGCGTCCGGCCCAAAGCCGAGCTCGACCAATCCCTGGAGCTCCTGCGGCGCGCGCGCCAGCTGGACCCGGGGACCCAGACCAAGACGGGCTTTATGGTCGGCCTGGGCGAGACCTTTGACGAGCTGCGAGAGCTGATGGCGATGATCCGCGACGCCGAGGTCGAGATCCTCACCATCGGGCAGTACCTGAGGCCGAGCCCCAAGCACCACGAGCTGGTCCGGTACTACCACCCCGACGAGTTCGCCCAGCTCAAGCAGGAGGCTCTCGCGCTGGGCTTTCGCTGGGTCGAGTCGGGGCCCCTGGTGCGGAGCTCGTACCACGCTGAGCGCCAGGTCGACCGCGATCGCCTCATCGGCCGCCTCCGCAGCGCCTGACCCGGCGATGAGGCGCGGGCAACCGCGGCGGCTAAACTTCTGGCTGGCCCGGGCCCCGGCTATTTAGAGACGTGGGGCGGATAGCTCAGCTGGTACGAGCGCCTCGCTTACACCGAGGAGGTCGCAGGTTCGAGCCCTGCTCCGCCCACGCCCATTGGACCCCGCTGGCGAACGGTAAAATCGGCCCTGTTCCAGGGCTCCGTGGCGAGATAGCTCAGTTGGTAGAGCACTGGTCTGAAGAACCAGGTGTCCTCAGTTCGAATCTGAGTCTCGCCACCACTCTCTGACCGACCGCCACTGCTAGACTTTCGGCGATTTATGAGGCGCCAATATCGCTAGAAAAGGACCCCGCCGGCCACCGAGGGGAGGTCCGCGTCGCCGCCACGTCATGACCGAGGATGCTCCTGACAAGAAGGAGGAGGTCGTCGAGCTCGATGGCGAGGTTGTCGAGGCCCTGCCCAACGCGATGTTCCGGGTCAAGCTGGACAACGACCATGAGGTCATCGCCTACGCCGCCGGCAAGATGCGCAAGTTCTACATCCGCATCCTCCTGGGCGACCGCATCAAGGTCGAGGTATCTCCCTACGACCTGCAGCGCGGCCGAATCGTCTACAGGTACAAGTAAGCCAAGCGCCGCGGCCCAATAGACTTGGCCTCATGGCCGAACTCAGCCGGGGAGCCGCCAACGCCGTCAACGTCTGCATGGCGGTGGGGCCCAAGGACACCGTCCTGATCATCACCGACGAGGAGACTGAGGACATCGGCCATGCACTGGCGGCGGAGGTGGAGCTGGCCGGCGCCCCGGCCCACCTGCTGATCCTCGAGGAGTTCACCAGCAGGCCGGCGAAGGCCTATCCCAACGCCCTGGACCAGCGGATCAATGACATCGGTCCCACCGTTTCCTTCTTCGCCGCGGCCGCTAAGGAGGGTGAGCTGGCCCTCCGCCGCCCACTGATGCATCACCTAATCTACGACCTCAAGACCCGCCACGGCCACATGCCGGGCATCACCCGACAGCTGATGGGGGAGGGGATGGCGGCCGACTACGAGGTCATCTCCCGCCTGACCGAACAGGTCAACGAGATCGTCCGCGAGGCTCGCGAGGTCGAGGTGCATGCCCCCTCCGGCACCGACATGCGCGCCACCCTCGACCCCGGCCGGCTCCGCTGGCATCCCTGTCCGGGCCTGTACCACGAGCCCGGCGCGTGGGGCAACCTTCCCGAGGGCGAGACGTACACCAGCCCTGCGTCGATCGACGGCATCATTGGCGCCGAGGTGCTGGGCGACCACTTCTCAGAGCGCTACGGGGTGCTGGCCGTCCCGATGCGATTCGAGGTCGAGGGTGGCAGGGTCCGCAAGGTCTCGCATCCCGACGACCAGCCGCGACAGGAGATGGAGAAATACCTCCGCCAGCACGAGAACAGCAACCGCGCCGGGGAGTTCGCCATCGGCACCAACATCGGCCTCAAAAAGCTTTCCGGTAACCTACTCCAAGATGAGAAAATCCCCGGCGTGCATGTGGCTTTCGGCTATCCGTACCCGGAGGAGACGGGCGCGAATTGGGATTGTCCCAGCCACTGCGACGTGGTCGCCACGAGGTCGACGATCAAGGTCGACGGGCAGTACCTGATGCGAGACGGCGAGTTCGTCACCTAGAGCGGCAGCGGGACAGAGGAGAACGGAATTGGCGCACAAGGTGACCATGATCCCGGGCGATGGCGTTGGCCCGGAGCTGAGCGACGCCACCATGCGCGTCCTCGACGCCACCGGCGTCGGTTTTGAGTGGGAGGTCCACCAGGCCGGGGAGAACGTCATGGAGGAGTTCGGCACGCCGCTCCCCGACCACGTGCTCGAGTCCATCCGCCGCAACAAGGTCGCCATCAAGGGACCCATCACCACCCCAGTGGGTAAGGGCATCCGCTCGGTCAACGTCGCCCTACGCAAGGAGCTCGACCTCTTCGCCCTGTTCCGTCCCTGCAAGAGCTACCCCGGAGTCCGGTCCCGCTACACCGATATCGACCTGGTCCTGGTGCGCGAGAACACCGAGGACCTCTACGCCGGCATCGAGTTCCAGGAGGGGACCGACGACGCGCACAAGATGATCGACTTCATCAACTCCATGCAGGAGAAGAAGATCCGAGACGACAGCGGCATCACGATCAAGCCGATCTCGGTCTTCGGCAGCCAGCGGGTGGTGCGTGCGGCCTTCAACTACGCTCGCGACAACGGCCGCCGCAAGGTGACCGCGGTGCACAAGGCCAACATCCAGAAGTTCACCGACGGCCTCTTTCTCCACGTGGCCCAGGACGTCGCCAAGGAGTACCCCGATATCGAGTTCGAGGACCGCATCGTCGACAACATGTGCATGCAGCTGGTGCAGAAGCCCGAGCTCTACGACGTCATGGTGCTGCCTAACCTGTACGGCGACATCGTCTCCGACCTCGGCGCTGGCCTCATCGGCGGCCTCGGTCTGGCGCCGGGCGCCAACGTAGGTGACGAGATTGCGGTCTTCGAGGCGACCCATGGCAGCGCCCCCAAGTACGCCGGCCAGAACAAGATGAACCCCATGGCGATGCTGCTCTCCGGGGTGATGATGCTGCGCTACCTGAAGGAGCTGGACGCGGCCCAGCGGCTGGAGGACGCCATCGCCAGCATCATCGCCGAAGGCAAGGACGTCACCTATGACATGAAGGCCGACCGCAACGATCC
>JBARRR010000059.1:0-37512 GCA_049644325.1 Candidatus Dormiibacterota bacterium
CTTGGACGAGTCGGCGACCACCATCGCCGTCTGCAGCGCAGCCGCGATCACCATGACCGCGGCCGCCACCGCGATTCGTCGGATACCGATCACGACTTTGACCCCACAAGCGAGGGCTCTTGTCCGACCTGCGCCTGGTCGGCCTCGTCGGCAGGCGGCTTGGTTTGCGGTCCGTTGGCGCCATCGTCGACGATGCCCAGGTAGGCCTCGATCACCGCCGGGTCGTCCCGAACCTCCGCCGGCGCGCCGCTGGCCAGCATTCGCCCGAAGTCGAGGACGTAGATGTAGTCGCAGAGGTTCATCACCAGGGATATATCGTGCTCCACAACCAGCAGGCTTAGCTGGTAGCGGTCCATCAGGCTGCGCAGCAGACCGACCAGCTCGCCCACCTCGCTCTTGCTGATGCCCGACGTCGCCTCGTCGAGGAGCAGCAGCTTGGGCTTCGTCGCCAGGGCTCGGCCGATCTCGACCAGCCGCTGCTGGCCCAGCGGCAGCTCACCGGCGAGGCGGCCGTCGATGCTGGTCAGGCCCAGGACCTCGAGGATCTCGTCGACCACCTTCTTGGCGTCTCGCTGGGCCCAGTGGCTGCGGGGCAGATGGAGCCCATCGCTGAAGAGCCCGGTCTTCATCCGCGCATGGCAGCCGATCATGATGTTCTCCCGCACGCTCAGCGCCGGGAACAGCTTCACGGTCTGGAAGGTACGGCCGATGCCCAGCCGGCTGCGCACATGGGCGGGCGCGCGGGTGACATCGTGGCCGTCAAAAACGACCTTGCCGCTGGTCGGACGCTGCACCCCGCTGACGGTGTTGAACAGCGTGGTCTTACCGGCGCCGTTGGGGCCGATCAAGCCGACGATCTCGGCGTGGTTGACCACCAGGTCGACGTCGTCCAGCGCCAGGAGGCCCCCGAAGCGGACGCTGATGCCCTGAACGGCGAAGAAGGGCATGTCAGCCCTCCACTGGAGCGGGCTCCGCGGGGCCGGCAGTAAGGGCTCGGCCCTGCCGCCGGGCCGCCAGCTTACGCAGGTTGCGGTCGAGCATGCCGACCAACCCGTCCTGGTTGGTTACCAGGCCACGAAGGAGCAGGACGCCGAAGAGGGCGAAGGTGAGGTCGGCGAGGTTGATGCTCTTAAGCGCCTGCTTGAGGTTGAGGGAGGTGAGGGCAGCGTCGAGGCCCTGGGGCAGCAGGATCGGCGCCAGGGCGAAGAGGAAGCTGGCCAGGATGGCGCCACCGATCGAGGTCACCCCGCCGACGACCAGCACGATCAGCAGTGGAACGCTGCCGGTCAGGGCATCGAAGAACCGCGGCTGGACGTCGGGGCTCAGCACCATGTACATCCCGCCGGCGACGCCGGCATAGAAGGAGCTGAGGGCGAACGCCACCAGCTTGTACTTGGCGACGTTGATCCCAACCGACGACGCCGCCAGCTCGCTGTCACGAACGGCTGTGAATGCCAGCCCCGTCTTGCGGTGGCGCAGGGCCAGGGTGAAGACGGCCGCGGCGGCCACGATGGCGAGGTCGACGAAGTAGAGCGTCGTCCGGCTCTGGATGCTGGCGTTGAACGCCTGGCCCAGGAAGGAGGGCGGGTCGAGGTGGATGAGGGTGCCACCCACGATGTTCTGGTTGACCAGGATCGACGCCTCCACCACCTGGCTGAGTCCCAGGGTGGCGATCGCCAGGTAGATCCCCCGCAGGCGAAGCGCGGGCAGCGCCGCCATCAGCCCGATCGGCACCGCCGCCAGGCCCGCGATCGGGAGCGCCGGCCAGAAGCCGACCACGGGCGCCACCCGGGCGACAACCAGCGCGCCGATGCCCATGAAGGCAAACTGGGCCAGCGAGACCTGGCCGACATAGCCGACCAGCACGACCAGCGAAATCCCCGCCATGGCGAAGATCACCGCGTTGATCGACGCCGTCAGGTAGGAGGGTTTGTTGATCGCGTTCAGCACCAGGGGCAGCAGCACCAGGCAGCCGATACCGACGAGCACCAGTGCCGAGCGCATGCGCGCGACGTCACGGTCGATCGCCTGCTGGTCGACCACCATCGAATCTGCGGTCGGTGCGGCAGCGATCGCGCTCACAACCGTCCCGCCAAAGTGCGGTGAGCCATCAAAACCGGCGCCTCCACTGCATCCGTCCCGCGCCGAAGCGTGTGGGTCATTACAACACTTAACGAGACACGGGGCAATACAACGTTCCGAAGCTGGTCACAATGTCGCCCGAGGCGCCCGCTTGCGTCAGACGAGAACATGTTCTACCATCTGCTACTTGCAGCATACGAGAACATGTTCTAATTTCGCAAGGGCGAGGGAGCGGGCGGCGAGATGATCGCTGGGGAGGACTGATTGGCTCTGGGGCTTTGGGGCATCGCGGATGAGACCCCCGACAAGCTGGCCTTGACCGCGGCGGATGGCACCCAGCTGACCTACGGGGAGCTGGCCGCGCGTTCCAACCAGGTGGTCCACGGGCTGCGAGCCCTTGGCCTGGGGCATGGAGACGTGGTGGCGGCGGTGCTGGCCAACGAGCCGGCGATGATCGAGCTCTATGCGGCGGCGCTCCAGGGCGGCTTCTATCTCACCCCCGTCAACCACCACCTGACAGCGAACGAGATCGCCTTCATCCTGGAGAACTCGGGCGCCAAGGTGCTGGTCTGCAGCGAGCGCTTCGGTGACGCCTGTGTCGAAGCGGTGGCGGGCCTCGACCCCAAGCCGGCCTGCTTCACAACCGGGTCGGTTGCGGGGTTCCAGCCGTACGCGGCCCTGACCGAAGGCCAGCCCACGGAACGTCCCGACGACCGTCGCGCCGGCAACACCATGCACTACACGTCGGGCACAACCGGGCGCCCGCGCGGCGTGCGCCGCCAGCTGGCCGACATCGACCCCGACATCATGGCCGAGCTGTACACCGGCTTCCTCGGCCTCTTCGGCATCCAGACCCACAGCGACAACGTCCACCTGACCAGCTCGCCGCTGTACCACACGGCGGTGATGGTCTTCACCACGATGTCGCTGCACTCCGGCCACCCCGTGGTCCTGATGGACGCCTGGAGCCCGGAGCTGACGCTGGAGAACATCCAGCGCCACCGGGTCACCACCAGCCACATGGTGCCGACCCACTTCACCCGGATGCTCAACCTGCCCGAGGATCGCCGCCGCCAGTACGACGTCAGCTCGCTGCGCCACATCATCCACTCCGCCGCCCCCTGCCCCATCGACATCAAGCGGCGGATGCTGGATTGGTGGGGCCCGGTGGTCTACGAGTACTACGCCGCCACCGAGGGCGGCGGCACCATCGCCACCCCCGCCGACTGGCTGGAGCATCCCGGGACGGTGGGCAACGCCTGGGCCGGCGCCGAGGTCCGCATCGAGGACGACGACGGCAATCCCTGCGCGCCGGGACAGGTGGGCGAGGTCTGGATGTCGCTGACGCAGGCAGACTTCGAGTACCACAGGGACAAGGACAAGACCAGCTCCACCCGCAAGAACGGCTTCTTCACCGTCGGCGACATTGGCTATCTGACCGATGACGGCTTCCTCTTCCTCAGCGATCGCAAGGCCGACATGATTATCAGCGGCGGCGTCAACATCTACCCCGCCGAGATCGAATCGGAGATGGTCGGCTTCCCTAAGATCGCCGACGTCGCCGTCTTCGGCATCCCCGACGCGGACTGGGGCGAGCAGGTCAAGGCGGTCGTCGAACCCGCCGACGGCGTGGTCCCGGGCCTGGAGCTGGAGGCCGAGATCCTCGAATTCTGTCGAGGCAGGATGGCGGGGTACAAGGTGCCGAAGAGCATCGACTTCGCCGCGTCACTGCCCCGCGACCCCAACGGCAAGCTCTACAAGCGCAAGCTGCGCGATCCATACTGGGCCGAGGCCCAGCGCGCGATTTGACCCCGCAGGACGACGGGGACATGAGGCCACTTCCTGGCCTGAAGCGGAGGTCTTCCCAATGAGCGAAACGGCGACATCGCCCCTGGCGGCGACCGAGGCGGCCCTGGCCGACCTCCACTACCACTCCGGCAAGGTCCTCATCGACGGCGAGATCCGCGACCCGCTGTCGGGCAAGACACAGGACCAGGTCTTCCCCGGCAACGGCCAGGTCATCGGCCAGACCGCGCTGGCGGACGCCAAGGATGTCGATGCCGCCGTCGCCGCGGCGCGCAAGGCGCTCGAGGGTGACTGGGGCGCGCTCAACGCGCGCGACCGCCGTCGCCTGCTGCTCAGGTACGCCCAGCTGATCGAGGAGCACAAGGAGGAGCTGGGCAAGCTCCAGACCATCGACGTGGGCATGCCCATCGGGCTCAGTGGCGGCTGGATCCTGGGGCCGGAGATGACCGCCGACTTCTTCGAGTTCTACGCCGGCCTGGTCGACAAGGCCATCGGCGAGGTCCTGCCCGCCTACCCCAACGCCGCCCTCGACTACACCCTGCGCGAGCCGCTGGGAGTGGTCGCCTGCATCACCGCCTGGAACGCTCCCGTCTACCTCTACGGCGCCAAGGTGGCGCCGGCGCTGGCCGCCGGCAACACCGTGGTGGTCAAGCCGTCCGAGGTGGGCGCGGCGTCAACACTGCTGCTGGGCGAGCTGGCCACCGAGGCAGGCATCCCCGCGGGCGTGGTCAACGTCATCAGCGGCCTGGGACAGGAGTGCGGTGAGCCGCTGGTCAAGCACGACGGCGTCGACGCCATCTCCTTCACCGGCGGCACCGCCACCGGCCGGCGGATCGCCTCGATGGCGGCCGAGGGCCTCAAGCGCACCGTGCTGGAGCTGGGCGGCAAGTCGGCCAACATCGTCTTCGAGGACGGGGATGTCGGACTGGGCGGGGCACTGAGCGCCGGCATGATCACCTACGGCACCAGCGGCCAGTACTGCGCCGCCGCCACCCGGGCCCTCGTGCACCGCAGCAAGATGGACCAGTTCCTGGAGTCGGCGGTCGGGGTGCTGGCGTTCATGCAGCCCGGCGATCCCTTCAACCCGGCGACCATGGCCGGGCCGATGATCAGCGAGCGGCAGCTGGAGAGGGTCCTCGGCTACATCGAGAAGGGCAAAGAGGAGGGCGCCCAGGTGCACACCGGCGGCGGGCGCATGGCCGGTGGCCTGGAGGAGGGCTATTACGTCGAGCCCACGATCCTGCTCACCTCCAACGACACCACGCCGGCGCGGGAAGAGATCTTCGGGCCGGTGCTCTCGGCCATTCCTTTCGACGACGAGGACGAGGCCATCAGGCTGGCCAACGACTCGCCGTTTGGGCTGGCGGCGGTGATCACCACCAGCGACCTCAAGCGCGCCCACCGCGTGGCCGCCAAGCTGAAGACGGGCACGGTCGGAATCAACGGCTACTCGATCGGGGCCAGCATGCCCTTCGGTGGCGTCAAGCAGAGCGGCTACGGTCGCGAGGGCTCGGCCCGGGCGATCGACGACTTCAGCTACATCAAGAACGTCTACGTCGAGCTCCAGTAGGGCGGGTTAGCGGACGGGCATGGCCGCCTTGAGGCGGGGCAGCGGCGGCCCGTGCCCGTGAACCCGCGACGACCTCAGCCGGAGCTGGCCCTGACCCCGGCGCAGGAGGCCTTCCGCGATGAGGTCCGCGATTTCCTCGGCCGGGTGGCGCCCAAACAATGGCTCGAGCCCGGGTGGCGGCCGCCATCGGACGTCAAGGAGAGGCTCGCCTTCCAGCGCGAGTGGGATGGCAAGCTCCGCGACGCCGGGCTGGTGGGAATGCACTGGCCGGCGGAGTACGGCGGACGCGGCGCCTCATTGCTGGAGCAGGCGATCCTGGAGGAGGAGCTGGCCTGGTGCGGCGCCCCCCAGGCGGGGCTGACCTTCGTGGGCCTCAACCTGGTGGGGCCAACGCTGATAGCGCACGGGTCCCCGGCCCAGAAGACCAGGCACCTGCCCGCCATCCTCGCCTCGGAGGAGGTCTGGTGCCAGGGCTTCAGTGAGCCCAACGCCGGCAGCGACCTGGCGTCGGTGCGGACCCGCGCCGCGGTCGACGGCGATGCGCTGGTGATCAACGGGCAGAAGGTCTGGACCTCGTACGCCCACGCCGCCGACTTCTGCATGCTGCTCTGCCGCACCAACCCGGATGAGCGCCGCTCCAGGGGGCTGTCGCTGGTGATCGTCGACATGCACGCCCCCGGCGTTGAGGTGCGGCCACTGCGGCAGGCGACCGGCGAGTCCGAGTTCAACGAGGTCTTCCTGACCGACGTCCGCATCTCCCGCGACGACGTCATCGGCGACATCGACGACGGCTGGCGGGTGGCGATGACCACGCTGCTGCACGAGCGCGGGACGGCGCTGCTTGGGATCCAGGTGCGCCAGCGGCAGCTGGTCGATCGCCTGATCGCGCGGGTGAAGACGATGGAGCGCGACGGACGGCCGCTGGCGCAGGACCCGATGGTGCGCCAGGCGCTGGCGCGGGCGTCGATCGAGTGCGACGTGGTGCGCCATCTCGGCTACCGCTGCCTCGAGACCGCGATCCGCACCGGGCTCCCCGGGGCCGAGGGTTCCGCGGCCAAGATCTTCCTCTCCGACTTCATCCGGCGTTTTTCGCGGACGGCGCTGGACATCGCCGGCGCGGCAGGCCTGGACATGGGAGAGGAGGACTGGGGCCACCAGTACCTGGGGTCGTTCGCGCTGTCGATCGGCGCGGGGACAACGCAGATCCAGAAGAACATCTTGGCCGAGCACCTGCTCGGCCTGCCCCGAGGCTGACGGTGGCCCTGGGGGCGACCGAAGAGCAGGACCTGCTGCGGACCACGGCCCGGCAGGCTCTGGAGAAGGCCTTCCCGCCCGACTACGCCCGGCGGCTGCTGGACGACGAGGTGCCGGAGGCGCCGTGGCCGCAGCTGGCGCGCCTGGGCTGGTTCGGAATCGGCATCGACGAGGCCGCCGGTGGCGCGGGTGGCGACTTCACCGACCAGGCGGTGGTGCTGCACGAGATGGGGCGCGTGCTGGCGCCCGCGGGCTACTCGGCGACCGCGGTGGGAGCCGCGCCCCTGGTTGCGGCGCTGGGGTCGCCGGAGCAGCGCGCGGCCTGGCTCGAACCCCTGCTCAGCGGTGCCCGGCTGGGCGTGCTGGTGGCCGGGCCCGACGCCTCGATCGAGGCAGCAGGCGGTCAGGGAGGGCTGGCGCTGTCGGGCGAGGCCGGCCCGCTACCCGGCGCGGCGGAGGCGCAGACGCTGGTGGTTGCGGCCGATGACGCCTCCGGTGGCACGGTGCTGTCTCTTGTCGACCGCGAGACCACCGGGGTGACGATCACGCCTGTGCGCGGACTCGACGCCACCGCCCAGCTGGCGCGGGTTTCGCTCAACGGCGTGCAGGTACGCGATGGCGCCGTCCTGGGCGCCCCCCCTGACACGGCAGCCAAGGCTGTCGAGGCGGCGCTTGACCGCCTGGCGGTGGCCTCGGTGGCGGAACTGGTCGGCGCCGGCGAGAAGATGCAGGAGATGGCGGTGGAGTACGCCAAGGTGCGGGAGCAGTTCGGCAAGCCCATCGGCAGCTTCCAGGCGATCAAGCACATGGCCGCCGACATGGTGGTGCGGCTGGAGTCGTCCCGGGCCGTGGTCCACTACGCCGCCTTGAGCATCGCCGAGGGGCGCGATGACAGCGACGAGGCGGCCAGCGCCGCCAAGGCTTATGCCGCCGAGGCGATCGGGCTGCTGGCCGAGGACGCCCTCCAGGTCCACGGCGGGATCGGGTTCACGTGGGAGCACCCCATCCACCTCTACGTCCGCCGCGCGGCGTCGGTGGCGCGGCTCTACGGGTCTGGCGACATGCACCGGGAGCGGGTGGCCCAGGCCGTCGGGCTCTAGGCCCCGGCCAGAGGTTGGGCCTGGTGGTTACCTCACAGGCGGACGGTCGCTGGCCTACGCAGCGGGCAGACGGCTGATCGCGGCTTCCAGCCGAGGCGACGACTTCAGCGTCTGCAGCACGACGCAGTAGCGCTCGGTCAGCTTCAGCAGCGTGGCCAGCTCCTCCTCGGTCGCGCTGGTGTCGAGCTCGAAGCGCAGCCGGATGTCTGAGAAACCAACCGGCGACTCCCGGTCGACCGCCAGGGTGCCCCGCCAGTCCAGGTCGCCCTCGGCGTGCACCGTGCCATCCACGTCCACCCCGATCGAAGTGGCCACCGATCGTAGGGTGACGCCGGCGCAGGCGGCCAGGGCCTGGAGCAGCATGTCGCCAGAGCACGCCGAACGGCCGTCGCCACCGGTGCCCGGGTGGAGCCCGGCGCGGATCAGCGCCTGGCCGGTCTGGACCGAGCAGGTGACGCCCTCGCCCAGCGCCGCGTCGGCATGCAGGGTGATCAACGCGGCGGCCGGCTCCGCACGGTAGCGCTCCTTGATCGGCGCCTGGATCTCCTTGAGCTCGGTCGCTTTCATCTTCCAGTCTCCAAAATCCTGTAAATCAGCCTCTTCCATTCTGGAGGGGGACCCGTCCCGGCTGCAGATCACCCGGCGTCGGCGCCGGTGGGGGTCAGACGGCTTTGGCTCCGATGACGACGGTGGCGTCCAGCTTGTCGGAGCTGGCGACCCGTGGGACCAGCCCGTTGCGGGCGAAGATGTCGACGGTTTGCGGCGCCTGGCCCTCACTCGTCTCGACCAGCAGGTGGCCACCCGGTGCGAGCCACTCGGAGGCGGCGGCGGCCACCCGCCGCTGGACGTCGAGCCCGTCGGGGCCACCGTCCAGGGCCACCAGGGCCTCGTGCAGGCGCGCCTCCCGGGGCATCGTCTCGATCTCGTCGGTGGGCACGTAGGGCGTATTCGCCACCAGGATGTCGACGCGACCGCGCAGAGTGTCGGGTAGCGGCTCGAACAGGTCTCCCTCGAGCACCTGGCCGACGACGATATTGCGACGGGCACACCTCACGGCCGCGGGGTCGATGTCCACCGCGTACAGCTCCAACCCGTCCTGCGCCGCCATCAGCGCGGCGCCCACCGCGCCCGAGCCGCAGCACACGTCAACCACCACGGGGTTGGCACATTGGGCAGCCAGGGCGATGGCCTCCTGGGCCAGCAGCTCGGTGCGAGGGCGGGGAACAAAGACGCCGGGGTCGACCGCGACCCGCAGGCCGCAGAACTCCGCCCAGCCGAGGATGTGTTCGAGCGGCAGGCCGGCGACCCGCTGATCCACCATGTCGTCGAGCTCGGCCGGCGTGCCGGCCGCGGAGACCAGCAACTGCGCCTCATCCTCGGCAAAGACACAGCCGGCGGCCCGAAGCCTGGTGATGACGTCGGATCGAGGGCCAGTCGACGGTGAAGCTGACATCAGGGCAATTCTCCCGCTTCCTTGCCATGCTGACGGCCGACGGTCCTCGGACTGGAGAAAAAATGCGGCCAGAGTGGCGTCACTTTTTCTCCCGACACGACGTAGCATTAAATGACACTCGGTCGCCGATTGACGCGACCGTAATAAGCGTTGGGAGGATCGCAACAATGCGGAAACCCCGGCTCGTCAGCTTATTAGCTTCAGTATGCCTCGCCACCGGCACCGCCGGCGGCATCGGGGCAACCCAGGTCGTCGCCACCGGGGCGGCGCACCCGTTCATCCACGAGATCGTGCAGGGTCCGGCTCTCCACAAGCCACCCACCACCGATGACTGCGTCAACGTGTTCTACGGCTTCCACTGCTACCAGCCGGCACAGCTGGTCGAGGCCTATAACCTCGACAAGCTCCACAGCCATGGCATCGACGGGCGTGGGGCCACCATCCTGATCGTCGACAGCTTCGGTTCGCCGACCCTGGCCCATGACCTCCACGTCTTCGACCAGACCTTCGGCATTCCCGACCCGCCGAGCCTTGAGATCCGGCACGATGCCGGGACCCTGCCGCCATTCGACCCCAACAACAGCGACATGACCGGCTGGGCCGCCGAGACCACGCTTGACGTCGAATGGTCCCACGTCTTCGCTCCTGGCGCCAAGATCGTGGTCGAAGCAACCCCGGTGAGCGAGACCGAGGGCGTCCAGGGCTTCCCGCAGATCGTCAAGGCCGAGAACTACGCCATAGATCATGGCCTGGCCGACGTCATCTCCCAGAGCTTCGGCGCCACCGAGCCGACCTTCCCCAGCGCGCAGTCGATTCTCGACCTGCGCGGCTCGTTTAAGAACGCCCGCAAGCACCATGTGACGGTGCTGGGCGCTTCCGGGGACGAGGGCGCCACCGACCTCCTCTTCGATACCAGCTGCTGCTACGACCACCGCGTCAATTCGTGGCCCTCGAGCGACCCGCTGGTGACATCGGTCGGGGGGACGCAGCTGCACCTCCGTGCCAACGGCACGCGGACGTCTCCTGACAGCGTCTGGAACGACCCCAACTCTGTCATCGGGGGCAACCCCGCTGATCCCACCACCTGCTGCGCGGGGGGCGGCGGCGTCTCCGCCGTCTTCAAGCGGCCCAGGTTCCAGCAGGATGTCGCCAACATCACGGGGCCGATGCGCGGCACCCCCGACATCAGCCTGAGCGCGGCGCTCGATGGCGCGGTGGTGTACTACCACTCCTATCTGCCCGCGGATGCTGACAGCGCCAAGGGCCCGTGGCACATCGTCGCCGGCACCAGCGAGGCCTCACCGGAGTTCGCCGGTATCGTGGCCATGGCCGACCAGGTGGCCGGCAAGCGCCTTGGGAACATCAACAACGCTATGTACGGGCTGGGGTACGGCGAGGGCGGCCTCGTCGACGTCACCCAGGGCAACAACACGCTGACGTTCCTTGACGCGACCAACCACCTCATCACTGTCCAGGGCTTCAACGCCAAGCGCGGTTACGACCTCGCCAGCGGCCTGGGCACCATCGATGCCGCCCGGTTCGTCCGGGCCCTCGCCGACAACCATGCCGACGACGGGTCCCAGAGCCAGGATGACGGCTGACGGTGGAGTAGCCGCCTAGCGGCGGCGGAGGCATAACCTCAGCTGAGAGCCCGGGGTGTAACAGCCCCGGGCTTTCCTTTTTGGCGTTGCCCCGCGGCCCGGACGGATCAGCCAGGGATGAGGGGTCGGCCGAGCCGGGCACACCGCGGCAGCAAAACTATAACGTGTTCTAGTATCCTATCGGGATGAACGAGAGCCCCAACGGCAGCCCCGCGTCCACCGCCACCGATCACCTCCTGGTCACCCGGGACGGCCCGGTGATGGTCCTGAGCATGAACCGGCCCGAGGCGCGCAACGCCTTCAGCTCGGAGATGCTCGGTCGGATGGAGGACGCCTGGGTCGAAGCCGAGGCCAACAGCGACATCCGGGTCGTCATCCTCACCGGTGAGAACGGCCACTTCTGCGCCGGCGCCGACCTCAAGGCGATGTTCAACCCCGACCCCAACGATCCCTATGGCAAGCGCTTCAAGGAGGACGCGGACCTGGCCTGGCGGGCGCTCCTGCGCCACCGCCGGTTCTCCAAGCCGCTGCTGGCCGCGGTCGAGGGCTCCTGCATCGCCGGCGGGACCGAGATCCTGCAGGCGACCGACATCCGGGTCGCCGGAGAGAGCGCCAAGTTCGGCATCAGCGAGGTGCGCTGGGGCCTCTTCCCCCTGGGCGGGTCGACGGTGCGCCTGCGCCGGCAGATCCCGTATGCGCGGGCCATGGAGGTGCTCCTCACCGGCGACCACTTCACCGCCACACAGGCGCTGGAGATGGGCTTGATCAACCGCGTTGTTGCCGACGGGGCGGCGCTCACCGTCGCCCGCGAGATAGCGGACAGGATCGCGGCCAACGGGCCGCTGGCGGTGCAAGCGGTCAAGCGCTCGGTCCAGCAAACCGAGGGCCTGCCCGAGACCGAGGCGCTCAAGGTCGAGATGGACATCGGCTTCGGCGTCTTCGCCACCGAGGACGCCAAGGAAGGGCCCAAAGCCTTCGCCGAGAAACGCAAGCCGGAGTTCAAGGCGAAGTGAGCCGGGCTGGGGGGGAGTCGGCCGAGGAGCTCGCCGGCGCCATCCGGGAGCTGATCGAGCACATGATGGCCTTCGAGTCAGCGCCGGGGGCGACGGCTGCGGCGGCGCAGACGGTTCGTTCGGTCACCAACGCCCTCAAGACCGCCGGCGGCAAGCCCAGGCTGCCATTGACGCAGGCGCCAGACGGAGACGTCGCCGCCTTCTTCCGCTTCAGCCCCGTGAGCGGCCCGTCGAACCCGATCGCGCCGCCAGCCCGGCTTGAGATCCAGGGGCAGCAGGTGGTCGGCACCGTGACCTTCAACAGCGCCTACGAAGGCCCGCCGGGCTACGTGCACGGCGCCTTTGTGGCGGCGGTCTTCGACGAGCTCCTCGGAATCACCAACGCCGTCCTCGGCCTGCCGGCGATGACCGGCCTGCTGGAGGTGCGCTACCACCGCCCCACCCCGCTGGACAAGGAGATCCGGCTGGTGGGACGGCACGTGGAGCTGGCGGGACGCAAGTCCATCGCCACCGGCGAGTTCTACGACGGCGATACCCTCCTGGCCGAGGGCAAGGGGACGTTCATCGCCGTCAAACCGGCGCAGGCGCTGGAGCTCTTTGGCGCCCAGCTGGAGCAGATCGAGGCCAACCGGGAGACGACCGACGGGTCGCTGCCCGCCGAGAAATAGGAGGAAGAGATGTCGGGTCTTCTGGAGGGTCGCGTCGTCGCCATCACCGGCGCCGGGCGCGGCATCGGGCGGGCGCACGCGTTGTTGTGCGCCGAGCACGGCGCGTCGGTGGTCGTCAACGACCTCGGCGCCCAGCTAGACGGCGGCGGCACGTCGGCGGGACCAGCCGGCGAGGTGGTCGACGAGATCCAGCGCGCCGGTGGCGACGCCGTCGCCAACAACGACGACTGTGCCGACTGGGAGGGGGCCCAGCGCCTGGTCCAGACCGCGATCGACAACTTCGGCCGCCTCGACGTGATGGTCGCCAACGCCGGAATCCTGCGCGACCGGATGCTGGTCAACATGACCATCGAAGACTGGGATGCAGTGATGCGCGTCCACCTCCGCGGCACCTTCTGCAGCGCCCACTGGGCGGCCGTCCACTGGCGCGAGCGGAGCAAGGGCGGTGAGGAGGTCGACGCGCGGCTGATCACGACGTCCAGCGCCGCCGGCCTCTACGGCAACATCGGCCAGGCCAACTACTCGGCGGCCAAGGCGGGCATCGCCGCCTTCACCCGGACGGTGGCGGCCGAGCTGGAGCGCTATGGCGTGACCGCCAACGCGGTCGCCCCGGCAGCCCGGACGCGGATGACCGAAACGCTGTTCGCCGACGTGATGAAGCCGCCGGAGGAGGGTTTCGACGCCATGGCCCCGGAGAACAACTCGCCGATCATCGCCTGGCTGGCGAGCAAGGAGTCGAAGGGCGTCACAGCCCGGATCTTCGAGACCATGGGCGGCCAGCTGGGCATCGCCGAGGGCTACCGCCACGGTCCGGTGGTCAAGCAGGACGGACCCTTCGACCCCACCAAGCTCGGCGGCGTGGTCGAGCAGCTGCTGGCCGAAGCGGCCCAGCCGACGGCCCTCCTGGGGGCATCGTGACAGCCATCGCGGCGACCATGACCGGCGCCGACCCAACCAAGCGGAAGGAGATCAAACATGCCTGAGGCCGTGATCGTCGAGGCGGCGCGGACACCCATCGGACGCCGTAATGGCGTGCTCAGCACGCTCCACCCCACGGAAATGCTGGCGGCGGCGATCAAGGGGGTGCTGGACCGGTCCGGGGTAGACCCCGGCGACGTCGAGCAGCTGGTCGGCGGCTGCGTCACCCAGGCAGGGGAGCAGGCCTCCAACGTGACCCGCAACGCCTGGCTCTCGGCCGGGCTGCCATACACCGCGGCGGCGACCACCGTCGACGCCCAGTGCGGCTCGGCGCAGCAGGCCAACCACATGATCGCCGGGCTGATCGCGGCCGGGTCGATCGAGGTCGGCATCGCCTGTGGCGTGGAGGCGATGAGCCGCGTCGGCCTCGGCGCCAACGTGTACAACGGCCCAGGTCTGCCGTGGGGGCCGGACTTTCCCTACGAGTCGATCGACCAGTTCACTGGCGCCGAGCGCATCGCCAAGATGCGCGGCATCACGCGTAACGACACCGACGCATTCGGCGTCGCCTCGCAGCGCAAGGGCAAGGCGGCCTGGGACGACAGCCGCTTTGACCGCGAGGTGGTGCCGGTGACCGCGCCGGTCCGCGGCGAGGATGGCGAGCCGACCAGTGAGACGCAGGTCGTCAGCCGCGACCAGGGGCTGCGCGACACCACCCTCGAGGGCCTCGGCAACCTCAAGCCGGTGGTCGAAGACGGGATCCATACCCCTGGCACCAGCTCCCAGATCTCCGACGGGGCCGCCGCGGTGCTGTGGATGTCCGAGGAGCGGGCCCGAGCCATGGGGCTACGGCCGCGCGCCCGGATCGTGGCCCAGACCGTCGTGGGGACCGACCCCTACTACCTCCTCGACGGCCCGGTGCACGCCACCGAGCGGGTGCTGGCCAAGGCCGAGATGTCGATCAACGACATCGACGTCTTCGAGGTCAACGAGGCGTTTGCCGCGGTCGTGCTCAGCTGGGCCAGCGTCCACGAGCCCGACATGGACAGGGTCAACGTCAACGGCGGGGCGATCGCCCTGGGACACCCGGTCGGCGCCACCGGCAGCCGCCTGATCGTGACCGCGCTGCACGAGCTGGAGCGCTCCGACCGGTCGACGGCACTGGTTAGCATGTGCTGCGGCGGGGCGCTCGGCACGGGCACCATCCTGGAGCGGCTTTCGTGAGCGCCGAGGCCGCCCTGCCCGAGGTCCTCAGCGCCCCGCACGTCCTGGAGTACCCCTACAAGCGGTCGGTCGGCAGCGTCCTTAGCGCCTTCTTCACCGGCCTGCGAGACCGGCAGGTCCTTGGCATCCGGGGCAGCGACGGCCGCGTGCTGGTCCCGCCGCAGGAGTACGACCCGGTCACCGCGGACACCCTGTCGGAGATGGTGCCGGTGGGCGATGCCGGTGTCGTCACCACGTGGGCCTGGGTTGACCAACCCACCGCCAAGAACCCGCTGCAGAAGCCGTTCGCCTGGGCCCTGGTGAGGCTCGATGGTGCCGACACCGCCCTCCTCCACGCCGTCGACGCCGGTGCCATCGGCAATATGTCGACCGGCATGCGGGTCAGGGTGCGATGGCGCGACGAGCGTGGCAACGGCATCCGGGACATTGAATGCTTCGAGCCGGAGGCGTCGGCATGACTGAGGTCAAGACCCCCGAGGTCGCCGCCGAAGACGCGGCCGGGCAGGAGCCGGTGACGGTGATCCAGACCCCGATCTCGGTCGAGTACCGCTTCACCGCCGGCGTGGCCAGCTCGAAATTTCTGCGCAACGTGGCGCAGGGCAAGCTGATGGGCCAGCGCTGCCCACGCTGCCACAAGGTCTACGTACCGCCGCGAGGCTCTTGCCCCACGTGCGGCGTGCCGACTGAGGAGGAAGTCGAGCTCTCCAACCGCGGCACGGTGACCACCTTCTGCGTGGTCAACGTCCCCTTCTCGGCGCACGTCATCGAGATGCCGTACGTGGCGGCAACCATCCTGTTGGACGGCGCCGACATCGGCTTCCAACACCTGGTCCAGGAGATCCCCGCCACCGAGGTGCGTGTGGGGCTCAGGGTCGAGGCGGTCTGGAAGGACCCAGCGGAGTGGGGCCCGACGATGGAGTCGATCAAGCACTTCCGCCCCAGCGGCGAGCCCGACGTCATCCTCCCCCAGGCCGGCTGATGCGCGACGTCGCCGTCGTCGCCTTCGCCCAGTCGCCGTCGGTCCGCCGCGAGCAGCACCGCAACGAGGTGGAGATGCTGATGCCGGTCGTCGGCGAGGCGCTCCAGGCCGCTGGCATGACGATGGACGACATCGGCTTCACCTGCTCGGGCAGCTCCGACTTCCTCGCCGGCGCACCGTTTTCCTTCGTCTCGGCGCTGGACGCCATCGGGCCGTGGCCGCCGATCCAGGAATCGCACGTGGAGATGGACGGCGCCTGGGCCCTCTATGAGACCTGGGTGCGCCTCCAGCACGGGGACATCGACGCCGCCCTGGTGTATGGCTTCGGCAAGTCGTCGGTCGGTCCGATCACCGAGCTGCTGGCGCTGCAACTCGATCCCTATGTCGTCGGTCCCCTCTGGCCCGACTCCATCTCGCTGGCCGCCCTCCAGGCTCGGCTGCTGCTGGAGAACGGGATTACCGAGACCGACATGGCGACCGTGGCGGTCCAGAGCCGCCACGCCGCCAAGGGCAACCCCAACGCCCAGCTGAGCGGCGACTTCGAGGTCGACGCGCTGCTGGCGGAGCCCTACTTCGTGGCGCCGCTGCGCAAGCACGACTGCCCGCCGGTCAGCGATGCCGCCGCGGCGGTGGTGCTGGCTGCCGGGGAGAAGGCGCGGCAGGCGGCGCGGCGGCCGGCATGGATCACGGGCATCGACCATCGCATCGAGGCTCATTCTTTGGGTGCGCGGGACCTGGCCCACTCGCCCTCGACAGTCCTGGCGGCGGAGGGAGCGGGAGCGTTCGACGGCCCAGTCGAGGTCGCCGAGCTCCACGCTCCCTTCAGCCATCAGCAGCTGTTGCTCAAGGAGGCGCTGCGTCTCGACGACGCCGTCGACATCAACCCCTCGGGTGGAGCGCTGGCCGCCAACCCGGTCATGGCCGCGGGCCTGGTCCGCATCGGCGAGGCGGCGGCGCGGGTCATGGACGGCGGCGCTCGGCGGGTGCTGGCCCACGCCACCAGCGGCCCCTGCCTGCAGCAGAACCTGGTCTGCGTCATGGAGGCTCGCTGATGGCTCTTGAACGCTGCGCCGTGATCGGCACCGGCCAGACCCGCCACTCATCCGCCCGTACCGATGTCTCCATCGCCGGCCTGGTGCGCGAGGCGGCGCTGGCGGCGCTGAAGGACGCCGGCCTGGGCTGGTCCGACATCGACGCCGTCGTCATCGGCAAGGCCCCAGACATGTTCGAGGGCGTGATGATGCCCGAGCTCTACCTCGCCGACGCGCTCGGCGCGGTGGGCAAGCCGATGCTTCGGGTCCACACCGCCGGGTCGGTCGGAGGCTCAACCGCCATCGTCGCCGCCAACCTGGTGATGGCGGGGATCCACAAACGCGTCCTCACGGTGGCCTTCGAGAAGCAGTCGGACGCCGATGCGATGTGGGCGTTGACCATGAAGGTCCCCTTCCAGCTGCCTGTGGTAGCGGGCGCGGGTGGGTACTTCGCGCCCATCATCCGCAGCTACATCCGGCGCAGCGGGGCGCCGGACGACGTCGGCATCCAGGTCGCGGTCAAGGACCGCCTCAACGCGCTCAAGAACCCATTCGCACACCTGCACATCGAGGACATCGACGCCCAAAAGGTGCGCGAGTCGCCGATGCTGTGGGACCCCATCCGCTATCTCGAGTGCTGCCCCTCGTCCGACGGCGCCTGTGCCATGGTGCTGGCTGCTGAGGACGCCAGCAACGGTTCCGGGTATCCACCGGCCTGGGTCAAGGCCACGGCGATGCGCTCCGAGCCGACGATGTTCGCCGGCCGCGACGAGGTCGACCCGCGGGCGAGCCGAGATTGCATCGCCGATCTTTACCAGCAGGCGGGGATCACCAACCCGCGCAAGGAGGTCGACGTGGCCGAGGTCTACGTGCCCTTCAGCTGGTTCGAGCCGATGTGGATGGAATCGCTCGGCTTCGCCGCCACCGGCGAGGGCTGGAAGATGACTCTGGAGGGCGCCACCGCCATCGACGGCGACCTGCCCATCAACCCCTCCGGCGGGGTGCTGAGCTCCAACCCCATTGGCGCCTCGGGCATGCTCCGTTTCGCCGAGGCGGCGATGCAGGTGCGCGGCCAGGCGGGCGAGCACCAGGTCGACGGCGCCAGGGTCGCGCTAGGCCACGCCTACGGCGGCGGCTCGCAGTTCTTCGCCAACTGGCTGGTCACCAGCGAGAAGCCGTGATCGCGGGATGCGCGGCGGCGTCGGCTGCCGCGATCGCCGGACGCCTCGCTCCGACCACCCGGTAGTCACTGATGCTGGTAGACGGCAACCTGATCACCGACCTCGGCTCGGTGGCGGCGCGCGTCGGCGAGCTGGAGGACCTGGGCTACGACGGGGCGGTTGGCGTCGAGACCAGCCACGACCCCTTCCTGCCCATTGCCATGGCGGCCGAGCACAGCTCCACGATCGAGCTCCTCACCGAGGTGGCCATTGCCCTCGCCCGCAGCCCGATGACCGTCGCCTACACAGCCCACGACCTGAACGTCTACTCCGGCGGCCGCTTCGTCCTCGGTATCGGCTCCCAGACCCCGGCCCACATCACCAAGCGCTTCTCGATGCCATGGTCGGCGCCGGCGGCGCGGATGCGCGAGTTCATCATCGCCCTCCAGGCGATCTGGGACGCATGGGCCACCGGCGAGCCCCTGAAGTTCCGCGGCGAGTTCTACCAGCACACCCTTATGACACCCTTCTTCAACCCCGGCGAGAGCCCCTACGGCCGGCCGCGGGTCTTCCTCGGAGCGCTGGGGTCAAAGATGGCGGAGGTTGCCGGCGAGGTCGCCGATGGCATCCTGGTCCACCCCATGGCCACCGACCGCTACATGCGGGAGGTCTCCCTGCCGGCGATCGAACGCGGCCTGGCGCAGTCGGGCAGGTCGCGCGACAAGTTCACCGTGGGCATCACCCCGTTCGTCATCAGCGGCGAGGACGAAAACGCGATCGCGGAGGTTACCGCGGCGGTTCGGCTGCAGGTCGCCTTCTACGGCTCCACACCCGCGTACAAGCCGGTCCTGGAGCTGCACGGCTGGGGTGACCTCCAGCCCGAGCTGAACACGCTTTCCAAGCAGGGCCGCTGGGCCGAGATGGGCGAGCTGATCAGCGACGAGATGCTGGACGCCTTCGCCATCCGGGCCCCCCTCGAAGAGGTGCCGTCGGCGGTGGCCCGTCGCTTTGGCGGCATCCCCGATCGACTCAGCCTCAACCTCCAGTGGGGCGCCGACCGCGACCGCTGGCGCGCCTTCATCGCGGCGCTCCGGCAAAGCCTGCCGACGGGCGTCCCGGCAGCCACCGCGCCTTAGTCCGCGGGCGCCTCACCTCTCACGATGGCGACGCCTTGATGACCCAGATCATGCTGCCGTCGGCATTCGCGCATGTCTGCAGGATGATCTGCGGTCTTGGCCCCGACAGAGCCTCGGCGTCGTTGTTGCCCGAGATCATCTCGACCACCCGGATGGTGTAGTTGACCAGGACGCCGGCGGCATCCCAGTACTGAATCGCCTCCCCGGCCTGGGCCCGTGACAGGGCGCTGAACGGACCGGGGTTGTGGCCCGCGATGTAGGGCTCGCCGGGGCTGCTGAGGCATTGCATGCGCGCCGCGCCGGTGTGGGGGACGGCCGCCGCCCGACCGCAGCCGGAAACGTCGACCAGGCCAACCCGGATTCCCAATGCTGGCACCACCAGCCGGTTGAATGTCGCGGCCGCCGCTGGGGCCGCGGCGGGAGCACTGTGGCTGGCTCGCGCGGTGGCGACCGGGGCTCGCTGCACCGGAGGGTTGACGATGGGTGCGGCCGGGGGTGCGACTGGCGACGCCTCCGCCACCGGTGCCGGGGAGACCGTGGGGTCAGCTGCCTGTCGCGCGATCGGCGCCTTGGCCGACACCCGGCCGGGCGCGGTTGGCGGTCCGCAGACGACGAGGAAGATGGCAAAGCAGGTGGTTAAGCTCCCGGTGACCGGGCCTCGACCCATGGACAGCCAGCGGACGTTCATGGTTGGGCAGAACTCCTGTTGTCAGTTCCACCCCCAACCCTTTTGATACGAGTGCAGTAGCTCGCAGGTGCCGGCGTCCCCGGTTGTGTCAACCGCGGTGGTGGCACCAACCGCCGCGTCCGTTCTTGAGTTAGATAGGCCGGCTTAAGCCTGCCTCCAGGACCCCTATTGGGCTCCTGTGGCGACGACGGTAACCCGCGCACGCGCCGTGCGGACGCGAGTTAACGGATATGTCACAAAGCTGTCATCGGGGGACCTGGGCGCGAAAGCCCGCCCGGCCTCGTCCAGACGGCTAGCTGGGTCTGCTGAAGCCGGCCTCCAGGTTGGCCCGAAGGCGGGCGGCCATTGCCGACATGACGCCGTTGAGAAGGGTCTCGTTGCTGCGGATCGCGTCACGAAACTGGCCGTGGCTCATCACCAGCAGGGCAGCCTCAGTGTTGGTGGTGATGGTGGCGGTGGCCGGGCCACGGTCGAGCATGCTGATCTCGCCGAAAAAGTCCCCCGGCGTGAGGGTGGCAACCGGCTGGCCATCGATCGTTGCCTGGGCCTCACCCTCCAGCAGGATGTAGAAGCTGTGGCCCGGTGAGCCCTGGCGCGTAAGCTGCTGACCCGCCGCGACCTTGACCTCGTCCATGCGCGAGGCGACCCACTCCAGCTCCTTGGCTGAGCACTCCGCGAATACCGATGCGCGCCGCAGGCCGTCCAGCTTGGGATCTGCCAATCGCCCCCCGAACAAGTTCATTTCGCGTCCAACCTCCGCTTCCTGGCAGCAAAAGGGTAACCCAGCCACGGCCAGAGATAAGTGGCAAAGGACACAGAAAGGGCGTGTAGTTTCGCCCCTCATGACCGGGAGCCGGTAACCCGGTCCGGTACCGTTGGTCGAGCGATGTTTGCGAGCTGGGGCAGTTTCGTCTACCGCCACCGCTGGCCCACGCTCCTAGCGTCGCTGGCACTGCTGGGCGCCTCCATCTTTGGCGCCACCCACGGCGGCCAGTTCAAGAACTCCCGGGAGAACTACGGCGACTCCACCCGGGCTTTCAACCTCACCGAAGCGGAATTTCCCCAAACCGGCACCACCACCAGCAACTTCTCGATCATCCTCGGATCGCACAGCCTGACTGCCGACGACCCCGCCTTCAGATCGGCCGTCGACTCGGCCCTGGCCGACCTCAGGGCCGACTCCAGGGTGACGTCGGTGAGCACGCCGTTTACGGCTCCGCCCGGCGACACCTCCATGCTGGTCTCCCGGGACCACCATGAGGTTCTCGCCACGGTCAACCTCAAGGACGGCCAGGACGTGGCCCGCCTCTACTACCAAGAGCTCCGCGCCAAGGCCCACTCCAACAGCCTGGACATCACAGCCACCAGCAACGTCGCCGTCCAGGCCGACTTCGACTCCTACCTCGCCGCCGACCTGCGACGAGCGGAGACCGTGTCGCTGCCGCTCTCGCTGATCCTGCTGCTGCTTGTGTTCGGGGCCGTGATCGCCGCGCTCCTGCCGGTAGGGGTGGGCGTGTCCACCATCCTCGGCGCCGTTGGTGGCGTCCTGGTCCTGGCCCGCGCCACCGATGTCAACCAGTACGCCCTCAACGTGGTCACGTTGGTGGGCCTCGGGGTCTCGATCGACTACTCGCTCTTCATCGTCAGCCGCTTTCGGGAGGAGCTTGGGACGGGCGCCACGGTGGAGGCCGCCCTGTCCCGCGCGATGGCCACCGCGGGCCGCGCCGTCACCTTCTCCGGGCTCACGGTGGCCATCGGCCTGTCGGGTTTGCTCTTCTACCGAGCGACGCTGTTCACGTCGCTGGGGCTCGGTGGGATGCTGGCGGTGGCGCTGGCCGTGGTCTACGGCCTCACCTTTCTGCCTGCCCTGCTGGCAATCCTGGGCACCCGCGTCAACCGACTACGGCTGCCACTGCCCCGGGGCAGCGAGGGCCGCGGATTCTGGCACCGGCTCGCCAGCGCCGTCATGCGGCGGCCGATCCTGGTCCTTGTCCCCACCGTCGGCTTCATCCTTCTGGCAGGACTGCCCTTCACCCAGATCCGGCTGACCCAGGGAGACATCACCCAGCTGCCGCCATCGGCGGAGACGCGCCGGGGCACCGACATCCTCAGCGCCGACTTCGCCAACCAGGACCGAAACACCGTCGACGTGGTGGTCAACTTCGCCTCCGGCGACCCCCTCAGCCGCGAGCACGTGGGCGCGGTGTACGACCTCAGCCGCCGTCTCGCCACCCTGCCGCACGTCACCGGCGTCGACAGCATCGTCGACGCCAGCCCGAGCCTGAGCCGGGCCGACTACCAGAGCCTCTACGCCGGGCCCACCGCTTCGCAGCCGGCGGCGGTGCAGGAGGGGCTGAAGCAGACCGTCGGGCAGCACGTCGTGCTGCTATCGGCGCGCATCGACACCGGCTACGGCAGCGACGCCGCCCGCGACGTGGTCAAGACCATCCGCGGTATGCCCCGCCCGGGCGATGGTGAGCTCCTGGTCACCGGCTTCACCGCCTACGACATCGACGCCAATAACTTCATCATCAGCCGCACCCCGCTGGCGCTGGGCTACATCATCGTGGTGACCTACCTGGTGCTGATGCTGCTGCTGGGCTCGGTGGTGCTGCCCCTCAAGGCGGTGGTGATGAACCTGCTCTCACTGTCCGCCTCCTTTGGGGCCCTGGTCTGGATCTTCCAGCAGGGCCATCTCAGCGGCTTCCTCAACTTCAGCCCAGGCTCGATCGACCCCCTGATCCCGATCCTGCTCTTCTGCATCGTCTTCGGGCTCTCGATGGACTACGAGGTCTTCATCCTGACGCGGATGAAGGAGGAGTACGACCGCACCAGGGACAACCGCCATGCCGTTGCCGAGGGGCTGGAGCGCTCGGGGCGCCTGGTCACTGGGGCCGCCGCCATCATGGTCGCGGTATTCCTGGCCTTCGGCCTCGCCGACGTCAAGCTCATCAAGGCGATCGGCCTGGGCATGGCCATCGCCGTCGCCATCGACGCCACCGTGGTGCGGGCCCTGATCGTGCCCGCCACGATGCGCCTTCTGGGCGACCTCAACTGGTGGGCGCCGGCGCCGATGGCCCGGCTCTACGCGCGCCTGAGCCACCGCGAAGAAGCGCCCCCGCCTGGCCCGTCGCCGGCAAGCCCGGCCGAGACCGATGCCCTCTAGCGCGAGGGAGTGGGCGAGACGCCGGGCGACGGTGAGACGCCAGGTGACGGCGAGGTGCTGCCGCCCGTCTGCAGCTGCTGCAGCTGCTGGATCAGGGCGCCCAGCTGGTCGACGTCGTCGACGTAGCCCTTGATATCGCCCTTGCTCTTCTTGTTCTGGGCGTCGGCGTAGAGGTCGTTGATCCGCTTGATCAGGTCGGCCACGGTTGGGTTCGTGGTCGGCTGACCGGGGGTTGGGGTCGAGGTGGGGGCGCTGCCCTGTCCGTTGGTCAGGAGGTCGAGCGCCTGGCCCAGGGTATCGGCCCAGACCACGCGCTGCTCATCGGCCACCACCACCTTCTTCAACTCGGGGATGGCGCTGGTAGACGCCGACGCGATGTAGATCGGCTCGACGTACAGCGTCGAGTCGCCGATGGGGATGACCAGCAGGTTGCCGCGGATGACGCGCGAGCCGTTCTGGTTGAGCAAGGTCAGCTGGGGCGAGATCACGGTGTCCTGGTCGATCCTGCTCTCCACTTGCCCGGGGCCAGGCACGAGGCGGTCGGTGGGGTAGCGGAAGACGATCGCCTTGCCGTAGTTGGGCGCATCGGAACGCGCCGCCATCCAGGCCACCATGTTGGACTTGTTCAGCGGGGTGAAGGGCTGTATCAGGACGAACTCCTCGTGGTCCTCGCCAGGTATGCGCATCACGACGTAGTAGGGCTGGAGGGCCTGTGGCTGACCGCCCTGCACCATCACCTCGGTGGCCTGGGCCCAGCTGTCGGCCTTGCTGTAGAAGGCCTGGGGATCATGCATGTGGTAGTTCTGGATCCGCTCCGCCTGGATGGCGAAGAGGTCCTCGGGGTAGCGCACGTGGGTCCGCAGGTCCGCCGGCATCTCCGCGATGGGGTGAAAGACCCCGGGGAACACCTTGGAGTAGGTCTGCAGCACCGGGTCCTTGTCGTCAGCGGTGTAGAAGGTGACGCTGCCGTCGTAGGCGTCCATGACCACCTTCACCGAGTTGCGGATGTAGTTGCTGCCACCGCTGCTCTGGGGCTCGCTGTAGGGGTACTCCTTGGTGGTCGTGTACGCGTCCTGGATCCAGTACGTCTTGCTCCCCGAGACCACCACGTAGGGGTCGTGGTCGAGGGTCAGGAAGGGCGCCAGCGTTGAGATCCGGGTCCTGACGTCGCGCCGGTAGAGCATCTGACTGCCGTCGTCGATCTGGTTGCTCAGGATCAGGTTGACGTCGCCCAGCTGGTAAGCCAGGGCCAGGCGGTGGAGGGGAGTCATGGTGATGCCGTTGTGCCCGTCCCAGCGGGTGTACTGCTGGGTGTCCTGCTTCTCGAAGTCGACCTCCTGGGCCTTGCTATCGGCGACGACGTAGCCGGAGGTCGTCTCCCCGAAGTAGAGCTGGGGCTTGGGCATGGGGATCACCCCGGCCGGCGGGATGTCCTTGAGGACCAGGTTGGGCAGGCCTTCGCCGGCGACCTGGTTGACGGGCGTGGCCGCCGCGCCATACCCATGGGTGTAGACCAGGTGGAGGTTGACCCAGGTCTTGGCGCTATCGGGGAGGCGGTCGGGGCTGAGCTCTCGGGCGGAGATCATCACCTGGTGATAGCCATCCGGGAGGGTGTAGCGGTCGATGTCGACGTCGTTGAAGTCGTAGTACTGGCGGATGGTCTGGATCTGGTTGTAGGTCTGTTTGAGGGGAGCGTAGTCCCACAGCCGGAGGTTGTTGACGGTGCCGGGGTTGGCGGCGAGTAGCTGTGGCGCTATCTGCTGCTTGTCGGTGAAGTCCCGGGTATCCACGGTGTCTAACCCGAAGGCCTTGTTGGTGGCGTCGATCTCCCGCTGGATGTTGCTGCGTTCCTGCTGGAGCTCCGCCGGCCGCACGAAGAGGCCCTGGTATACGGCGGGCAGCACCCCGACCAGGATCGTCACCGCCAGCAGCCAGACGATGGTGGCCGCGATCGGTATCCAGACGCGACCCAGGTAGGCGTTGGCGACGAGGACCACCGCGATTGCCAGGGTCCCCACCAGGAGGACCCAGTACACAGGGATGAGGACGTGTTGGTCTGTATAGCCGGCGCCGAATACAACGCTCTGGCCTTTGCGAACCAGGAGGCTGAACATGGCCAGGCGGTAGTGGGCCGCCAGCAGCAGGAAGAGCGCCGACGCCAGCAGCGAGAGGTGGCCCACCGCTCCCGGCGGCAGGTTGATCGTGCCCGGGGTCCCGGTGGCGCGGGACAGGTAGATGCCGCCGGCGGCGACCAGGGAGACGATGACCAGGCCCAGCACCCAGCCCCAGGCGAAGTTCAGCAGCGGGTACTGGAAGACGTAGAAGCCAACGTCCATGCCGAACTGCGGGTCGGACTGGCCGAAGCTGGTGGCGTTGAAGGCCGTGGCCACCGTTTCCCACCCTGACAACGCGACGCGCGAGAAGATCAGCGCCACGATCGCCGCCGCGACCAGCGCCAGCCTGCCGGTTCCGGTGTCCAGCACCCGCCGGCGCACCCCGATCTTGCTCAGCTGCGCGGGTCCCAGGAGCCGCAGCGCCAGCACCGCGTTGAACGCGATCACCACCATGGCCAGCAGGAAGCCACCCAGGCCGAGCCAGAACTGGTAGCTCAGCCTGGTGTTGAAGATCTGGCTGAAGCCGAGGGAGGCGAACCAGAGGCGATCGATGTAGAGGCCGACGGCCGGGCTGACGACGAAGAGGATGATGAGGATCGCGCCGCCGATGATGAGCAGCCGCCGCATCCCCCGGGTGACGCGGAAGTTCTCGAAGTTGGGCCGCACCGACCTGCCGAACAGCGGCTCCACGTTGTCGAAGAAGTCACCGCCGCGGCGCTGCGACATGGCCTAGCCCCCCATTACTCGGTGTAGCGGCTGATCTGGCGGTTCTCCTCGTCGAACTGCCGTCGGTAGAAGGAGCACGACTCGAAGTCTGTCAGACACGGCGGCGCGGGGTTGCGCAGGTAGACGAATTGGTGGGTCTTGTGGTCGACGTGGCAGTCGGCGCGGAAGCGCGAGGCGGGGCCGAGCTTCGACTTCAGGATCTGCTCGAGGTAGGGACAGCGGCGCTGGGGCATGCCTAATTGTCATACCCGGTCCGAGTTGGAGTCAGGTTGGAGGCAACGGCCCCGGCGCGGTTTCGGGCTAGTTCGGCCCCACCATGGCCCGCACCCTGGAGGCCAGCTCCTTGACCTTGAACGGCTTCTTCAGGGCCTGGACGTTGGCGTACTTCTCCAGCTCCGGCGTGGTCGTCTGGTTGACCAGCGCCGACACCACCAGCACCTTGGGCTCATTCTGGCCGTTCGACCTGATCCGCTGCAGCACCTGTGAGCCGCTCAGCTCACCGGGCAGCATCAGGTCGAGGATGACGAGATCGGGGTTGTAGGACTCGATCAGCTCGAGCCCCTCCTCCCCCGTCTTGGCCGTCTTGACCTCGTACCCTTCCATCTGGCACAGGAGGGTCTCGATATCGGCGAGGGCGTAATAGTCCTCCACCACCAGGATCCTCTTCATTGCGCCCGCTATGCTAGCACCCCCCAAATGGGATGCGTCGGAATTCAGCAGCCGCGAAGCACCAATGGTGTGACGTATGACTCCATGAATGCGGCGACGGCGAACAGGGGCACGAAGACCACCGCGCCCCGGGCGTAGTCGCCGACCGCCAGGCGCATCCCCCCCAGCCAGCCCTCGGGTGATGGCCGCACCATGCTGGCGCCCACTCGCAGGGCGAAGGCGTAGGCCAAAACCAGCGCACCCAGCTCGATGATCCCGTGGGGGAGGATGCCGCAGGCGAAGTAGTCCAGCCGGGAGAAGCCGAAGAACACCGCCCCCAGGTAGCCGATGACGAAGCCGTTGGTCAGCAGCATCAGGCCGCCGATGACGCCCAGGGTGGCCGGCGCCAGGACCACCATCAGGAGGCCGACCAGCAGGTTGTGGCCGAAGATGAAGGCGAAGAGGTGCGGGGTCCCCACCACCAGCTCGTGGCCGGTGGGCAGCTGTGCCGAGACCAGCACCTGTACGGGCTGGCTGGATATCAGCGAGAGGCGTTCGGAGACGGCGCCGAAGAGGGTGCCGGCGGCCAGCAGCACCACCGCCACCACGATCGCCGAGCGGGTCCGGCCAAAGGCGCCGCCGACAGCCCGGGGCAGCCGCGGCAAGAGCGCGATCCAGCGGCCGGGGCCGGGGATGCCAGCGATCGCCCGGCGCAGCCAGGCGCGACGGTTGGGGGGCGCGCTCTCCTTGGCCAGGATGGCTTCGCGGTTGAAGCCGATCATGCCCAGGCGAAGCAGCAGCAGGGCGACCACCGCCAGCATCGCCGCCACCGCCCACAGGATCCACTCCAGGTGGGTGATGATCAACACCGATTCTCCCTGGATGACGCCGCTCATGGGGATGATGATGAAGCTGGCCATCACGTTCGCCGAGCGCAGCGTCTTGGTCTGGCTGGAGACGATGGTGGCGGCGCTGACCATGACCAGCGCCTGGGCCAGGGTGACCACCACCAAAGGGCCAAGCTCCTGGGTTGGGATGACGCCGTCGATGAGCAGGACGCCGATGGTGTACACCACCAGCGCCGAGTAGCTGAGGGCAAGGCTGGGCAGCAGCACGGCGAAGATCTTGCCCATGTAGATCTCGCTCTCGCGAAGGGGCGTGGCGAAGAGCGTCTCCAGGGTGTTGCGCTCGCGCTCGCCGCTGAACGACTCCAGCGCCAGGACCAGCGAGAAGGATGCCGGCAGGAAGACCACGAAGAAGGCGCCGACCTCGATCAGGCGCTCGGCGATGCCAAGGGTCCCCGCGCCCAGGAAGCGGGCGCTGACACTGACGCCGGCGACCGCCAGGAGCGGGATGACGAAGGTCAGGCTGGTCATGGCGATGAAGAGGCGGGCGTCCGAGGTCGACTCCCGCAGGTCGCGCCGGGCGACCAGCCAGACCATGTCCCAGCGGGGACGGCGCACCCCCAGGAACAGGACCCTGCCCAGTCTGGCGCCCATCAGTTGGCGGAGATCGTGGGGAGGTGGCCGGCGCGGACCATCACCTCCATGTAGATGTCCTCCAGCCCCGGCACCAGGGTTCGTACATAGCGCGGCTTGAGGCCGAGCTCGGCGTGGAGCTCGTCGAGGGTGCCCTGGGCCAGGATGCGGCCGCCCGCCATGATGGCCAGGCGGTCGGCGACGCGGGCGGTCTCGCGCAGGTTGTGGGTGCAGATCACCACGGCGATCCCGCTCTGCTTCAGCGACATGATGTAGTCCCAGGTGAGGCGAGCGCCGGCGGGGTCCATCGACGAGGTCGGCTCGTCGAGGAGCAGCACCCGGGGGTGATGCAACGTGGCGCGGATGAGGGCCACCTTCTGCCGCATGCCCTTGCTGAAGCTTCCTATCCAGACGTCGTTACGGCCGTCAAGGCCGAAGCGCTGGAGCAGCTCGGCGATCCGCTCCCGGCGGAGGTCCTCGGCCATTCCCTGGATGCGGCCGAAGAAGTCGAGGTATTCGGGTGCGGTCATGCGCTCGTAGAGCCCGGGCAGCTCTGAGAGCAGGCCAACCTGGGCACGAACCGCCTCCGAGTCGTCGGCAACCGAAATGCCGCCCACGGTCACCGTGCCGGCGCTGGGCGAAAGCACCCCGGCCAGGCATCGAAGGGTGGTGGTCTTACCGGCGCCGTTCTCACCGAGGATGACCACCGACTCGCCGCTGTTGACGTCGAAGCTGACGGTGTCGAGCGCCCGGAAGGAGCCGAAGTCCTTGCAAAGGCCTTCGACCACCACGTTGGCCGGGCTGATCTTGACCTCCCCCGGCGCCGGGGTAACCGCAGGCATGCAACCCATGTTACGCAGCCCCTACACGCGCCCGATGACACTTGCACCCAGCTGTTACCAATTGGGACCCCGCCCGATATGATTACGGCGCTCACGATGACGAATAAGGGCGACAACCCAGCGGGGGCGGAGGAGGCCGCAGCCGTTCCTGCCCGGGTGTGGGACCGCAGCCCCGCCGACAGCTGTCGCTACTGCCGGGCCAGCACGCGGCCCGACTTCAACTACTGCTCTCACTGCGGCATGCCCATCGACCCCGCCCATGACCGGCCGCTGTTCGTCGTCGAGGGCCTCAGCAACCTCTTCAACGTCGTCTTCTTCGAGTCCCTCCTGGAGCAGGAGCTCAACCGCGCCAGCCGCTACCAGCACGACCTCTCTGTGGTGGTGGCGGAGATCGACTCGCTGGCGGAGCTGGAGGCCGCGCTGGGCTACGAGCTGATCACCAACGCGATCCGCGAGGTCGGCAACCTGATCGCGGGCGTCCTCCGCGAGGCCGACACCCTGGCATCGACCAACCGCGTCACCGCTCTGGGCACGCAGCGATTCCTGGTGCTGCTGCCGGAGACCGATGAGGAGGGCGCCTTCCGCGCCGCCGAGCGGATCCGAGAGATGGTCGAGAATGGCGCGGTCCAGCTGGGCGACGGCGGCGGCCGGGTCACGCTCTCGATGGGGGTGGCCAGCACCGGCAAGGATCCCACCGCCGACGCCAACCTGCTGGGGCGTGCCACCCAGGCCTTGATCGAGGGCCGCGCCCGCGGCCAGAACCGGGTACAGGTCGCCGGCTAGTCCGAGGACTCCGAGTCGTCCGATTCGGCGGCGGCGTCGGCAGCCGCCTTTCGCGCCGCGGCGCCGCCGACGTTGGGCGGAGGCGCGGCCATCTCGGGGTATCCCTGGTCGGAGGTAATGTCGTCGCCGTATTCCTGGCGCTGCTTCAAAAGCATCCCGAAGAGGCCGAGAGTGGCCAGGCCACTGAGGAGAGAGATCACTCCACCGCCGAAGAAGATGTAATCGTGCTTGTAGGTGTCGCTGACCGGGGTGCCGAAGTAGATGCCGAAGCCCAGCAGGATGAAGGCGGTGGTCAGGATGGCAAGGGATCTGAGGGCAAATTCGGACATCGCGCTAATTATGACCGACGCCCGATCGTCGACACGGGGGCCGCCTCAGTCGCTCGGCTGGCTCGCCGCCGACAGCCCAGGGGTGACGCCGTGCACCAGCACCGGGTCGCCGAGGTTGTTGAAGCCCCACAGGTACTCGGCCTGGGGCAGCGCCTTGGGCCACTGGGTGTTGTTGGTCGGCGACTGGACGTTGACGCAGCCGTGGCTCCTCGGGGTCCCGAAGCTGTTGTGCCACCAGGCGCCGTGGAGGGCGGCGCTGCCGTCAAAGTACTGCGTCCAGGGCACGTGCTTGATGTCGTAGTAGTCGGGCGCGAAGGGCCCCTCTGGGCTCTTCATCTCCTCGTCGGCGACCCGGCGCCAGATGTAGAAGCTGCCGGTGTAGGTGGGGTGGCTGGGCGTGCCGCTGCTGATCAGGAACTGCTGGTCCTGGACCCCGTTCTTGCACGTCGTCAGCTGCTGTTTGCTCAGGTCGACGTCGACAACCCGCTTGTCGGCGGTGGTGAAGCTGGTGCTGACGTTGCCCTCGAAGACGCTGCCGGTGTTGCTGGTGAGGCCCTGGATGGTGCCCTTCAGCGAGACCGTGCTCTTGGCCGGCCAGTAGCCGTCGGGGGTCTTGGGCGTCAGCTTCACCTTGCGGTCGCTGAGCCAGGAGGCGTTGGTCGCGATCGGCCCGCTGGGCACCGCGGAGGTGCCGTACTGGGCGCAGCCACCGGTGCCGGCGGATGCCGGCGCGGAGCCATCGACGGTGACCGTCAGCTTGTTCAGCAGCGCGGCCCGGTCGGCGGGTGGACCGCTGAGGGTGACGGTGATCGGGTAGGCGACGCCGATGTTGGTGCTGCCGCTGTCGGGTGAGGCGGCGGCGGTGCCGGGCGGCAGGGTGTTGAAGGTCGCCTGCTGGGGCTGGCCCGCGATCCCGGCCTTGTTCTTGGCCACCAGCGTGAGGCTGTATGTCTGCCCCTGGGTGTAGGACTTGGGCAGCAAGGTCACGGTTGTCCCGTCAGGACCGAGCTGGGCATCGACGGGGCCGTCGATGACGCTGACATCGCTGGCCGCGGGCGCCAATGTCAGGACCACCGACTGGCCCTTGCCCACGCTCTGCGGGTTGGTGGCCACGATCTTGGGAGTGGTGGCCGTGCTGAAGGCGGTGACTTCGGTCTCGGGCTCGTCGGCGGCGCCCTTGTGGTGCACCACCGCGGTGGCGGTGACGGTGTAGTGGGTGTCGGTTCCCAGCTCGCCCTTGAGGCTGGCCTGACCGTTCTGGAGGTTGACGGCGACGTCGGTGCCGGTGTCCGATTTGACGCTCACGGTCTTGAGCTCGGTGTCGGAGTTCAGGGGCTTGACCTTGACCTCGGTCTTGGCGGGGTCGAGCTCGGTGGCGGTGTCCTCGGGCTGGAAGACGATGTTGCCCTTGATCGTCCCCGGCGGCGGCTGCTTGGTGGCCGCCGGGTTTTGGCCGAACGGCGAGCAAGAGGTAACGCAAACCAGGCAAAGAAGCAGCAGCCGCGGGCCCACAAATGGGCGCGGCGAAACGGCGCTCATGTCAGCCAGAGTCTATCAACCGGGGCTGGGGGCTCTGGCCGGGGCCGACGGCGGTCGCGTGCGACCCAGGGCGGCGATCGCGATCAGGGGCCCAACCACCAGCACTGAAGCCAGCACCCCGGTGATCGAGTACGGCGTGGCCTTGGGGATGGCGTTGACCGCCAGCACGACGGCGGCCGGCGTGGTCATCAGGTAGGCGAGCAGGAGCGCGGCGACCGCCGCCGCCGGCAGGGCCCGCGCCCGGACGAGGCGGAGACCGACGACCATCGCCACCACAGCGAACAGGTGATGGTGGAACCAGGCAACGGGCTGAACCAGGGGCAGGGCCAGCAGGACCAGGGAGACCTCCGTCCAGGTGCGCAGCGGCCCGGCGGCGGGGGCGCCGCGCAGGGACAGCAGCAGCAGGCCCAGCACCAGGGCATCGGCGGCGTACCAGGCGACTATGACGCCGGGATCCAGCGCTCCAATGGGGAACCCGTTCAGCTCCGGCTGCCAGAACCGCAGCAGCACGCCATTGATGGTCTGGTTGCCGTACATCGCCGTTCCCCGTGACGAGGGGCCGACGAGGCTTAAATATTCCGCCCAACGGGGCCCCCAACCGACCAGGAAGGTGACTCCCACCATCACCGCGACGGTTACCAGGGTCGCCGCCACCAGCTTCCAGTTACGCTTCCAGGCGAAGTACAGGAGCAGCGCTGCCGGGGTCAGCTTGAGGCCGACCGCCAGCCCCAGGGCCACGCCCCCCAGGATCGGCCTGGCCCGCTGGTGGGCCAGCACCGCGGCCACCACCAGGAAGAGCGTCACCTGGTTGAACTGGCCCCAGAACAGGTCGTTGAGCAGGGGGTAGAAGAAGAGGGTGAGGGTGGCGACAACGACACCCTCCAGCAGCGAGGGCCGGCCGATCCCGATATAGACCATCGCCACCGTGCCCGCCACCAATAGCTCGCCCAGGACCAGCCAGGCCACATCCAGGGCGGGTCCCGATGCCACCGCCAGCGCCGTCAGCAGGACGTAGGCCGTCGGCGGGTAGTTGCTGTGGCTCGGCCCAAATGTTGACAGTCCCGCCGGCGCCACCCCCATCGGCTGATATGGGCTCTGCCCCGCCAGCATCGACCGGGCCGACCCCACGATGTCGTGGAGGTCAAAGGAGGCGCCACTGGCGAAGAGCACCACCTGGAGGTGGATGACCGCGGCGGTGCCGAGGAGGATGAGGGCAACGATCAGCTGGAAGCGGGGGTTGGCGAGGGCCCGCAGGCCCGGGACCCGGTGCAGCCGCGCTACCAGATGCCGAGTATGTCCTTGGCTTCCTCGGACGCCATCGTCCGCGGGTCCCACGGCGGCGACCAGACCAGGTCGACCTGCACATTGCGGGCGCCGGGGAACCCGGCGGCGATGCCGTAGACCTGGCTCTGCAGCATCGGGCCGATGGGGCAACCCGGGCCGGTGAGTGTCATCTCGACCTTGATGTTGTTCTCCTCGACCTTGACCTCGTAGATCAGGCCGAGGTTGACGATGTCGATTCCGATCTCGGGGTCGACCACCGCCTTGAGCGCCTCGCGGACCGAGTCGGAGCTGATGTCGCCAGACGTCGTGGCGGCGTCGGCCGATGCACCACCTCCGCCGTCGACCGTTGCGCCGCTGTCCTCGTCGCCCGTGGCAGCGGCGGAGCCGTTGGCGTCGACGTCGTCGTTGTACGCGCCCAGGTTGGGCTGCGGCGTGGCTTCGGTGTCCGTCTCGTCAGTCATTTCAGCTTCCGACTTCGTGGGTGTGCGCTTCGGGGCCGACCTGCTCGCCGGCTTGCTCCTGTAAACCCTGGAGCAGCGAGTTCCATGCCAGGACGGCGCACTTGATCCGGACGGGGTACTTCTTGACGCCCTGGAGCGCCTCCAGGTCCCCCAGCCCCTCGGCATCCCCGTCCGCCAGCATCATCGTCTTGAACCTGTTGATCACCACCAGCGCGTCGGGGAGGGTCTTGCCTTCGACCTCCTCCGTCATCATCGAGGCCGAGGCCTGGCTGATGGAGCAGCCCCGGCCGCTGAAGTGGACGTGCTCCACGGTCTGGCCGTCGGCGCTGAGCACGGCGGTGATCGTCACCTCGTCACCGCAGAGCGGGTTGTTGGCGTTGACCTTGACCGACGCGGGGTCGAGGTCGCCCTTGTTCCGCGGGTTGCGGTAGTGGTCGAGGATGATGTCGCGGTAGAGCTCGTCGTCGAACTGGAATGACATATCTGAAGCCTAACTGAAGATCTCGCGGCTTCGAACCAGCGATTCGGCCAGGGCGTCGACCTCCTCGCGGGTGTTGTAGATGTAGAAGCTGGCCCTCGCCGTGGCGACCTGGCCGAGGCGGCGCATCAGGGGCTGGCAGCAGTGGTGGCCGGCACGGATGGCGACGCCATCCCGATCGAGCAGGGTGCCGAGGTCGTGGGGATGGATGTCGGCGAAGTTGAAGGCCAAGACGGCGCCACGGGCGTCGGCCGACTTGGGGCCGTAGAGGGCGAGGTCGTCGAGTCCCAGCAGCACCTCGATGGCGTAATCGGCAATGTCGCGCTCGTGGCGGCGGACGTTATCCATGCCCAGCGCCGACAGGTAGTCGACCGCGACCCCCAGGGCGATCGCGCCGCCGGCGTCGGGGGTGCCGGCCTCGAACTTGTCGGGAAGCTCGTTGTAGGTGCTGTGCTCGAGGTCGACGAGCATGATCATGTTGCCGCCGCCCAGGAAGGGCGGCATCGACTCCAGGAGCTCGCGGCGGCCGTAGAGCACGCCCACGCCCATGGGGCCGAGCATCTTGTGACCGCTGAAGGCGATGAAGTCGGCGCCGATCGCCTGCACGTCAACGGGCATGTGGGGCACCGCCTGGGCGGAGTCGAGCAGCACCACCGCCCCGGCCGCGTGGGCCTGGCGGACGATCTCCTCAACCGGGTTGATGGTCCCCAGCACGTTGGACATGTGGCTGACAGCAACGATCCTGGTCTTCTCGCTGAGCAGCCCGGGCAGGGCCGACATGTCGATGGTGCCGTCGTCGTTCAGGGGTAGGAAGCGGAGCTTGGCGCCGCTGCGGTCGGCCAGCAGCTGCCAGGGCACCAGGTTGGAGTGGTGCTCCATCTCGGAGAGGAGGATCTCGTCTCCGGGCTTGAGGCGCTGACCGTAGCTGTTGGCCACCAGGTTGATGGCCTCGGTTGTGTTGCGAACGAAGATCAGCTCATCCGGGTGCTCGGCGTTGATGAAGCGCTGGATCTTGCGCCGCGCCTCCTCGTAGGCGTCGGTGGCCTCCTCGCTGAGAGTGTGGATGCCGCGGTGGACGTTGGCGTTGTAGCGGGTGTAGTAGTCGGCCAAGGCATCTATGACCTGCTTGGGCTTCTGGCTGGAGGCGGCATTGTCGAGGTAGACAAGCGGCTTGCCTCCGCGGACAGCGCGGGTGAGGATGGGGAAGTCCCTGCGGATGGCGGAAACGTCGAGCGGGGTGGCCGTGGGGCGCGCGGCGGTCTCGGTCATGCCGAAGCCTCTCGGGCGGCGGGCTCCTGCTCGTCGGCGGCTGACTCGCCACTGCTGATCAGCTCGACGTAGACGTCGTCGCCCTGGAGGCGGACGCCATAGACCGGCACCGGCAGGACCGCCGGCAGGCTCCGGGGGCGCCCGTCGACGAGGCTGAACTGGGAACCGTGCTTGGGACACTCGATGGTCAGGTCCTCGGGGTCGACCTCGCCCTCGGAGAGGTGGTAGTACTCGTGGCTGCAAATGTCGCTGACGGCGTAGAAGTTGCCGTCGACGCGGACCACGGCGATCTCGTCGCCCCCGACCTCGACGTGCTTGGCGCCGTTCTCGGGGATCTCATCGACGGAGGCGACCCGCACCAGGCTCATGCCGCGGCCTCCGGCTCTAGGCCCTCGAGCTCGGCGTCGATCGCCTGGTGGATCCGGGCCCGGACCTCCTCCAGGGCGATGCGGTCGATCACCGGCTGGAAGAAGCCGTGGACCAGCGTGTTCTGGGCCTCTTCCAGCGAGAAACCGCGGCTCTGCAGGTAGAAGAGCTGCTCGGCGTCGACCTGCCCCACGGTGGCGCCGTGGGTACAGCGCACGTCGTTGGCCTCGATCTCGAGCTTGGGGATGGAGTCGGCCTTCGCCCTCGGCGAGAGCAGCAGGTTGCGGTTGGCCTGGTAGGCGTCGGAGTGCTGCGCCGCCTTCTCGATCTTGATCAGGCCGGAGTAGACCGAGCGCGCCTCGTCCTTGAGGGCGCCCTTGACCAGGAGGTCGCTGACGCAGTTTGGCGCCCGATGGTCCTGGAGCGACTGATAGTCGAAGTGCTGCTTGCCGTGGCCGATGATCAGGCCGGAGATTCGGGCCGAGGACCCCGAGCCCAGCATCGAGACCTCCATGTAGACCTTGCTGATGCGCCCGCCGGTGGCGGCGACCACCAGCTCGGCGTTGGAGTCGCGGCCCACGTGGATCCGGTGGGTGGCGACGTGGTCGACGTCGTCCGGCCACTCCTGGAGGACGAGGTACTGGATGCGGGCGTTGTCGCCCATGACCACCTCGGTCACAGCGCTGCTGAGGGCCGCACCGCCGACCGGGGCGCTGGCCGCGCCGTACTCGTCGGTATACACCAGGGAGGCCCCATCCTCGACCACCACCAGGCTCCTGGGCAGGATGGCCTGCGGTCCGGCGCCGCCGTCGGGGAGCGCGAAGGCGGTCCTGATCGGCACCGTCGCCGTCACCCCCCTGGGCACGTGGACGAAGACGCCGCCACGCCAGAAGGCGGCGTTGTAGGCCGCGAACTTGCCCGCGGCGGCGGGGACGACCTCGTGCTCGAAGTACCGCTGGACCAGCTCGCCGTGGGTCTGGGCGGCATCCTCAAGGGTCGACACGGTGACGCCCTGGGCCGCCAGCTCGGCAGCGACGGCGGGGTTGGGGCGGGGCGCGCCCGGCAACGAGTAGCCGCGGAGGTCGATACGGCTGACGTCGGTCTTGCGCCAGTCCTCGTCGCGGTTGGAGTCGGGGAAGGGCAGGTCGCGGAAGGTCGCCAGGTCGTCGAGCTTGCGCGTCTCCAGCCACGAGGGCAGGCGGGCGGTCCTGATGACGTCCTCGTTCAGCTGGTCGACCTCAACGGCTTCGGTCAAGAATCCCTCGCGGATTACAAAATCTGACTAACTTGCTCAGATTTTATCACCGGGGGCGCCGGCGCCGTGCCGGCGTGGGCCGGTTTAGGCAGGCCCCGGGCGGCTTTGAGCAGGCGCAGGCCGGAGAGCACAACCAGGAGCAACAGGAGAACGGCGACCACCACCAGGAAGGGGCGCAACGCCGGCGTGGTCCACGGGTCAGCCCACCAGAAGTCAGGGGTGTAGAGGTAGACCAGGTCCTGGGAACCGTCGCTGACCGCGTACTGGCCGAAGGGATTGGGACCGAACAGCATGGTCCCCACCGATTGGAACTGGAGCAGCAGCTGGCTATTGGCGAGGTCGAAGTAGTAGAGGGGATCCGAGGTGGTCTCGAAGGGCGGGTGGGTCCTCTGCAGGATCACCGTCATCACGCGCTCCCAGCCGGTGAGAATATCGACCGACTGGACCGCGACACCCGCCGCCACCAGTGCCGCGACGGCGGCCCGGGACGCACGGCCCAAGGACGGCCAGAGCGCCAGCATCGGCGCGCACCAGAGCATCAGCAGCGGCGCCAGGGGTACCAGCATCCTTGGCCCCCAGGAGTAGTCGCCATGCCACGTCGTCAGCCGAGCGTAGAAGAGCAACGTGACGGCCACCACCGCCACCGTCACCCAGGTGAAGGCGGCGTCGCGATGCAGCAGCCGCCGTACGCCGACGGCTCCCAGGATAAAGAGCGGGGAAAAGAGCAGCAAGCCCTTGCCGGGGCTGGCCAGGAGGCCGACCAGCGAGATCGCCTGCTCGGCCAACGGCTGGACATAGTTCTGCGCCGCCTCTGGCAGCCCCAGCTGGAGGGGGTCGCCCCACCTCGCCCAGTTGAGCCAGGCGACCAGGAGCGTGACTCCGGCGATTGGGCCCAGCCAACTCGCGACCTCGGCCAGTATCGCCCCAGGCCCCTGCCGCCGCCGCCTCCACGCCAGGTAGGCGGCGATGGGGAGGACGGCCAGCCCGGTCGAGTAGCGGATGAGCACGCCAACGGCGAGGGCGACTCCCGAGAGCAGCACCCAGCGCCAGCCGCCACCCTCCCCCCGCCGCCGCGCCGCCCACAGCGCCAG
>JBARRR010000060.1:0-2905 GCA_049644325.1 Candidatus Dormiibacterota bacterium
TCGCGATCGGTGGCGATCCACCACTCGTAGGCCAGCCGCCGGGGTGGCTCCCACACCGTCACCTCGCCCCACTCCAGCTCCTGCCCGCCGTTGGTTCGCTCGAAGATGCGACCTCCGACGCGGCCCTCAAAGACGATCTCGAGGTCTTTCTCCTGCGAGATCGTGGAGCCGGTGGGCCACCACTTCGACGCCTTGGCCGTCCACACCTCGAAGGCGTGGTGCGCCGGGCAGGCGACGTCGAACGAAAGTCGTACCGGCTCGATCACCTGCGCTTGCGTTTGGGCGCGGTGTTCTCCGCGAACAGCCGAAAACGCGCGGCGGCATCGCCCCAGACCCCACTGATATAGGCCTGGACGGCATCGACCCCGGCATTGTCGAGCTGGTAGATGCGCCGGGTCCCGCGCGCCTCGTCCGTCACCAGGCCGGCGTCTTTCAGCAGGCGCAGATGGCGCGACACCGCCGGCCGGCTGATGGGCAGGGTGTCCGCGATCTCCCGAACCGAGCGGCCGCCGGAGCCGAGCAGCTCCACGATGGCACGGCGGTTGGAGTCACCAAGCGCCTCGAAGGGATCGCCGGCTGGGGGCATGGCGCTCATCGAATTGATGGTAACATAATGGCTACCGAAGACGGAGGAGCGGCATGAGGTTCTACGAGTCAAGCGCTGACATCAAGGCCAGCCCCGAAAAGATCTGGGAGATCATCACCGACGGAGAAAACTTCGCCAACTGGGACAACGGGGTGGTTCGTGTGGAGGGCAAGATCTCGCCGGGCGAGACCATCAAGGTCGTGTCCGAGGCCAACCCCGACCGGACCTTCCCGGTCAAGGTGGTGGAGTTCGAACCGGGCAAGAAGATGGTCTGGTCGGGCGGCATGCCGCTGGGCCTGTTCAAGGGCGTTCGCACCTTCACCTTGAAACCTGAGGATGGCGGCACCCACGTCCACGTTCGCGAGGAGTACACCGGGCCGCTCCTGGGGATGATGTGGAAGTCGATCCCCGACCTGGGGCCGTCATTCGAGAAGTTCACCGGCGGGCTTAAGGCCAAGGCGGAATCCGGGCCTGAACCGGCCTAGGAGCTAATCCAGGCGGAGCCGTCGTACTGTCCGATCTCCTTCCCGTCGACCGTGACGGTGGCCACCTGTGGGCGGAATCCCGCGTACATCAGCTTCCGCTTCTTCTCGATGACGACGTTGTGCTTCTCGTCGACGCCAACCGCGAATGGGTACTTCGAAACGGTGCTGAACGAAAGGATCCGCGTCTGCTGGATCACCGGCTCGTTGTCGACGCTGATGACCAGCTTGCCCCACATCTGGTCGTAGAGGAAGCGGACGGTGTGCTTCTCCTGGTCTCCTACCTCGAAAGTGAAGTCGAGGCCCTGCGCGTTTCGCGGGGGCGCTCCGCTTGCCGGCACGACCTGGCGCCAGACCTGCCCATCCCAGACGTGCGTGCCGTCGGGCGAGTACTGGGCCGGCTGCCAGGTGCTGCCGTCCCAGACGTAGGCGCGATCCTCAGACAGCTGGGCCGGCGGGGCTGGGGTCTCAGCCATGGCGCGATCCTGCCACAACAGCGGTGCCGCTGCCGGTCTCATGCTCAGCGGCTGGTATTCGGCAAGCCGCCACCGCCACCAACTCCCGCTCCGCTGAGCCCGCTGCCTGCTAGAGCGAGGTCCTGGACCAGGTAGACCGGGTAGGGAGAGGCCTGGAATGTTGCTCCCAGCGGGAGAGCCGCGCCCTTCATGTCATAGATGGCGACCGTCCCCGGCGGCGTGGGCACCGTTGCCAGCTCGCCGGCCACAGGCAAGCCACCCTGGTCGGTGAACATCGTCTCCGGCGCCAGCCAGACCACCGTCACGGCGTGGGTCCCGCCTCCGAACCGCGGCGCCTTGCCGTCGGCCGGCAGCCCCAAAGCCACCGACCGGGAGTCGAGGTACGGCAGGCTGCCGACCAGCCGGTTGAGCGTCTGCCACGCGTACAGCGCCGGTTTGGGCACACCATTGGTATCGACAATCCCGAAGGCGGCCTCCTGGTTATAGGTCCAGTCGCTGCCGCCATCGCCATAGCAGTACCAGTCGACCTGCTCGATCCCGTGCGCCCACGCGGTCGCAAACGTCCGCACCAGGTAGGAGGCGCTCTTGTCGAAGCTGGTGCCGTAAGCCTGGATGTTGTTGGGCCAGCCGACCTCGGTGATCCAGATCGGCTTGGATTGCAGCTGGTAGGCGTCGAGCAGCGCCCTCACCGCCACCATCGACGTCTCCATGCTGCCCTCGATGGGGATGTTGACCTCGGGCGCCATGTAGGGGAAGCGGTAGGGGTGGTAGGCCATGGCGTCGAAGTACTGGCCCAGCGTAGGGTCGGCGTTGAGGGCGTTGGCGACGAAGGTCAGCGTTCCCTGGTGCGGGGCGCCCAGCTGCTGGGCCACCGGGTCGTTGGGGATGGGGATGCCATAGGCGTTCGCGGAGGCGATGTCGATGGCCGGATAGAAGGTGCCGCCGAAGGCCACCTGGTCCTCGGGCGCCACCGCCTTGACCGCGATGTACGTGGCCTTCAACAGCGCGCCGTAGGCGACGGGGTCCTCGTGCGGCTCCCAGAACCGGAAACCCGAGTTCTGCTCGTTCCAGACCTCCAGGTATTGCACCCGGCCGCGGTAGCGCTCCGCCAGGAGCCCGGCCCACTTGGCGAACGGGGCCGGCGAGTCGGGCGGGTAGAAGTCGGGCTGGCCGATGTTAAGTGGCGGGATCGGCGGCGTCATCGACGCCTGCTTGGCGGCGCCGGCGGTCGAGTAGAGCGTGTTGCTGTAGTCGATGATCACGCGAGGGCTCAGCCCATGGGCGACGACCTCGTTGACCTTGGCGTCGAGGTTGGACCAGTTGTAGACGCCCTTCGTCTTCTCGATTTCACTCCAGACGCT